>CACAUA010000004.1 GCA_902535625.1 uncultured Pelagibacteraceae bacterium | reverse complement strand
TTGAGAAATCAAAGGATCGGTTATTTTATTATATGGTTCCATCATTATAGAAACCAAATACTCAACTCCTTCTTCGGATAAATTTTCCTCCGCCCAATTGTATAATTTGTCGAATATATAAAAATTTGATTTATGAATATTGTCTTTCAAATAATTGATTAAATTTTGTAAATCATTAATTAAATTCTCAATTTTCTTCTTTTGATATTCACTATCAGTATTCCATGAAGTTACATTTTTTAAAGATTTTGTTAAACAGTTGTAAAAAATTTTAAACTCTTCTTCTGATACTTTTTCTATTTCTCTTATTTTTTTTAAAGCTGTTTCTTTAGCTAGAATCCAATTATTTAACAATGAAGGGTGGTTTACAATAAATGGTGCCATTCCCAATCCAGTTGAATTACCAATTCCTAAATTTCTGCAAATATCCAAGTTCAGTTCTACAGCATCTTTAGGATTTTTATGTTTTGCTATATGATTTACTTGATCGAAAGTGAATTGTCTTACAAGATAAACCAACATCATTTCCAATCTAAAAGGACCATTTATTTCATCTCTATTTTTAATTCTAAACCTGTCTGCTAATCCAAATTTTCCTGAGCCATATACTGCAGTTGTTCTGTACAAATATCCAACTTTTGAAAGCTCATTAGTATTTGGCTGGATACCTTTTGATAAACACTCAACCACATAATTAAATGCTCTAACTGATCTATTTGCTCTTGAGAGAGTTAGTTCTTTATAAGAAAGTCTACCTACTTCTTGTTTAGGGACATTTTGTGAAAGTCTATCAATATCAATTTTTGAAGGAATGCCATCATACAAAGCAAATGCAGCATCCCATTTAGTTGCTATTACTCTATCAGATCTTTCCTCATCTTTAAGCTCATTAGCAAAACAAACTAAAGAATATGTTTTTTTATCTTTTGAAAATGAATAAATAGCTACTCCATATCCCCTATCATTCAAGTCAAACAAATCTCTGTTATATTTCCAATCTTTGAACTCATTTAAAAATGATCTTAGAAAAGATAATTTAGATTGATGAAACGATCCAAGCCTAGAAAGTTTCATTACAATTTTAGGATCTCTTAGTGGAACTTGCATTAATTAATTCCTTTATAAAAATTAAACCAGTTATTGCCAAGTATCTTATTTATCTCTTCTTCGTGAAAACCTTTATTTTTTAGTTCTGTGTTTATATTATTAAATCCTCTTGCATCCAAAAACCAATCTGGTTGTTTTGGAAAACCAGGTTTATCTTTACTGCCTTCACCAAAATTTTTTGATTTTGACCAAGTTCCATTTCTCATCCACTCAACTACACTGTCTGGTTGGTTCAAACATAAGTCTGATCCTATTCCAACATTATCAATACCCATAATTTCAACTGTTCTTGCAACCATTTCACAAAAACTTTCTATTTTACAATTTGTTCCATCTTTTAAATGGTGAGCATACAATGATAAACCTAACATTCCTCCACTATCAGATAAAACTTTTAATAATTCTGTAGATTTATTTCTTTTAGCTTCAAACCAAAAAGTAGGATTTGCATGAGTGATTGCAATTGGTTTTTGGCTAATTTCAATTGCATCAAGTGTACTTTTCTCTGCTGAATGAGACATGTCAACAACGATACCTACTCTATTCATTTCTTTAATAGCCTCTTTTCCAAAATTAGTAACTCCGCTATCATTTTTTTCATAACATCCAGTGGCTAATAATGATTGGTTGTTATAAGTTAATTGCATAAATCGACAACCTTGTGAATGTACTTTTTCTATAAGACCTATGTCATCTTCAATTGGAGAACAATTTTGAAATCCAAAAAAAATTGCAGTTTTGTTTTCTTCTTTTGCTTTTGTAATATCATTGTAGTTATTGCCTAGAAATATAAGATCTTTATTTTCTTCAAAATGTTTATTCCACTCATGTATTCTTTGTTGTAATTCATCGTAGTCTTCATGATAAACTAACGTTACGTGAACCGCATTTAATCCAGCTTTATTATTTATTTCAAAGATTTCTCTAGACCAATTACAATACTGAAGATTATCAATTCGATAATTCATATTTGGTATACACTATTATTATTATTATGATTGTCACTAACTTAAACTGTCCTTAGCTAAAAATTGCAATTTAAGGGAAATATCTGTAAATTGATATTGGTTTCATGAAATACAAAAAAAAATCACATAAAGTATCAATTGTAATGGGCAGTCAGTCTGATTACAAAACAATGAAAAATTGTTTAAAAGTTCTTAAGATTTTAAAAGTTAATTATGAGACAAATATCGTCTCTGCACACAGAACGCCTGATAGACTTTATACCTATGCAAAGAAAGCAGAAAATAATAATATTTCTATTATTATTGCTGGGGCCGGAGGATCAGCACATTTACCTGGTATGATTGCTGCTATAACTAGAATTCCAGTCATAGGTGTTCCCATTGAAAGTAAAAAGTTAAAAGGTTTAGATAGCCTACTATCAATTGCTCAAATGCCAAAAGGAATTCCTGTTGGTACAGTTGCTATTGGAGAAGATGGTGCAATCAATGCTGGTTTATATGCTGCTTCAATTATAGCTACGTATGATAACAATGTAAAAAAAACACTTTTAAATTGGCGAAAAAAACAAACATCAAAAGTAAAAAAAAAACCAAAGTAATTAATGTCTAAACCTGATCTAGGAATAATAGGTGGAGGACAATTAGGAAGTCTATTAGCATCTGCAGCAAAAAAACTTAATATTAAAACGGTTATTTTATCAGATGATAAAGATGCACCCGCAATCAATTTTGCAGATGAATTTATTTATGGAGACTACCAAGACATAAATATTATCAATAACTTTTTAGAAAAAGTGGATCTTGTTACTTATGAGTTTGAAAATATCCCATATGATATATTAAAAAAAATTAATGAAACCAAATCTGTATTACCAAGCCCCGAAATAAATAAATTAATTCAAAATAGAATGACTGAAAAAGAGTTTTTAAATAAAAATAATATAACTACAACACAGTTTGTAAGCATAAAAGATTTAGATGATATAAAGATAAACGATAGATTAATGCCTGGTTTATTGAAAACTTGTACACTTGGTTATGATGGAAAGGGCCAATATAAAATAATTAATGCAAATGATTTAAATGAAGATTTTGATTTTTCAAAAGGCTACATCTTAGAAAAGATAGTAAATTTAAAAAAAGAAATTTCAGTAGTGGTTACAAGATTTGGTCATCAAAAATATGAAATTTATGATCCAATTGAAAATTATCATGAAGACCAGATTTTAAAACACTCCAAAATTCCCGCTGATATAAGTGATGAAATTAAAAATAAAGCATTGGACTGGGCAAAAACAGTGGCTGAAGAGCTTGATTATATTGGTACTATGTGCGTTGAATTCTTTATAGATAAAAATAATAATTTATATGCTAATGAAGTTGCACCAAGAGTACATAATTCTGGACACCTAACTATAAATTCACACAACATTAGCCAATTTGAAAATCATATAAGAGCTGTATGTGGACTTGAAAAATTAGAAACAAAAAAAATTTATAATGCAAAAATGCTTAATTTGATTGGTGAAGATATATTAGAATATAAAAATAAAAAATTTAAAGAAAATGAATTTTTTTATGATTATTTAAAAAAAGAAGTTAAAGCTAAAAGGAAAATGGGACATTTAACAACTATAGAAAAATAGTTTTAAGAAATTGTTTGGATCAAAGAAATATTATTGTTTGTGGGTTTGTTAACTTCCTTTGAAACTTCATGAAAGTTTAATTTTGTTTTTTTACACTCTTTCAGAAAACTCGATCCTGTTAATTCAAGATTTAAATATCTATTAACATCATTTTCATTGATTATAACAGGCTGTCTATGATGTATTTCTTTAATATTTTCATCTGCATCCTCGGTTATTAAACAAAATTGATCGTTGTCATAAATAGCCGCTAAATACATAAGCTTTTTATCCTCTCTTAAAAAATAATAAGGTGTTTTATTTTCTTTTTCTCTTTTCCACTCATAAAAACCATCTGCTACAGCTACACATCTATGTAGTCGAATTAATTTTTTGAAAGACACTTTTTCATCTATAGTTTCTAGTCTTGCATTTATTAAAGGTTTAAAATCTTTTTGCTTAGCCCAGCTAGGTACTACTCCCCACTTTAAATTTTCTAGAGTATTTCCATTATTATATTTTTTAATTACAGGTAATTTTTGAAATGGATGTGCATTATAATTTTCATTATCTTCAACTTGTATAGCTGACTTAACAAGTTTTTTTGTTTTTGTAACGGGGCTAGTTATTACGTATCTTCCACACATATTTAATTTTCTTGGTTTAATCTAAATTTAGATTATATGTTTTTCGAAACTATGAAATCAATAGAAAATAATTTTGATGATCCGCAAGTAAATGAGTTGCTAACTAAGCATTTTATTGAATTGAGATCAGTTTCTCCTGAGGGGAGTTCGCATGTATTAGATATACCTGGATTAAAGGATCCAAGTATAAAATTCTGGAGTTTGTGGGAAAATAATGAATTAATTGGTTGTGGAGCTTTAAAATTATTTGATGAAACGCATGGAGAATTTAAATCTATAAGAGTTTCAGATAAATTTAGAAATAAAAAATATGGTGGAAAAATAATTTCACATCTTATTGAAAAATCTAAACAAATAGGAATTACTAAACTAAGTGTCGAAACTGGTGCGGGTGATTTTTTTGCGCCCGCTAGAAAACTTTTTAAAAGTTTTGGTTTTAAAGAGTGTGGGCCTTTTGCGCACTATAAAGATGATCCTAATTCGTGCTATTATTCAGTAGACATTTGAGGAGTTTAGTTTGGAAGCTGATAAATCAAGACCATTTGTATTATATGTTGCTGAAATCATTTATCGAAAGATATATGAAATCAAGATTAAAAATCCAAATTTAACTAATATTCAAGCTTTTGAAATATTTATTGCATCAGATGATTATAATGAAATTAGTTCAGGAAATTTTCATGATAAATGGTTTAAAGAACTTGAGAGCAATGACTACGTAGATAAATCTACAAAAAAAAAGATTAATCAAGAAACTATAAGACTTTTACAAATACAAAAAGATACTATGATTAAACAATTAATGAAAATCCCAAAATTATATTATGCAAAAAGTCACTTTCCTTTGGAATTATCTCAAAGAGCATTTGATCATTTGTGGAGAGTTTGTGAAAGTTATGAACTTTGGTGTAAAGAAACTAAACAAAATGGATTAATATTATTAAATTTAACAGAATAATTTATGAGTAATAAAATTTTGAGATTTATAGATAGTACTTTAATAGATTTAGGAAGACAGTTTAAGTGGACCTATCTACCACCATTGATGATTTATCTTGCTGCTGGTATTTCAGGACTAACGGGTATTGTTGGAACTTTTTTTGTTAAAGACTATCTAAACTTATCTGCTGCTTTTCTTGCTGGACTGGGTTTTTGGGCTGGAATTCCATGGGCATTGAAGATGCCTTTAGGTCATCTTGTTGATCTAATCTGGAATAAAAAAAATTACATGGTTTTTGTTGGAGCATCCTTAATCTCATTAAGTTTAATTATAATGTACGGTTTAATAATTCATACTGAATGGATGTCCTCAATTCTTTCAGTAGAAACATGGTTTGTGATCAGTGTTTTGCTTGCTCCGATTGGTTATGTTGTGCAAGATGTTGTAGCCGATGCTATGACTGTAGAAGCAGTTCCTTTAGTTGATGATAGTGGAAATAAATTTTCAAGAGATGAAATCAAACTTATGCATACAACAATGCAAACTCTTGGAAGATTTGCAATAATTGGTGGAACTGTTTTAGTTGCTTTAGCTAACGTTATCCTCTTTAAAGGAGTAGACGATCTTGAACAAGCAGATAAGATAAGTTTATACGGTTCAATTTATATATATGCTTTAATTATACCAATTGTATCCGTTCTTGGAATATTTCTCGCTTCATATTTAAAAAATCAAAAGAAAAGAAAACTTATTGAACAAGGTCATGAGGGTGACCAAGATTATGCTCCTTCAGAGAAAACTGAAGTAAACTGGTGGATATTAGGTGGAAGTTTAGTTTTTGTTATTTTCACTTTAGGTATTGGATCATTCAAAGTGCCATTTGCTCAAGAAATTGTTTTTGTAGGTTCAATGGCAATTATTCTATTTTTAATGAATAAATTAGTTAAAGAACTTCCTCAGGATTTAAGACTTACTGTTGTAGGGACAGCAATAATAATTTTTATTTTTAGAGCAATGCCAGGACCTGGTCCAGGTTTATCTTGGTTTGAAATTGATGTACTTGAATTCAATGAACAATTTTTTTCAGTGTTATCACTTATTGCTTCAGTTTTAACCCTTGTAGGGATTATCTTATTAAGACCATTTATGGCAAACAACTCAATAGCTAAAATAATAGTGATTTTATCCATTGCAGGTGCAATTTTATTTTTACCAAGTGTTGGTATGTATTATGGATTTCACAATTGGACATCATCAATTACTAATGGAGTTGTTGATGCCAAGTTTATTGCAATATTAAATACTGCACTTGAGTCACCTTTGGGACAAGTCTCAATGATACCTTTGCTTGCATGGATTGCTAAAAATGCTCCGTCGCACTTAAAAGCAACTTTCTTTGCAGTATTCGCATCTTTTACAAATCTTGCTTTATCAGCAAGTGCTTTAGGGACTAAATATTTAAATGAAATTTATGTTATTACTAGAGAAGTAAAAGATAAGGTAACAAACGCTATTCTTACCACTGCCGATTATTCAGATCTAGGTATTTTGTTGATAACAGTAACACTAATAACTTTAATAATTCCAATTGTGTTTGTGGTTATAATTCAAAAGACTAAATTTAAAACTTCAGAATAATTTTTATTCAGCTTTATAGCCAAATTCTAAACAAGCATCAGTTATTGAATGATAAAGAGATTCTCCAAAACTTCTTAAAGCAAATATTCTTACTTTTCTTGGATTTGAACTAATAAAGTCAATAGTTATTGTGATTGCATGAAAAGCAGAATTAGAACATTTTCCTTCATCAAGACCATCTAAATTTAACGGACAACCCTTTTTCAATACTTCATCTACCAAAGAACCTTCTAATTCAAGTATTGTTCTTGAATGAGATAGATCAGTTAATGCAAAATCATCATGACTTAGGTTTTCTAAAATAGATTTTTCTATTTCTTTATTCGTTGAAACGACCAACCAATTATCAGGTCCCATCCATAAAATTCTTGTATTAGTATTTGAAGATACCAAGAGTGTCTCAGGTAAATTTAAATTATCTATTTTTATTTTATCAATACTAATTGAAGATTTTTTATATTTAACAATTTGATAAATCAAAACATCCTTGATTTCTCTAATATTTATTAGCTCATCTTTACTATCGTGATTGCCAAACAATCCATGTTTATGAATATTTTCTAGTGCAGAAACATTTTTCATGATCTAACTCTTTTTCCTTCAGGGTCAACATAATGTGAAGATATAACTTCTACTTCAATTGATTTATTTTTTAATGGTGATACCGCAAAAAACTTTTTACCTATCATATTTTTTCCATCTTTCATTATTGCCAGAGAAAATGGATTATTATTTTCTACACTCCAACAAGAAGAAGAAACGTGACCAAGTTTAGGGTTTGGTAATTTTGCATTCTGATCTTGGACGATATGAGATCCTTCAGGAATACTAGACTTTCTATCAATTGGAATAAGTCCAACAATTTTTTGTCTGCTCTCAACATTAAATGCTTCTCTCCCTAAAGAATTTTTGCCGATAAAATCTTTTTTCTTTGAAACTAATCCATTTAATGAAACATCTGATGGGATTGTTCGACCATCTAATTCTGGCCCTGCAACGTGTCCCATTTCTATTCTTAATGTTGACAAAGCTTCAGTTCCATAAGGCTGATTTCCAAAATCTTTTCCTACTTCCATCATTTTCTCCCACATGAACATTCCATGATCTGATTTGACATTAATCTCATATGCAAGCTCACCAGAAAATGAAATTCTAAAAATTCTTGATGGAACACCAAAAAATTCTGCTTCTTTATAGCCCATAAAAGGCAAAGCTTCATTTGATACGTCTAAGTCCGGATATAATTTTGATAACATGTCTCTAGATTTAGGTCCAGCAATTGCAGCCCCTGCCCATTGCTCAGTTGTAGAGACAACATTTACATTTAATTCTGGCCAAACAATTTGAAGATAATATTCTAAGTGAGATAAAACATTTGCAGCTTGTGCAGTTGTTGTTGTCATATGATAATGATTTTCTGAAATTCTTGTTGTTGTTCCATCGTCCATGACAATTCCATCTTCTCTAAGCATCAATCCATATCTTGCTTTTCCAACAGGTAATTTCATCCAAGCATTTGTATAAACTCTATTTAAAAATTCTGCTGCGTCTGGACCTTTAATATCAATTTTTCCTAATGTAGTTACATCGCATATACCAACATTCTCTCTAACATTTTTTGCCTCTCTCTTTGAAGCTTCAAATAAAGTTTCACTTCCTAGCTTATAATATCGAGGTCTTTTCCAAGCACCTGCATCAACAAATACAGCATTATTTTTCTCATGCCATTCATGCATTGGGGTTTTTCTAGTCGGCATATATTCCATACCTACTTCACGACCAACTATTGTCCCGATTGTAATTGGTGTGAAAGGTGGTCTAAATGTTGTGTGTCCCACTTCAGGAACTATTTTATTTTCTATATTAGATACCAACTGAAGGCCATTTAAATTACTTGTACGGCCTTGATCTGTTGCCATTCCAAGAGTTGTGTATCTTTTAACATGCTCTATTGATCTGTAGCCTTCTCTTAGTGCGATTTCTATATCAGAAACAGATACATCATTTTGAAAATCAACAAATCTTTTTGGATTTTCATTCTTAGGTAACGGCATACACCAAAATTTATCATGAGCTCCGTATTTCTTTTCATTTACATTTGGAATTGAGATTTCTGTTTTAGTCTCTGTAATTTTTGCGGAAAGATTTGAACCATTTTCAAAACCATGTTTTAAACTTTCTTCTAATGTAAATGATCCATTTGCTGCACCGACTGAGGTCTCATGTTGTTTTTTCTTATCTGGAATAAATGCATCAATTTTTTCTTCATACTTAAGTTTATTTCCTGACTGTGATGCTAAATGTACAGATGGTGTCCAAAATCCAGACACACAAATACAATCACAATCTACAGTTTCTATTTTCCCAAAAGAATTTTTATCTTTATTCAGTTTGCCAATTTTTGCAGATTTAACTTTTTTGTAACCATTAGCAACAATAACACCGTGAGAAAATCTTATATCAATTCCCTTTGATTTAGCTTCATCAATTAATTCTGATGAATGTTCTTCTCTTGTATCTAATATAATTGGTTCAACATTATTTTTTTTGAACTCTAAAGCTGTTTCATATGCACTATCGTTATTTGTGAATATTAAAGGTTTCTTTCCAACCAATACTCCATAGACTTTCATATATTCTTTTGCAGCTGCTGATAAAAAAATTCCTGGAGTATCATTGTTGCCGAACACAATTGGTCTTTCAATTGAACCAGTAGATAAAATTGTTTCTTTGGCTCTAATATACCAAAGTCTTTGTCTTGGGGTGAATTTTGATTTTTTCTCTAAATGATCACTAACTCTCTCAAACATTACCAGCATGTTATGATCATAATAACCAAAAACTTGAGATCTATTTTTTACAGTGACATTGGGCATAGATTTTAATTCAGTAATTATTTTTTCTGCCCAATCTTTTCCTGATAAGTTATCGATGCTTACATCATCGGTTAAAAGTGTTCCTCCAAATCTTGGTTTATCCTCAGCTAAAATTACTTTTGCTCCATTTTTTGCAGCAGCATAAGCACTTGCTAATCCAGAGGGTCCAGATCCAGTAACCAATAAATCGCAATACTCAAATTTATGTTCATATCGTTCTTTATCTTTTTCTATCGAAGCAACCCCTAATCCTGCGGCTTTTCTAATGAAAGGTTCGTAAATTTTATACCAGAAACTTTTAGGCCACATAAATGTTTTGTAATAAAACCCTGCCGGGAAAAACATTTTTAAAAAATTATTAATTGCACCAATATCAAAATTTACTGATGGCCAACAATTTTGGCTTGTTGCGGACAAACCTTCAATGAGTTCCATTTCTGTTGCATTAACATTTGGCTCTGAATGACCATTGAATTCTACTTGAAGCTTTGCGTTTGGTTCCTCTACTCCTGCTCCAAAAAAACCTCTTGGTCTATGATATTTAAAACTTCTACCAACTAAATGTATTCCATTTGCAATCAAAGCAGATGCAATTGTATCTCCCTCATATCCAAATAATTTTTTACCATTAAAAGTAAAAGATATTTTTTTGTTTCGATTAATTAATCCCTCTTTATTTAATCTAAATGGTTGGCTCATCTTATTTCTTCTGTGACTTTTGCTGTTTGGAAAATTTCATGTGTAGCGGTGTCTCTTTGCACCTTTATCCATTGTCTACATCCAGCTATATGTTGCCATAACTCTATATGTTTCCCTCTTGGACTTTTTCTCATATAAACAAAATTATCCCAATCCTCGCTTGATACTTCTTCATTTATATTAGGTCTTTTTACAGTTGCATCACCTCCATATGAAAATTCTTTTTGTGCTCTTAAACCGCAATAAGGACATTTGATGTATAACATTTTTTAACCAATCCAGGTTTTAGTTCCTAAACCTTTTTCATCTAAAAGATGGCCTGTAGAAAATCTATTTAATCTTAATTCTGAATTTAATTCATGAACTTGATCTTGCGCAATTGTGTGAGCAAATGTCCAACCTGAGACAGGAGTTGATTTAAAACCTCCATAACACCATCCGCAGTTTAAATATAAACCTTCAATATGAGTTTTATCAATTATTGGAGAACCATCCATTGACATATCCATGATCCCTCCCCATGTCCTTAACATTTTTAATCTACTTAAAAATGGAAACAAAGCTAAGCCACCTGTCAATACATGTTGTATAGTTGGCAAGTTACCTCTTTGAGCATAACTATTATATCCATCAAGATCACCACCCATTACCATCTCACCTTTGTCTGATTGACTTATATAAAAGTGGCCTGCACCAAAAGTTACTACTCCGTCTAATAATGGTTTTACAGGTTCTGAAACACAAGCTTGCAGTACATGAGTTTCTATTGGCAGTGTCATATTTAATTTTTCAGCTAATATATTTGTGCTACCTGCAACACATAATCCAACTTTTTTTGCTTTAATATCTCCTCTTGAAGTTCTAATTCCTTTTATTTTTCCATTTACAACATCAAAACCAGTGACTTCACAATGTTGTATTATATCTACTCCCATATCATCTGCTTGACGCGCATAACCCCAGGCAACAGCATCATGTCTTGCGGTACCAGCACTTGGTTGCATTAAACCACCAAAGATTGGGAAACGTACTTCATCACTAAAGTCTGCCATTGGAATTAATTTTTTAACTTCGTCTCTATCCAATAACTTTGCATCTATTCCATTTAATCTCATAGAGTTTCCTCTACGAGCATATGCATTCATTTGAGCATCTGAGTGGGCTAAGTTTATTATTCCCCTTGGAGAAAACATCACATTAAAGTTCAGTTCTTGACTTAAGTTTCTCCACAAATCCATTCCAAATTCATTAAATCTTGCATTAGCATCGTACATAAAATTTGATCTTATGATCGTTGTATTTCGACCAACATTTCCACCACCAATCCAGCCTTTCTCAATGATAGCTACATTTCTAATATTATGTTCTTTTGCTAAATAATATGCAGTAGCAAGACCGTGTCCTCCACCTCCAATGATGACTACATCATATTCACTTTTTGGAGTTGGATCTTTCCAAGCAACTTCCCAATTTTGGTGATTGGAGAAAGCATTTTTGATTAGACTAAATACTGAATATTTCTGCATCCGTAAGTTTTATAAAATTAAATATAAGTTTTTGCTAATTTTTTTTATATATATTTTTTAGATGTTTAAATACGTGACAAAAAAGGATAGTAATTCTGCTCATTAATAAGTAATTAGATTTATGTCAAAATCAGATATCCAAATTGCACGAGAAGCAAAAATGAAACCCATAAATGAGATTTTGGGTAAAATTAATGTTCCAGACGAACCAAGTGCTTTTAGTCCTATGGGACGTCATATTGCTAAAATAAATTTAGAATATTTAGATAGTTTAAAAGATAAACAAAATGGAAAATTAATTTTAGTTACTGCTATTACACCAACTCCTGCAGGTGAGGGAAAAACTACTACGTCAGTTGGTTTAAATGATGGATTAAATAAAATTGGTAAAAATTCTATAGTGTGTTTACGTGAACCTAGTTTAGGTCCCTCATTTGGAATGAAAGGAGGAGCAGCAGGTGGAGGATATGCTCAAGTTGTTCCAATGGAACAAATCAATTTACATTTCACAGGAGACTTCCATGCAATTACATCTGCTCACAACTTATTGTCAGCGTTAATTGATAATCATATTTATTGGGGAAATAAATTAAACATAGATGTAAGACGAGTAGTCTGGAGAAGAGTTATGGATATGAATGATAGATCTTTAAGATCTATCAATATTAATTTGGGTGGAGTTGCGAATGGTTTTCCAAGAGAAGATGGTTTTGATATTACAGTAGCATCTGAGATAATGGCTATCTTTTGTTTAGCAAATGATCTTGAAGATTTGGAAAAGAGAATAGGTAATATTACAGTTGCTTATACTAGAGATAGAAAGCCTATTTTTGCAAAAGATTTAAATGCTCATGGACCAATGACTGTTTTGTTGAAAGAAGCAATTAGACCTAATGTAACTCAAACTTTAGAAAATAATCCAGCAATTATTCATGGTGGTCCTTTTGCAAATATTGCGCACGGTTGTAACTCTGTAATAGCAACTAAAGCAGGTTTAAAACTAGCTGATTATGTTGTAACTGAAGCTGGATTTGGAGCAGACCTAGGAGCGGAAAAATTTTTAGATATTAAATGTAGAAAATCAAATTTAAAACCTGAGTGTGTAGTTATTGTTGCAACAATTAGAGCATTAAAAATGCACGGCGGTGTAGCTAAAGATGATTTAAAAAATGAAAATGTAGACGCGTTAAAAAAAGGTTTGGTAAATTTGGAAAGACACATTGAAAACGTAAAAAAATTTGGTTTACCGGTAGCGGTTGCTGTTAATCATTTTGTTGCCGATACTGATAATGAAGTAAAAGAGTTAATAAATGCTTGTGATAATATGGGAGTTAAAGCTACTTTATGTACTCATTGGTCAAATGGTGGTGAAGGAACAAAAGAACTTGCCACACATGTTGTAGATTTAATTGATCAAAAACAAGCAAATTTTAAATTTTTATATGATGAAAAAACACCTTTACTAAAGAAAGTTGAAACTGTTGCAAAAGAAATATATCGAGCAAACGAAGTTGTTGCTGACAGTAAAATAAAAGATCAATTAAAATCTTTTGAAGAAGCGGGTTATGGAAATTTACCTATATGTGTAGCGAAAACACAATATAGTTTTTCTACTGATCCAAATGCAAAAGGTGCTCCAACAGGCCATTCATTACCAATTAGAGAAGTAAGATTATCTTCAGGTGCAGAATTTATTGTTGTTATATGCGGTGCCATCATGACAATGCCAGGACTTCCTCGAGTTCCTGCAGCAGACTCTATTAAGCTTAATGAAAAAGGTGAAATAGAAGGCTTGTTCTAATTTAAATTATTTAGCCAGTTTTCTAATTCTCTCATCCTTGCATCTTTATTTGAAATTTTATTTTCATCTTCTATAATTTTTACATGAGAGTCTATTTCCATTTGGTCAATAAATGCTTTTTTTTCTAAAAGTCGATCTCTCCTAAAATGAATTAAGCTTATCATTTTAGCATAAGTGATCTCTGGGTGATATTGAATTCCCCATACATTCGTTGAACCAACATTAAAATTTATACCCATGACTTTATTTATTGGATTTGATGAAAGTAATGTACAGCCCTCAGGTAATTTTACAACTTCATCAAAATTAAATGCAGGGGTATTAAATTTTTTATTTTTATTTTTATAAAGCGGATGTTTAAGGCCGTTTTCGTTTATTTCTATATCATGAGCTATTCCTCTATGAGCACCATTAGGGCATTTCTTTACTTCTCCACCAGCAACCGTTACAGCAACTTGCATTCCCCAACAAATTGCGAATATATTTTTTATATTCTTTTGACATTCCCTCATAAAATTTATTTGTCTTCTTATTTCAGGAGTATCATTGTAAATATTTAAACTACTACCACCCCATATCATTCCATTATATTTAGTTAAATCTTTAGCTACTTCGTTAATGTTTTCATCCGAAGAAGGATTAACAACATCAATATCTAATTGATCTGTAAAATAACTAATACTGTCTTTTAAACTTTCAGTATGAGTTTTAATTCCACCATCAGTAAAGCTTTGATTTTCTTCTCTAAGATTACCCTCAACTATAAGAATTCTTTTCATTAGAATAATTTACCTGAAATACTGTGTTCATAAAGTGCTTTCATGTCATCCTTACTCATTGTCCTTGGATTGGTAGAAGTGGATGGATCTTCTAATGCCATAACTGATAACTTTTCTAAATTTATTTTATTTACATCAACAATTTCTGATAATTTATGTGGTATATTTAATTCTTTTCTTAGTTCTAAAATCCAGTTTAAAAAACTATCAAAACTTTTATCGAGTTCGAGATAATCACATATAGAAATTATCTTTTTTTCAATCATTTCTTTGTTAAAAGTTAATACATAAGGCATAAAGATAGCATTTGATAAACCGTGGTGAACATTAAATTGGGCATTAATAGGGTGGCTTAAAGAATGAATAGCGCCAAGCCCTTTTTGAAAAGCGGTAGAACCCATACTAGCTGAAGCTAATAATTCTGCTCTAGCATTTAAATCTTTTCCATTCTTAACTGCTTTAATTAATGAGTTTTTAATTAACTTCATTCCCTCAATCGCAATTCCATCAGCCATCGGGTGGAATCCAGACGCACAAAAAGCTTCTAAATTGTGTGCCAAAGCATCCATACCTGTCGCTGCAGTCAATCTTGGAGAAAGATCTAAAGTTAAATTAGGATCTAAAATTACAATTGAAGGTAAAAATTTCGGGTGGAAAATAATTTTTTTTATACCTGTTTGTTTATTGATTATAGCTGATGCTCTTCCAGTTTCTGAACCTGTCCCTGCTGTAGTGGGTACAGCAATGATAGGTGCAATGTTATTTTCATCTGCTCTTTTCCAATAATCACCTACATCTTCAAAATCCCATATTGGTCTAGACTGTCCTGACATAAAAGCAATAGCTTTACCTACATCAAGACCGCTGCCACCACCAAATGCAATAACTCCATCACAACCTAATTTCTTAAACTCCCTTACTCCCTCTTCCACATTCTCGCCTAAAGGATTACCTGAAAAATTTGAAAAAACTTGAAGATGATTAAAGGTTTTTCTTAAATCTAAAATAATATCTTGAACCATTTTTAGATTAATTAAATCCTTATCTGTGACAAATAATGGTTTATCAATTTTCAAATTTTTACATGCTAGACCTAAATCTTGAATTCTATTCTCTCCAACCCAAATTGTAGTAGGATAATTCCAATTAGTTTTCATATTAAAATAATATTTAATTTTTCTATTTTTCTTAGTACAATATATTTATAATTTTAATTGTAGAGGAAAAATTATCATGACTAAAGTCGCTATTATCGGTGCTGGACCCTGCGGGTTATCAATACTAAGGGCTTTTGAACATGCCGAGAAAAAAGGAGACAAAATACCTGAAATAGTTTGCTTTGAAAAACAAAGTGATTGGGGAGGTCTTTGGAATTATAGCTGGAGAACAGGATCTGACCAATATGGAGATCCAGTTCATAATAGCATGTATAGATATCTTTGGTCAAACGGACCTAAAGAGTGTCTTGAATTTGCAGATTATTCTTTTGATGAACATTTTGGTAAGCCAATTCCATCTTTCCCACCTAGAGAAGTACTTTATGATTATATAACTAGTAGAGTAAGTAAAGGAAATTTAAGAAATAAAATTAAATTTAATACAAGAGTAGTTAATACAGTTTTTAAATCAGATAAATTTGAAGTTAGCTATCAAGATAAAGAAAATGATAAAATTTTAACTGATCATTTTGATTACGTTGTAGTGTCCACTGGTCATTTTTCAGTTCCTTTTATACCTGAATATAAAGGTATGAGTTCGTTTCCTGGAAGAATAATGCATTCGCATGACTTTAGAGATGCGGAAGAATTTAGAGGAAAAAATATTATAGTTTTAGGAAGTAGTTATTCTGCAGAAGATATTGCACTTCAATGCAATAAATATGGAGCAAAAAGTGTAACAATTGGCTTCAGACATAATCCTATGGGTTTTAAATGGCCAGAAGGAATGAAAGAAGTATTCTATTTAGATAGATTGGAAGGAAAAAAAGCAATTTTTAAAGATGGTACCGAACAGGATGCAGATGTAATAATACTGTGTACTGGTTACCTGCATCATTTTCCTTTTTTGGAAGAAAATTTAAAACTTAAAACAAGAAACAGACTTTATCCTCCAAAATTATACAAAGGTGTTGTTTGGCAGGATAATCACAAACTTTTGTATCTAGGAATGCAAGACCAGTTTCACACATTTAATATGTTTGATTGCCAAGCTTGGTATGCGAGAGATGTTATAATGGGTAAAATTAATTTGCCAAGTGGAGATGAAATCGAAAAAGATATTAACAAATGGGTTGCTTTAGAAGAAAAACTGGAAAATCCTGATCAGATGATTGATTTTCAAACTGAATACACAAAGGAATTGCATGATATGTCAGATTATCCAAAAATAGATTTTGAGCTGATAAGAAAACATTTTAAAGAGTGGGAACATCATAAGGTTGAAGATATATCAACGTATAGAAATAAATCTTTTTCATCTCCAGTTACAGGATCTGTCGCTCCAGTTCATCATACAGCTTGGGCAAAAGCAATGGATGATTCATCTGAAACTTTTCTAAATAAAAACTAAAAATTTAAACTAATTTTCTAAAACTAAGTCTAAATATAAAGCTGCGCTCCATGAGAAATTATTTGCGCCCATAACTGATCCATCTTTATAACTGTAATATTCATGAAAACCTTTTTCTTCAATTAATTCTAAAGTTTTTTTTTTGATTTCATTTGCATATTCTGGCTCTTTTTTAATAAGTCCTTGATAAATCAACCAATTACAATTTATCCATATTGGACCTCTCCAATATCTTTTTTCTTCAAATGAAGGATGATTTGGTTTTATTGTTGAGAAATAGTAATTATCATTAATATTATGATTTTTTAAATTATTAATAATTTTTTTATTTAATTCATCATCTTGTAGATTTGCGAAGAGAGTAAAATAATTTGTTATCGACGGAACAACGATATTCAAATTAGTTTTTATATCTTTTGAGACAAAATCATTAATATTATCATCATATAATTTTAATATTTCTTTTTCAGTTTTGGATACGAAATTATTTAAATCATCGAAATTTAAATCTAAATTTTTAGCTAAGCTAAGTAGATCTTTATTTGCTCTCAAAAATAAAGCATTAAATCCAACATCTACTACATTAAAATCAGAGATCTCATACAATCTATTTGGATCGTAGTGAACATCTCTAAATTGATCTCTTAAAGTTACATATCTGTCATAATCAGTTTTTAAAGGTCTCTCATCAGAGTTTGAAACCTCAAGATCTCTTCTTTTATAATTAAGGTTTTTATCTACTTTGATATTGCTCATTGGCTGATCCCAAATTGGTGAATTATCATACCCGCTCTCCCACGGATGTAATATGGATACAAGGCCGGTTTTATTAGGATCTCTGAATTTTATGAACCAATCATGATAATTTTTAATTTTTGTTATTATATTTATAATTCTTGAATGTTGTTCATTACTAAGTTGATTTTTTTCAACAATTTTCCTCAAAATACTGGCTAAAACTGGTGGCTGAGTAATACCAGAGGAAGGTATATTTTTTCCACATTGCCAAGTTGTGTGATTTGGAAAATAAGATGTGTCTTTTTCATGAAAAAGAATATGGGGTACCATTCCATCGTCCCACTGACCATTAAGCAAAGTTTCAATTTCTATAATTGAAAAATCTAAATTAAAGTAAGAATAGCCAAGAGCTATAAAAGCTGAATCCCAATTCCATTGAGCAGGATATAATTTATTATTAGTAGGAAGTGTGTAACCATTTTTTCTGTTACCCAATAATATTTTTTTTGCCTCTTCTACTTTATTTTGCATTATCCTTTAACACTTCCTGCAGTAAGACCGCTTACTAAATATTTTTCAAAATAAACAAAAATTATTAAAATAGGCAAAGTTACTACTACAGACCCTGCCATTAAATATTGTCTAGGTGTTTCAGCTCCAACATTCAGAAACTGAATAGCTCTTGATAATGTGAATGTATTTGGCCGGTCTAAAAACATTAATGAAAACAAAAATTCATTCCAAGCTATCATAAATACATACAAAGCTACCGATGATATTGCAGGTAAACTTAGCGGAAGTATAATTTTAAAAATTATACCAAGCCAATTTTGACCATCTATAATCCCTGCTTCCTCTAATTCTTTTGGTATACTTTTAAAGTAACCTTGCAACATATAAATTGCTACAGGTAAAGTCGTAGCTGTATAAACTATTAGCAAACCCTCAATAGAATTTCTTAAACCAAGTTGACTAAAAATTGTATACAAAGGTATCACTAAAACTATCGCTGGAAACAAATAAATTATCAATATGGATGTTGATAAAAAATTTTTTCCAAAGAAATTAAGTCTTGCAACCGCGTAAGCAGCTGGTATTGCAAATATTAATGTTATAATGACTGTGCCTAAGGAGACTATTGTGCTTGTTAGCATATATCTTCCAAAATTATAATCTTTGAACACTATAAAATAAGATTTGAACAACTCTGGCAATCCTTGTGCAAAGTTAATACTAAAGTCTAATGGGTTCAATAATAACAATGCTTGGGTTTTAAAGCTTGTAACTAACATCATATAAAAAGGGAAAAGAATTACAAAAGAGAACAGTGTAATTCCAAATAATGTTAAAAAATTAAAGAATAATTTTTGAGAGGAATGATTTTTTGACAAAAAGTTTTTGTCGTAATCTTTAATATTATTGAAAAAAAATAATGAAATTAAGAATATGCCAAAACTATACCAAATAGGTAAATTTTTTGAAATGAAATAATCAAAGATAGAAAATAAAAGTGCTAGTAAAATTATTTTAATATTTAAATTTAATTTTTTCCCAATAAGAAGATTTATTGCGCAAAGAATTATTCCAAATATAAATAATTTATTAAAATTAAAATTTGTTAATTCAATTCCTTGTAATGTAACTAAGATTTTCCAAATACAAATTAATGAAAACAAAAACAAAGACGAGATAAAACAATAAGTAAATATATTTTTAATTTTCATCAGCTCTTTTTCCTAAAAGTTTAAAATAGATAAACATAAAAATTAATAGAAACACTACAATCACAATAGAAACTGCAGAACCCATACCAATATCCCCGATTGAAAAACCTTGTTGATATACATTTATTGGCAATGTTCTTGTGCCTGATGCCCCACCAGTGAGTAAGAAGATGTCTTCAAATTTATTAAAATTCCAAATAAATCTAATCATAAATAGAATTGAAATCACTGCTAATATCTGGGGCAAAGTAATATTAAGAAATTTTTGGATAGGATTTGCACCATCAACATCAGCTGCTTCATACAACTCTTTTGGAACTGCTTGAAGACGAGCAAGAATAAATAAAAATGCTAGAGGAAAATATCTCCAAATTTCAAAAATAATTACAGTTGTTAATGCTAACCTTAATTTAAAATCAAAACCAAGTATGTTTAAAGTTACATATTTTTGTCCTAGTAAATTTATTGGCCCATCAATAATTTGATAGTTAATTAACAAATTATTTAAAGTTCCACTTGTTGGATCAAGTAAAAGTTCCCAGGTATAAGCAAGAGCTACAACTGGCGCAACATAAGGAAATAAAAGAACGCTTCTCATAAATGTTCTTCCAAAAAATTTTTGATTTACCATTTGTGCAGCTAAAATTCCAAAAACTATTGCACCTATGGTTCCAAAAAAAGTGTAATAAAAAGTTGTTGATAATAGATCTATAAAAGCTTTGTCTTTAATTACTTTTTTGAAATTATTTAATGTAAACTCATAAGTTAATAATATATTTTGTGACTTACCTGATAGTTTAGGCTTATAAGATTTTAGTTCCTTCTTGGAAATTTCTTTATTATTAATATTTTGAAATACTATTTCTAAATTTTCTCGATATTTTTTTGGCCAATTACCTAACTCACACTTAAGTAAATTTGATTTAAATTGACATTTATTATTTAAACTTATTGGTTCGATATCATCTGGATATTTATCTTTAAATTTTACATTAGTAATTTCTTGTGTAAGAGAACTATTTCTTAATTTATAAATTACTTTTATTTGATTTGGATTATCATTAATTGATTTTACTAATTTTTTTGCTCTTGGTTCAGGAATTCTTAAATCTTTGAGCTCTACATTTTTAAAACTTATCCAAATATTAGAAAATATTGGAAATAAAATTATAGAAAATACTAAAAGAACTGATGGTAATATTAAAAGATAAGCTGTTCTTTTTTCAATTTTTGCAAGTTTTGAACTCATAAAAAAAAGCGGATAATTAATATTACCCGCTTTTTTTAATTTTTTAAATTACTAGAAGCTAGCTAGCACAGTATTAATTTCATCTACTGCTTCATCTAGCGTCAATTGATCGTCAATATATTGTCTAGTGATTCTATTTATAAACTTATTGTTAATAATTTTAGATGCTCTAGATAGTTCACCTTCTTTAACACCCCATCTATTAGCAGTATCTAAACCTGCAACAATATTATTTATTACATCTGCTGAATATAGATCTGTTAAAGGAGCTTTTCTATCAACTCCAACAGGCAGTTTACTCCAAGCTGTTGTAAATGCATTTGGATCACTTGCATTACCTCTTCTTACAGGGAACTTACCTTCTGGTGCTATAGATAAAGTGCTTGTATATCCTTCATCCATTGAATAAAGAATAAACTGCTTAGCTTCATCTGTATCTGCATCTGCAGTTACACCAAAGTATCTAACATCCGCCCAAGCTGCGCCTTTTACATTATTTGGTCCACTAAAATTAGTTATAAAACCAGTTTTAGATGCCAATTCTGGTGAAGTAGGATCACTGTTAATTGTTGGTGGAGCTGAGTCTCTTAAACCAGCTAATTCATCCATGATAAATGGTGACCATATTATCATTGGAGTTTTACCAGCGAAATAAAGTTCTCTTGATTGTTTCCAATAAAGTTCTCCTGGAGGGCTAGCCTTAGCTAATTTTTTATAAAACTGTAAAGAATTCTTTAAAGCTCTTCCTTGTTTTTTTGTTCCACCTTTTTTTACAATATTTACACCGTTTGCAAGCATGACATGTTCTAAAACTTGACTCATAAAGTTTTCGTCAGTTTTAGTTGCCGCAACAAATCCAAACATATCATTACTAGATAAAGCATCTATTGCTTTCTCGATGTTTGCATAAGTCGTCGGTGGTTCTAAACCAGCAGCTTTAAATAAATCTTTTCTGTATACAACCATTTGCGTCCAGCCATCTACTGGCACGGCTGCAATTTTGCCACCTTTTTTAGCCATCTTTAAAGCACCTGGAGCAAAAGTTTTCTTTCCAAGTGAGTTAACGATATCATTATTTGCATCAACGTCTAAAATTCCCGCTTCTGCCCATGGCAATACATATTGCAATGTATGATAAATTACATCAGGAAGATCTCCTGCTGCAGCTGCTGCAGTAGCTCTTGTTCCTAAATCTTTCTCATCAATCGGGATAACTTCAACTCCAATTCCAGTTTTGGCTTCAAAAGCTTTTGCCATCTCTTCTTGTTTAGCCATCCTTGCTGGTTGAGTTTCTGTCGTCCAGAATTTGATATCTGCAAATGCAATTGAATTAAAAACAAAAGCTATTGCAGAGATTATTATTAATATATTTTTAAACATATATTCCCCTCTTTTTTCTTGTTTTTTAAAGTTATTTAAAAATTAACACATAATGAACATTTAAAAGAAGAATAACAAGTATGTAATTTAAACAATACTACCTGAGATTGATTCAAGAATTTTTAAAAGAAATACCTTTATTATCAAATAAATGGCAACGAAATGGATCAAAACCTATTTTAACAGTGTCACCTACTTTAATATTTGTGTCTCCATCAGTTTGTACAACAAGAGGATCTCCCTCTTTCTCTAAATATAAATATGTTCCTGACCCTAATTTTTCTACAACGAAGACTTTACTTTCCCATAATGAATCTGTTTTTGCATTTAATATTAAATGCTCTGGTCTTATTCCAATTTTTATACTATCCCCTTCTTGAGTATTATCAGAAATTTTTGGTACATTTAACTTTCCAGTCCCCATTATATCTACTTCAGAACTCTTTGAACTTTTACTTAAAATTTTACTATCTATAAAATTCATTTTTGGAGATCCGATAAAACCACCAACAAACAGATTATCTGGGTTATTATATAAGTTCATGGGTGATCCCTTTTGTGAAACTATACCTTGATCCAATACAACAATATCATTTGCAAGTGTCATGGCTTCAGTTTGATCATGAGTTACGTAAATCATTGTTGCATTAAGTTGATCATGTAATTTTGCCAATTCTACTCTCATTTGTACTCTTAATGCTGCATCTAGATTAGATAATGGTTCATCGAATAAGAAAACTTTTGGTTTTCTTGTAATGGCTCTACCAATAGCTACTCTTTGACGTTGTCCTCCAGATAATTGTTTGGGTTTTCTTTCAAGATACTCTTCTATCTGTAAGATTTTAGCAGCTTCCATTACTCTTTGCTCTATCTCCTCTTTTGATTTTTTTTCAATTTTTAAACCAAAAGCCATATTATCAAATACAGTCATATGAGGATAAAGAGCATAAGATTGAAATACCATTGCAATATTTCTTTCTTTAGGTGGTAGATCATTTACAACTTTATCATCAATAGATATTGTGCCTGAATTAATTTCCTCTAAACCAGCAATCATTCTTAAGATTGTTGATTTACCACATCCGCTTGGGCCTACTAGAACTGTGAAAGACTCACTTTTTATATCAAGAGAAACATCTTTGATCACATGTGTGCTACCAAAAAACTTGTTTACTTTATCTATTTTAATACTTGCCATTTTTAATTTAATATTAATTTTTTGTTATTAATTATAGATTTAATTAATTTTGTCATCAAAGGGATTTTTTTTTGTTGAATTTTTTTTAATACAAATGGAGCAATTTCTCTTGCAAGTTGCTCTCCCTCTACGGTTTCATTAGGCATAAATTTTCTTTTAGCATTATTAAATGTATAGCCTTGCCCTAAGTAACTTCCCATTTTACTATTTCTACCTCCAGCAGCACTGACGTATAAATCTCCAACTCCAGCCAATCCAAGAGCAGTCTCAATTTTTCCTTTAAAATATTTAGTAATATATATCATCTCATTTATAGATTTTTTGAATAAACTTGAAGACATATTTAAACTATCTCCAGCCCCGATAATCATTGAATAAATATTTTTAATTGAAGAACAGATCTCAACTCCAATAACATCTTTCGAAGTTTCGGTTAAATAGTATTTTGTAGTTATCATATTACAAATTTTTTTTGCAGTTTTGATATTTTTATTAGCAACAATTACACTTGTTTGTTTTTTATTTGAAAGTTCTTTTGCTAAGCAAGGTCCTTTTAAAACTGAAACGTTTATATTTTTATTAGTTTTCTTTATATCCTCTGAAATAGTAAAAATTTTCTGTTTTTTTTTCTCATACTTCAAACCTTTAGTAAGAATAAGAATTGGACTTTTGATGTTTGATTTTTTAAATTCTTCACTAATAAAATTTATTCCTGATAAACTTAGCGCAACAACGACTAAATCATATTTATTATTTAATAAATGAGTTGAATATTTTTTGTATTTTAGTTTATTTGGTAAATTTATTTTTAAACTAGAATGATATTTCTTTTTTGAAGATAAATTTTTAATAAAAGTTTTATTGTAAGGCTCTGTAATAGTTACTTCATTTTTATTGTCTATACATGGAAAAGTAAAAGCAGATCCCATTGCGCCACCGCCTATTATTAAAATTTTTTTCATTTAAGCTTAAGCAATTCCTAGATGTTTTTTTCTTTTTTCTACCCAAGTTCTAATCAAATTATCAAAAATTAAACCTATAAAAGCTACACAAATACCTAAAGTTAATCCAATACCAGCACCATTTTTATCTGATAAAGCTTTTAAAATATATTGTCCTAAATCTTCTGTGCCGATAAATGCCCCTATAATCACCATAAATAATGCAAACACTATTGTTTGATTAATACCAAGCATCATATGAGGGAATGCTAAAGGAAATTCTATTTTTGTTAATCTTTGAAATTTATTTACGCCAGACATCGTCGCTGCATCATGCAAACCTGCAGGAACACTTCTAAGGCCTTCAATTGTGTATCTGGTTGCTGGTATAGTTGCATAAACAATTACAGCAATAAGAACAGAAGTGTCAGTTATTCCAAAAAGCATCATAACAGGAATAAGATAAACAAATGATGGAAATGTTTGAAATATATCACATACCCCTAACATAAATTTTGCAGAATGTTTATTTTGAAAACATAATGTGCCAACCGTAAAACCAATTATACAAGAGACAATTACCCCAAATGTTGCCATGTAAGCCGTTACTAAGGCTCTATCCCACCAAGGGCTTAGAGCTATGAATAATGTCAAACCACAAACTACCAATGCAGATCTAATTCCACCAATCAAATAGCCAGCACCAACAACTAAAACTAATGTGGCAACAGCTGGCATCCTTAAATACAAAGCCCTCATTGGTTGTAACACTTCTTGAATTAACCATGTATTAAATGCTTTTATATAAACAAAGAAGGTATCAAAAATCCAATCGACACCTTTATTCCAAAAATCAGCAGTTGATATTCCTTTATTGTGTGGAACTTCAAATAAATAATTGTAACCACCTTTAAAATAAACAGATCCAAAGTAAGCGAGTAAAATTCCAATTATGACCGTAATACTAAAAAATAATAAATTTTTATTTCTTTGAAAAAAATTCAAATTGCCAAAATAATCAACTTGCTTGTTTGCCCATGCTAATGACATTTTATCTAATAAAATTGCAATTAGACTTATACAAAGACCAGCTTCTAATGCTAATCCAATATTAAGCTGATTTAATGCCAACAATAAGTTGAAACCTAGACCTTTCGCTCCAATGAAGGCTGAAATAACAGCCATAGAAAAGCACACCATGATAACCTGGTTTACGCCAATTAAAATATCTCGTCTGGCCGTTGGAATTAGCACTTTAGACATTAGTTGCCAATTATTACAACCACTCATTCTTCCAGCTTCAATTACTTCTGGAGGAATAGCTCTCAATCCTAGTAAAGTAAGTAATATCATGGGTGGAACGGCAACAACCATAGTTATAATTACAGCAGCGTGGTCACCAACTCCAAAAAGAACAAGTGCAGGAACTAATACTGCATATTGTGGCATTGTTTGCATAACTAATAGAATTGGATATAGAGCTTTTTCTAGACGTTTACTTTTATAAGCTGCAATACCTAAACTTAACCCAAATATAAAAGATAGAGGCGCAGCTACTAAAATAAAAGAGAGTGTTTGCATTGATGGTTTCCACTGTCCAAATATAGAAATATAAACCATGGTTAAACCAGCAAATAAAGCGAGTCCAATACCACTTAATTTATAAGCAAGTATTGCAAAGCCAGCCGCAACTATTGTCCAAGGTAGACCTGGTAACTCTGCCCAAGGGTTCGCATCGATCCAGTCCCAACTAGTAAAGGCAACAATTGTTTCAAGTCCACCTAAAAGAATTTCTCTAATTAATTCTATTAAAAAAGTCATAAAAGCTGTTAAATTTCTGCTAATTTGCAAAACTATTGGTCTCGTTTTAAATTCTTGAGTGTCCTCATTCCAAAACTCCATTGGCATCCACTCATTCATTAAGAAAAACAAAGAGTCATTTATCCATATTGGTAACCATCCAAGTAATGGAGGAAGTCGCCAAAATACATCAAAGGCGTAATATCTTACTTCTTTGCCTAAAAATATATAACTACTTTGATTAGGGTCTTTTACGAATTCAGCTTGGCCTCTAATGAATTTATATGTTTCTGGAACATCGATAGCAAAACAAAGAGCAAAAAAAACAATTAATAGAAATAACCACTGAAATATTTTTGGATTTTTTTTTAAAAATTCCATAATTTATTTTCCGTTCTTTCTTCCACCAAATACAGTATTTATTATTTTTATCGGGTTGATTGACCCAACGGTTTTATTATTTTCATCTATAACTGCTACAGATTTTTCTTGCGTTAATATTTTTTCTGCAACATTTTCTATGATTTCATCTTTTGAAACTTTAACATCACCTAAATTATTAGATATAGATTCATCCATTACATCTTGAATTAATAAAACTTTTTCTCTAGGTACTTCTTCAGTAAATTTTCTTACATATTCTGTGGCTGGGTTTAAAACTATATTTGCAGGTGTATCTAGTTGTTCAATTATACCATCTTTCATAATTGCAATTCGATCAGCAAGTTTTAATGCTTCATCAAAATCATGAGTAATAAACATAATTGTTTTTTGTAATTTTTCTTGAAGTCTTAAAAATTCATCTTGCATTTCTTTTCTAATTAAAGGATCTAAAGCAGAAAAAGGTTCATCTAAAAACCATATATCAGGTTCAACTGCTAGAGATCTTGCAATACCCACTCTTTGTTGTTGTCCACCTGAAAGTTCTCTTGGAAAATAATTTTCTCTTCCATCAAGTCCAACTAATTTAACCATCTCCATTGCTTTATTAATGCTCTCCTCAGTTTTGATACCTTTGATTTGAAGAGGAAAAGCTATATTTTCTACAACGGTTTTGTGTGGAAGAAGAGCAAAGCTTTGGAAAACCATTCCCATTTTGTTTCTTCTAAGCTCAATTAACTCTTTATTATTTAAATTTAATAAATCTTGACCTTCAATGAAAATTTTTCCACCTGTTGCATCTGTTAATCTTGATATACACCTTAGTAAAGTTGACTTACCAGATCCAGATAAGCCCATTACAACAAGCATCTCTCCTTTTGCCACTTCAAAAGAGGCATTGTTAACACCTACTATACAACCATTTTCTTGAAATGTTTTGGCATCAACATTACCATTTGAGTCTTGAAGCATCTTTTTGGCATTTTCACCAAAAATTTTATAAACTGCTTCGCATTTGATTACTGCTTCAGACATAATTCTTTAAAAATATACGAAAATTAATTAAATTAAAATCAATATAATTGAAGCTTCTTTCCATTAAAAATTTTTAATAAAATAAACCCTTGTATCAATTCCAGTGCTTAAAAAACTTAAGGCTTCACCGCTTACTTTAATTGTTTCGTCTACTCCTACGTTATTTCCACTAACTGTAAAACCTGCAAAACATTTCTTTTTTTCAGCATCCCATTCAACAAATGTTTCATCAATCTTATTGCCGTTAATAGTATAAATTTCGTGTGCTCTAAAATTTAAGAAATTTGCACCCATTATTGCTCTTTGGGGGATAAGCTTTGTGGCATTACACACTCCCTCATACAATTCATCTGATAATTTATAATGATCAGTACCATCAAAAGTTACTAATATACCCGAGGGAAGTTTTGAAATTAATGCACTTAGTTTTCTCTCTTTTGCAATTCTCTCTTCTTCCAATTTCATTTTCCTAACTAATTCATCACCCTCGCTAAATATATTATTTAAAATAGCAAAAGAAGTAATTATGACTATTGTTAAAATTATCAGTCCTATAAATTGTTTTAGGTTTTCGGGTAATCCTTTTAATTTATTAAATGAAGTTTCGTTCGACATTAATCTTGTAATTTACCGTTTTTCCAAATCCCTATTTTTTGGTCTCCATTAGCCCAAGTAAAAGTTCCTTTGCCATTCATAAAACCATTAGCCCACTCTCCTTCGTAAGTAGAGCCATCTGGGAAAGTTAAAGTTCCTATACCGCTCCAAACGCTATTTTTAAACTCACCTTTATAGATATATCCGTTTGGCCATGTTTCTACACCTTGGCCATTTTTTTTTGTTCCTACCCACTCACCTTCATAAGTAGTTTTATCTGTATAAACCCATTTTCCATATCCATTTTCACAGTTACCTTCTTTACATCCGGTGCTTCGAGCAAAAACTGATGAGCTTATTAATAAACTTAAAAAAAAGTAAAAAAGATATTTTCTCATAAATATATTTTACACAAATCTTTATAAAAAAAAATCCCCCCCAACAGAATTGGGGGAGATCTTAATTTTTTAACTTTTATCCTTATTTAAGGAAAGCTTTCCAAGTTGACTCGTTATCAGCTAACCATTTTTTAGCTGCATCTTCGTGAGTCATTTTGTCAACGTCTACTAAAGCTGCCATTGCACCAATTTGACTTGTTGAGAATGACAATTTTTTGAACGCTGCTGCTGCATCTGGATGAGTTTTTGGAAAATCTTCGTGAACTGCTTTTTTCAAATAACCATCCGGAGAACCACATTTTCCATCACCACCATCTGCTGGTCTACAACCAGCTGTATATGGAGGGAAGTCGATAAATGTAAAACCAGCACCATCAGTAAAGTTTGGTGTCCAGTTGAAAATTATTGTTCCTCTTCCTTCTTTTTCAGCAGCTGCTAATTCTGCCCAAAGTGCATCAGCACCTCCAGCAAACTTAACCCACCATAAATCTCCTAAGCCTAGAGCATCAATCCTTTGAGGGATTAAGTCACCATGCCAAGTCTGTGGTCCTTCCAACATTCTTCCTTTTCCATCTGGAGAGTCAGGCGTTGTAAAGTTTTTTGCACAATCTGGATTTTTTAGAGCTGTCCAATCTGGTAGACCTGGACATAGACCTTTTTCAACAACCCAGTTTGGATATCCCATATCCTCAAGAGTCCTTGCTTCATGATCACCCCAATCTAACAAACCACCTTTGTCTAAAGCTGTTGTAAATGACTTACCAAAAGCAGATTCCCATACTTCATGAGATATAGTTACATCACCAATTCTAATTGACTCGTAAACCGCTTGAGAGTCAGCATTTACATATTTAACATTGTTTCCCATGCTTTCAAAGATTCCACCAATAACATAGGCCATAACAATTTGACTTGACCAGTTATGAGTTGGGATCACTATGGGTTTTTTACTGTCAGCGTTAGATATTCCTGCAAAGCTTACTACAGTAATTACTATAGCTGAGAGTAAAGATAGTATTTTCTTCATTTATTTCTCCTCTCTTAATATATTAAGTATTTAAGTATCCTTAAATTTAATCTTACAGTCAACAAAAGTTGGTACTAAAATTTATATATACAATTAATCAGTACTGATTTATTCTTAAACATAAGTAATCATTGATTTAAAATGTTAGACGAAAATTTAAGGATAAATGAACCTGGTTTAAATGTTTTGCCACCTGGGGTTGAAAGATATGTAATTAATGGCGGTGGACTTACGGGGGTTCAGATTTTTCCAGATGATGAAATTGAAATTATTAATAATGAAGGAAATCAAATTTGCGAAATAGTTGTTTTTAATTCTGATGGAAATTCAGATCCATCGATTTTAAATTTAAAATCTTCTAAATCAGAAAATGATATAATCAAAATTTTAAATAGAAATGAAGAAAGCTCAAAAATTGCATTGCGTCAATTAGAAAAAAGAAATCTTAAAATTGCAAAGTCTAAATCTTCAATCCTTTTTGATAAAGACACTCCACCAGGAGAAAAAATTAAAATAACTTCAAAAGATAAATGTTATTGTATTTTTTCTGCCCCTGGCAATGATATGTTGGTTCATGAACAAAATCCTCCAACAGAATTAACTTTATTTATTAAAAGAAATAATATTGTTGACCATAAAGAACATAGAATAATTCCAGATCCAATTTTTGATCCTCTAGACGAAAAAAATATTGCAAAACAATCAGCGATTTCTTTTGAAGTTAAAGAAGGAGACTATATTCAAATAATTTGTCCAACTGGTAGACAATGTTCAGATTTTGTTGCTTTTGATACAGCTAAATTAGGTAAAGGTATAGAGAAAGGTTTAGATTGGCAAACAACCAGGACCTTTATGGGTAATACTTTTCCAGGACCAGGATTATATTCAAAATTTTATGATACAGATCATGAACCTTTAGTAGAGGTAATAAGAGATACTGTTGGTAGGCATGACACTTTTAATCTTGCTTGTACATCAAAGTATTACGAAGACGCTGGTTATTTTGGGCATCCAAATTGCTCAGATAACTTAAGTGGTGCTATGGAAAATTTTGGGGTTAATAGACAAAAAGGATGGCACGCTATAAATTTATTTTTTAATACTTCGGCAGGAGGTTTGAATACTGTGCTTTCTGATGAATCATTTGCTAGACCTGGAGATTATGTAATATTAAGAGCTTTAAAAGATTTAACCTGCGGAACATCAGCATGTCCAAGTGATATAGATCCATGTAATTCATGGAACCCTACAGATATTTTTGTTAGAACTTATGAAAAAAAAAGAGAATTTACAAAATCTTTTGCATTTAGAATGAAACCAGACTCAGAACTAAAACTAACAAAAAATACAGGATTTCATGAAAGAACTTCTAAGTTAACAAGAAACTTTGTTGATGCTAGAGGATATTGGCTACCCAATGATTACACTAAACATGGAGTAATAAATGAATATACAGCATGCAGAGAAAAAGCAGTTTTAATTGATTTATCTTCATTAAGAAAATTTGAAATATTAGGTCCGGATGCAGAAGAATTGATGGACTATACTTTAACTAGAAATGTTAAAAAATTGTCGGTTGGACAGATTGTTTATTCTTCTATGTGTTATGAAAATGGTTCTATGTTTGATGATGGAACATTGTTAAAAATGAGTGATCATGGATTTAGATGGGTATGTGGTGATGAATACGCAGGTGAATGGTTAAAAGAACAAGCAAAAAAGAAAAAGTTTAATGTTTTAGTTAAAAACTCTACTGATCAAATAAATAATATTTCTCTACAAGGACCAAATAGTAGAAAAATTTTAGAAAAGTTTATTTTTACTCCACCAACACAACCTTCTATTTCAGAATTACAATGGTTTAGGTTTACAATCTGTAGAGTAAAAGAACTTAGTGGAATTCCATTAATGGTTTCTAGAACTGGATACACTGGCGAGTTAGGATACGAAATATGGTGTCACCCTTCTGATGCACCAGCAGTTTGGGATGTGCTTATGGAAGCTGGAAAAGATGAAGGATTAATACCTGCTGGTTTTGGAGCATTAGATTTATTAAGAATTGAAGCTGGACTAATATTATTTGGTAATGAATTTGACGGCCAAGTTGACCCTTTTGAAGCTGGTGTTGGATTTACGGTTCCTTTAAAAACAAAAACAGCAGATTTCATCGGTAAAGAAGCATTAATAAAGAGAAAAGAAAATCCGCAAAAGAAATTAGTTGGATTAGAACTTGTAGGCAAAGAAAAAGCTAATCACGGTGATTGTGTTCACATTGGAAGATCCCAAATAGGCGTAGTTACAAGCGGATGTCTATCTCCTACTTTGAATAAAAATATTGCTTTATGCAGAATTGATGTAGGTCATTCAGAAATAGGTATGAACGTTGAAGTCGGTAAAATTGATGGACATCAAAAAAGAATACCTGCTAAAGTTGTTGGTTTCCCACATTACGATCCTCAAAAAACACGAGTAAAATCTTAATGTCAAAATCATCAAAGGATTTACTGGAATTTTGGGAAGATCAAATGAAACTGTCCCATACATCCAGTAATTACTTTTTCAGAAAGTCTCCTTCACATTATCACATGATGTTGATTGTGATGAATTCCTATAAATTAAATGAAAACTTATCTGTAGAAGAACTTAAGACTAGACTTTTCAAAACCTCTAGGCCCAAGTCTGCACTCATGATCAAAGAAGCTTGTGATAAAGAGTTTTTTTACCTCGAAAAAACCGGAAATGACCATAGAAAAAAGTACGTTTTACCCACACAGAATTTTGTTAATGAATTTAACGAATATTTGAAAACTCTCAAAAATTTGAGTTTTTAAATAAAATTCTCACAAATATTTAGAATTTATATAAATTATATATAAAAATTATTATATTCTTTCCTTTGCTAAAAAATTAAAGTTCGTCCATGTCGTTACCGACAAAAGCAAAAGTTGTAATAATTGGTGGAGGAATTCACGGGTTAAGTACTGCTTGGAAACTTTCCGAAAAATATAAAAATCCAAACGATGTAGTTGTCCTAGAAAAAAAAGACACTGCTGCAGGTGCAAGTGGAATTGCATGTGGAGTTGTTAGAAATAATTATTTTCAACCAGCAATGAGAGAATTAATGGCTCATTCAGTTAGTGTTTGGGAAAGTGATCCAGAGGCATTTAAATATAATGCTGTTGGCTATATGCAAATTTCTCCAGAAGTAATGCATAAAGATGTTGCAAGTATTTATGAACAACAAAAAGCTATTGGATATGAATCAGAATTTATAGAAGGTGAAAAAGATTGCATGAAATATATGCAAGGAATTTTTAGTGATTGGCAAGCAAAAGGTATTACATCAGTCTTGCATGAAAAAAAAGGTGGATATGCATTTAATAAGGACTCAATTAAAGCACTAGAGAAAAAAGCAAATTCAAACGGTGTAAACGTTCATAAAGGAGTAAAGGTTACAGGTTTTAAAAGAGGGAGTAACAGCAATGCAATTACTGGCGTGGTTACAGATAAAGGTACAATTGATTGTGATCAGGTAGTTATTGGAGCAGGACCATGGGTAAGAGATTTTTGGAATATGTTGGAGTTACCAAAAACTACTAACATAAAAGATGCTAAAAATGGAAAAATGCATGAAGTTGAAATGTGGAAATACTGGTTTTTACAAGAAGGTGTATTGGGTGTAGATGCAGATTATTTAAAAACTAATGAAGGTAAACCGCCTCCAGTAATTCATGTTGATACAGATGCACCACTTTATTCTGACAAAGATGGTAAAATAATTACAGAAGACTTATGGGGTATTTATTATAAACCTGATATTGAAGGATTGGGAGTTCAAGGTGGAACATCACCTTACATTGTTCAAAAACATTTTGATGAAGTTAATGTTGATCCGTATGGGATAGATTCTCCAGAATATCAAACCACTGATAAATTTTCTGATATGTGGACTTCAGCACTTGCACATATTCAGAAACGTTTTGTTGGTAAATCTCATCTGTATAGAAAGGGACCATCAGGAGGATTGGGTTGTTTGACGCCAGACTCATTCCCAATATTCGATAGATTTTTTGAAAATGTTTACATGATTGCAGATGCAAATCATGGTTACAAAATGATAGGTGTTGGGCACCTTGTTGCACAAGAAATTTTAGGTCATGAAAGTGAATTATTAAAACCGTTTAGGTTCGATAGATATGAAAAAGGAAAACTTCATCCGACATCGAACAGTCCGTTTCCTTGGAGCTAATTTATCTAAGTAGACAAACGTTTTTTTTTCAGTTACCTTTTTGATCTGAAAATTCAAAGGGGGAAGAATGACGGATCTTGAAAAACACGTAAACCAACCAGGTAGAGCTAAACTCGTCAAAAAGGTTAGAGAAAAAATAAACGAATTAGGAATTACTTATATCTATTATCAATTTATTTCAGTAACTGGAAGAGTTGTTGGAAAAGGAATACCAGCAGACCACTGGGAAAGAACTGCAGAAAAAGGTTTTCAATTGGTTTATGGAGCAACAGCAAACTTATTTTTAGATCGTCATAATAATTATATTGGTTATGGTCCAGAAGCTATGGAATTGGTAGGAATACCTGATCCAGAAACTTTTGTTCAATTGCCTTGGGATAAAAGAGTTGGAAGAGTTTTTGTTACATGTTTTAGAAATAGAGAAGAAAGAAAAAATCCAGGCGGTCATTTAACAAGTGACTGCAGAGGTAATCTTAGAATTTTCATGAATGAGTTCAAAAAGAAACATGGATTAGAATTAAGAGTTGGAACAGAGCCTGAAATGATGTGGTTAACAAAAAATCCTGACGGGACTCCAACTGGACAAGGTTTCTCAAAACCTTTCTGTTATCATATTGATCAATTTGAATCATTAAGACCTGTGTTTATGAAGGTTATTGAATACGCAAAAGCGATGGGTCTTGATATGATCCAAGGTGACCATGAAGATGCTCCTGGTCAATTAGAGCTTAACTGGACATTTGACAATGTTTTAAGAAATGCTGATAGATTATCTACGTATAGACAAATTTGTGCTCAAGTAGCAAGAGAACATAATCTTATAGCTTGCTTTATGACTAAACCATTTATGGGAGTTTCAGCAAGTGGATGTCACACCAACATGTCTTTGTGGAAAGGTGGAAAAGTATCAGTAAACAAATTGGGTAACAAAAAACTTCCAGGTGTAGAAGAAGTCTTTAGCTATGTATCCGGTGGAACTAATACTTTCATGCCAGATACTAAGGATATGCAATTGCCTGGAAAGATTGGATTACAATCAATTGCAGGGATAATGAAACACTTGCCAGCTTTAACAGCAATTGGTTCTTCGACAGTGAACTCATATAGAAGATTATGGGATCAAGGTTTTTGGGCACCAGTATATGCTGACTGGGGTTATCAAAATAGAACATGTGGTCTAAGAGTATCTGCTCCAGGTAGATTCGAGTACAGATCAGTTGACTCTATGCATAATCCATATTTATTAGGTGCAGCATTACTTAAAGCTTGTGATGAAGGAATATCTAAAAAAATGAAACCAGCTAAACCAGAATCCAGAAATATATATGAAGCTCAAAAAGCTGGTAAAGATGTTAAAAAACTTCCACTAAGTTTAGGTGAGGCTTTAGATAGATTGGCGGAAGATGAAGTAATAAAATCATCAATGCCAGATGAAATGTATAAAGTATTTAATTGGTACAAACGAGATGAGTGGGAAAAATTCTTAGGTGCAACAACACAATGGGATCTTGATACTTATCTGGATTGTTTACCATAATTTAATAAGGAAATTATATGTGTGGAATAGCAGGATTAATTCATAGAGGAAATACATCAAATGTAGGTTTTGAACTCCAAGGAATGCTTCAAGCATTAAAGCATAGAGGTGAGGACTCAACTGGATATGCTTTGTATGGAAAAACTGATGGAGAAAATTTCATCATGCGATTTAAGGTTGGTGAAAATGTTGCAGAAGGAAGTTCTTCAATAAAAGAAGATGTATCAGTTTATGATGAAAGAAAAAAAATTGTTGATTCTTATCTTTCTGAGCTAGGTGCTAAGGTGATAAAAGAAGATAGAATTCTTCCTTATTCATTACGGTATGAAATTCAGTATGACAAAGATTTAATGGAATTTTCTCAAAAAATAGAAAGTGTTGAAGGTGTAGAAATATTATCTATGGGAAAATCTCTAGAAGTAATTAAAGATCTGGGAAACGCTGAAGTTGTTTGTAGCAGATATAATTTAGATAAAGTTGTCGGGACACATGCAATTGGTCATGCTAGAATGGCAACAGAGTCGGGAGTGGATATTAAATCTGCTCACCCATTTTGGGGTTATCCTTTTAGCGATGTATCAGTCGTTCATAATGGACAATTAACAAACTATTGGAATAATAGAAGAGTATTGGAAAATAAGGGCATGAGATTTATGTCAGAATGTGACTCGGAATTAATCGCTGTATATCTTGCAGAAAAAATGAGAAATGGAGCTACATTAGAAGAGGGAATGAAAGAGTCTCTTGTCGGTTTAGATGGGGTATTTACTTATTTTGTTGCTACAAAAGATAGCTTAGGGATGGCGAAAGATACAATGGCTGCAAAACCACTAGTATTGTACGAGTCAGATGATTTAGTTGCAATGGGGTCAGAGGAAATTGCAATAAGATCAATATTACCACAAGAAATCGAAACTTATGATCCTTTTGATGGAGAAGTTAAAGTATGGCAAATTTAAAAACATCAGAAAAAAAAAGTAAAGCTCAATCAATGGGACTTCATACAGAAGTCTTAACTGGAAAAACACAACAAAAATTTTTTAATCCAGATGAGGCTGAAAATTTTTATTATTTTGGAACATATGATGTAGATTTTAACAAAAGAACTGAAATTGACGTTAAGAACATGGATTGTCGTGAAGCAAATAAAAAAATTGATGAATTAATGAAAGATGGATACGGAACCATTGTAATAAAGAACCCACAGGGAAAACATAGCTTGGGAGTTGGAATTCTCAATAAATTAAATTTAATATTTGAAGGTAGTTTAGGGTACTTTGGGTGTGGATCAATGGATGGTCCTATTGTTAGAATTAATGGAAGAGTGGGATGGTCATGTGCAGAAAATATGATGGCAGGAAAAGTAGTAATTGAAAAAAATGCAGGTTCTTGTTTTGGTGCGGCAATTAGAGGTGGAGATCTGATATGCAAAGGAAGCGTAGGTGCAAGAACTGGTATTGATCAAAAAGGTGGAACAATAATTATTGGCGGAGATGCTGGTGCTTTTACAGGTTTTATGATGCAGAGAGGGCGAATTATTATTCTTGGAGATGTTGGAATAAATTTAGGAGATTCTATGTATGATGGGACAATTTTTGTAGGTGGAAAAATTGGATCATTTGGTAGTGATGCTGTCGAAGCTGAATTAACTGATTCAGATCAAGACTGGCTAAAAAGAAAATTAAAGGTTGCGGAGATCGGAGAAAACTTCGATGTTTCTAAGATGACCAAAGTTGTAGCAGGAAAAAAACTTTGGAATTACGATGCTCTTGAACCTACAGAAAAAAAAGGAGCAATTTAAATGGCAAAGAAAAAAAATGGTAATGGAAAGTCAAACGGACATTCTAATGGTAATGGAATAGCTTCAAGAAACAAAAGTTTGTTGGGACACAACGCTATTTTTACTCCAGAGGTTATGGACGACATTCATATCAAAGCGGAATTAGGAAGATACAGAATGAGAGGAATGGCTTTGATGAAAAAGATACCTACTTTTGATGATCTAGTTTTCTTGCCAGGTACATTAACAAGATTTGTTATTGAAGGTTATAGAGAAAAATGTGAGACCAAAACTATTATTGGTCCAAGATGTGAAAATCCAATTGAGCTTGATATTCCAGTTTACATTACGGGAATGAGTTTTGGAGCTTTATCTTATGAAGCAAAAACTGCATTAGCTAGAGGTGCTACAATGGCTGGTAGCGCTACATGTTCTGGTGAAGGTGGAATGATACCAGATGAGAGAAGATATTCAGAAAAATGGTTTTATCAGTGCATACAATCAAGATACGGTTTTAACCCACACCATGCTCAACTAGCTGACGGAATTGAGGTTTTTATTGGACAAGGGCAAAAAGTTGGAATGGGTGGTCATTTGATGGGTCAAAAAGTTACTGACCAAGTTGCAGAAATGAGATCGCTACCCGCAGGTATTGATCAAAGATCTCCGGCAAGACATCCTGATTGGTTGGGTCCAGATGATTTAGCTTTAAAAGTTCAAGAGCTTAGAGAATTAACAAAAAACAAAGTGCCAATTCAATTAAAACTTGGAGCAGCTAAAGTGTATGATGATGTAAGGATGGCAGCAAAATGTGATCCAGATTCTATTTATCTTGATGGAATGGAAGGTTCAACTGGTGCTGGGCCACACATTGCAGCTGCAAACACAGGTATACCAGGAATTGCTGGAATTAGAGAAGCAAGAAGAGCTTTGGATGACGTAGGTAAAACTGGAAAAGTAACTTTAATTTATGCAGGTGGTGTTAGAGATGGAGCAGATATGGCTAAAGCTTTAGCACTTGGTGCAGACGCAATTGCAATCGGAACAGGTGCAATGGTGGCTTTAAATTGTAATAAGGAAATACCAGAATCTAACTTTGAAAAAGAAATGGGTGTTCCCGCAGGTCATTGCTATCACTGTCACACGGGTAGATGTCCGGTAGGAGTTGCTACTCAAGATCCTAAATTAAGAAAAAGATTAAATCCTGATGATGCAGCATTAAGAGTGTATAATTACTTGCATGCGATGACATTGGAGGCTCAATTGTTGGCTAGAGCATGTGGAAAAACAAATATTCACTCGCTAGAACCAGAAGATATGGCTGCATTAACAATGGAGGCTTCTGCTTTAGCTAAAGTGCCTCTTGCAGGAACAAATCATACAGTAGGAGTTAAAGATTTCCATAAAATCTAATAGCAAATATGCCAAAGAAAAAAGGTAAGAAAAAAGTCAAATCAAAAGAGATCAAAGGTCAATTAGGCAAGAAAAAAGAGACTGCTAGAGAAAAAATGATTGGCCAAACAATCGGCTATCGATATGACGTTAATCTTTTGCCTGACTATAGTCGACTCACTCCATTTTTAAAAAAATATATAGAAGCTATGGGTTGGGATGATCTTAATTGGTTAGAAGATGTTCATATGGGTTATGAAGAAAATAGACCTGCTGTATTTGATAGAAATGCTAATGGTTGGGTAACGATACCAAGTAAAATAAAATTACCTAATAATCAGCAGGATAGAGATATGATAGCTAGAGAATTATTGGTAAAATTTCAAATGTCCCCGAATCATCCTCTGGTTGACCTTAAAAAAGCATATTTAAAATTCTAATTTTCAATTTCAAGTTGATAAAATAATTATTAACATCTACTTTTTATAAATAAAATAAAATTGTCAGCATAAAAAAAATTTCATAGAGTCCATTAACTATTAATAGGAGAGAGAAATATGACTGATCAATTAGGTGCTCTCACAACATTATTTACAGAATTTTACTATTGGGTAACTGTGGTTCTTATGTTTTTGATCCACGTGGGTTTCTGTATGTATGAAGTTGGGGCATCTCGTTACAAACATCACCAACATACTCTTATGAAAAATACAATGCTGATACCACTGGTAACAGTCACATGGTTTTTCTTTGGTTGGTGGATATACTGGGCATTTCCAACAGGACCCGGATTAGCTCCTTCGATTATGACCGAAAGTACCGGTCTAGTTCTAGGAGGTGGATTTGGTGGAAATGATCTTGCTAACCCTACAAATGCATTGATGGCCGTAAATCTTAATGATCATATAATGGGTGTCTTCTGGGCAGCCTTTTTATTATTTTCATGGACTGCAGCTTCAATTGTATCTGGAGCGGTTATTGAAAGGATAACTACTTTTGCATTTGGAATACTTGCAATTGCAATTGGATCTGTTTTCTGGACAATAGATGCTTCATGGGGATGGCATTTTGATGGATGGATGTTAAAAATATTAGGATATCACGATGCTTATGCTTCAGGAGTAATTCACGCAATTGCTGGAGGTTTTGCCTTAGGTGTTCTAATTGTTTTAGGACCAAGAATTGGAAAATTTTCATCTAGCGGAGAACCAAGAAACATTGGACCAAGAAATCCTTGGTTAGTGACTGTTGGATTATTCTTAATCTATACAGGTTTTTGGGGCTTTTACGCAGCATGTAATGTTCCGATTTATGATCTTGGACCTGAATATGGTATGGAAGGTGTAACTTTCTTTACTGCAACGAACATCTACCTAACTCCCACCACACTTAGTGGAATAACGATGAACTTTTTAATGTCGTTATCTGGAGGGTTGTTAGCAGGGTATGTGGTCTCGAAGGGAGATCCTTTCTGGACTTATTCTTCAGGACTTGCGGGAATAATATGTGCATCTGCAGGTAATGATTTATATCATCCAATACAATCAATGATAATCGGTATGATCGGAGTAGTTATAGCTTACAAAATGCATTACTGGGTCGAGAAAAAATATAAAATCGACGATGCAGTAGGAGCAGTAGCTGTTCATGGTTATGCTGGATTTGTTGGTCTTGTGATATGTGGTTTCGTTTTAAATGGTTATCCTTCATCTGGATACAGTGTTGGAGCTATGTGGGATGGAACTAATTATGCAGCAATTAATCCTCTTGGAATGTTTATCGGTGCAATAATAATGTTTTTTGTACTAGGTATGCTTCCTGGATATATAATTGCAAAAGTTCTTCACGGAATGGGTAAATTAAGAATACCAAGAGAAGTAGAACTTGCAGGACTTGACTATACAATTATGGAAGAGGCTAAAGAAGACGAAAAAGCTGTAGTCTCGGCCAGTAGATAAAGGAGGTATGTAAATGGCAACAGTATCAAATTGGATAGATCATTTAAGTGCCTCTGAGGTACAAGGATCTGTCTATCCAGGTGTTGGTTCGGAAGGAGTGCTAGTTATTATAGCAATCCTTATTTGGGTTGGCTGGCATATTATTTCATCTAAACAAGAAGATGGTAAGATGAATGCAATTGTCAGAAAAAAACCAAGTGCTAATGACTGGAAAAGCAATATAACAGACGGTTAAAACTTTTAAGAGGGCGCATGAAATACTGTGCCCTCTTTTTTTTAATGCAAAATTCTGAAGAAAATAATCAAAATGAAAATAAAACTCCAAGCAAAATGGCACGTCTTGCATGGCCAAAAGCAAAGTATGGAGTAATTATAGCAATATTAATTATTATTGGTGTAAATTTAATTTATTACAAAGATTTCTTTTTATCATTTTTTAAATAATTGTGTTACGTTATTAGATGGCAAAAAATTTATTTAAAATTTCAAAACAAAAAAAAATTAAATATTTTTTGATAAGTTTTGTGGATTTATTTGGTGTCTTAAGATCAAAATTGGTTCCTGCTCATGCAATAAAAGATATGCAAGTAAATGGTGCTGGATTTGCTGGATTTGCAGCCTGGCTAGATATGACACCAGCTGATTCTGATATGTTTGCAATACCTGATCCTGACAGTTTAATTCAACTACCATGGAATAAAGAAGTTGGTTGGCTAGCTTCAGATTTATGGATGAATGGTAAACCAGTCGATGCTTCACCAAGAGTGATGTTAAAAAAACAAATAAAAAAATTATCTGAATTGGGATATAGCATGAAGTCAGGTGTGGAGTGTGAGTATTTTTTGATTTCTCCTGATGGGAACGCAATTGCAGATAATAGAGATACTCAATCTAAACCTTGTTATGACCAGTCTTCATTAATGAGAAGATATGAGCTTATAAAAGAAATATGTGATTGTATGATTGAAATGGGATGGGGTCCTTATCAAAATGACCACGAAGATGCTAATGGGCAATTTGAAATGAATTGGGATTATTCAGATTGTCTAAAAACTGCTGATAGACACACTTTTTTTAAATTTATGGTTAAAACTATTGCAGAAAAGCATGATTTGAGAGCAACATTTATGCCAAAACCTTTTGAAAATTTGACTGGTAACGGATGTCATGCACATATTTCTTTATGGAAAGGAAAGAAAAATATCTTTCTTGATAAACATGATAAGCTTGGGCTAAGCAAGACAGCTTATAATTTTTTAGGGGGCATCATGAAACATGCTTCATCCTTATCTACTTTTTTTAATCCAACAATAAATAGTTACAGACGAATAAATGCTGCACCAACGAAATCTGGGGCCACATGGTCTCCAAGCAGTATATCATATACAGGAAATAACCGTACACATATGATAAGGGTACCTGATCCAGGAAGATTTGAATTAAGACTTATGGATGGATCCGCAAATCCTTATTTACTTCAAGCTAGTGTATTAGCCGCAGGAGTGGAGGGATTAAGTAAAAGAATTAATCCTGGCAAACCTCTTTTTTGTAATATGTATGAGGATTATAAAAAATATCCAAACCTTTCTAAATTACCAAATGAACTAAAAGATTCTCTTGATAAAATTGAAAATAATAAAGAAATGAATAAAGCATTTGGAACAGAAGTAATTAAAAGTTACGTCAAGTTAAGGACTTCGGAATTAAAAGATTTTAATGATAACGAAAAATTTGATAAGTCCAAACCAATTACAAAATGGGAAAGACAGAATACTCTAGACTGTTAAAGTGAAAAGCTTTGATAGTTATAGAAAATGGAAATATACAAGATTTTTATCGAATAAAAACTATAGTTTTAATCGAAACTATATTTTAAATATTATTTCGTCAAAAATAATCGCTGATGCGTTTAATTCTATATCTAAGTGGAAAAACTATAAAAAAACACCACTATTAAAATTAGAGAAACTAAACAAAAATTTAAAACTTAACAATATTTTTTATAAAGATGAGTCAAAAAGATTTCATTTAAAATCATTTAAAGCTTTAGGTGGAGCATATGCTGTAGAAAAAATATCTAAAAGAAAAAAAAATATAATAATATCATCTGCAACAGCTGGAAATCATGGTAGATCAGTTGCTTGGGGCGCTCAAAGATTGGGTTTGCAATGTAAAATTTTTGTTAGTCAATATGTAAGTGAAGCGAGAGTAAAAGAAATTGAAAAATTCGGAGCTGATGTAATTAGAGTTAAAGGTAATTACGAAAACTCATTAAACGAGTGTAAAAAACTATCAAAAAAGAATAATTGGAATATTGTTCAAGATGTATCTACGAAGAATTATAGTTATGTTCCCTTGTTAACTATGGCTGGTTATTCAATAATGATTAAAGAAATTTCAAAACAAACTACGCATTATATTACACATATATTCCTTCAAGCTGGCGTCGGTGGCATGGCAGCAGGCGTAGTTGCAGGAGTTGCAAAATATTTCAAGAGAATTCCTAAAATAATAATAGTTGAACCTGATGGAGCTGATTGTGTACTTCAAAGTATAAAAAGCAAAAGATTAAAAAAAATTAAAATAAAAAAAGAAAGTATAATGGGTGGTATGTCATGCAATGAAATGTCTCTCATACCATGGCATGTATTAAAAAAGGCTAGTGATTGTTGTATAACTGTAAACGACTCAAAGGTTTCTAAAACTGTTGCAATGCTAAAAGACAAGAAACTGAGTAAAAGATCAATAATAGGTGGTGAATGTGCTACACCAGGAATTATCAGTCTTATTAGTCTCTGTAATAATCCTAAAACAAAGAAATTAATAAATCTTAACGAAAAATCTAATGTTTTAGTTATTGGATGCGAAGGTAATGCAGATGTAAAACTTTACAAACAATTGCTATCTAAAGGCAGAAAGTAAAGTATATGTCAAAAAAAGCTGTTGTTTGGATTAGAGACGATTTTAGAATAAAAAATAATTCTGCATTATCTTATGCAACAAATAATTACGATACTGTCACAGCATTATATATTTATAACAAGGAAAATTTTGATGATATTAGAGAAGCACAAAAATGGTGGGTAAGTAAATCATTAATAAATTTTAAAGATGAATTAATTAAATATAATATTGAATTAGAATTAGTATTTTCTGATGAGATAACTTTTTTTAGTAAAATCAAAGATAAACAAGAAATTTCTATATTTTGGAATAAAATATATGAGCCATCTCAATTAAAGTTAGATAATGATCTCATTAAAATTTTTGAAAAAAACAAAATACTCTCAAAATCCTTTAAAGGAAATGTTCTTAATGAATATAACAATGTTACTAAAGATGATGGAAGTCCTTATAAAGTTTATAGTCCATTTTGGAGAGTTGGAGAGCAAATTTACTTAGATAGTATCCCAAACAAATCATTAAAGGTAAAAAAAGTTAAGAGCAAAATAAAATTATTCAAAAATAATAATGTTCCAGATCAAATTTTACCAAAGAAAAATTGGTATAAAAAATTTGAAAAATATTGGAACCCAACAGAAAGACAATCCGAAAAATATTTAAATGAGTTTGTTGAAAATAGAATGTTAAAATATGGAGTTGATAGAGATTATCCAGCCATAAATGGTTCGTCAAAACTTTCGCCATTCATTAGAAATGGACAAATACATGTAGGTAACATTTGGGACAAATGTTATAAACATAAATCAAAAAATATTAGTGTTAAAAAATATCTAAATGAATTAGGCTGGAGAGAATTTTCACATAGTTTAATTAATTATTTCCCTGAAATGCTAAAAGGTAATTTAAGAAAAGAATTTGATAAATTTCCATGGGATAAAAATGCAAAAAATTTGAAAGCTTGGAAAAATGGTATGACTGGATACCCAATTGTTGATGCTGGGATGAGACAACTTTATGAAACAGGTTGGATGCATAATAGAATTAGAATGGTAGTTGGTTCTTTTCTTGTAAAACATTTAAGAATTAATTGGAAAGAGGGTGAAAAACATTTTAGAAATTGTTTGTTAGATTTTAATGAAGCAAACAATGTTGCACAATGGCAATGGGTTGCTGGCTGTGGTGCAGATGCAGCCCCTTATTTTAGAATTTTTAATCCTATATTGCAGGGTGAAAAATTTGATAAACAAGGTTTGTATGTAAAAAAATGGGTACCTGAACTTGAGAGAGTTCCAAGTAAATTTATTCATAAACCATGGGAGATGGAAACAAAGTATCAGGAAGCTATAAAAACTAAAATTGGTTCGGACTACCCGTCCCCATTAGTCGTGCATGAAGAAGCTAGAAACGCAGCTCTCAAAGCATTTCAAACTTTAAAAAATTAATTAATCTCCAATAAAATGATGAATAATTAGCCTTTTTGTAGAAGCTAACCTATGCTCGAAAAGGTAAATTCCTTGCCAAGTTCCTAACAAAAGTTGTTTGTTTTTTATACTAAGGGATATTTGATTGTTAGTTAAAGCTGACTTTATATGAGCTGGCATATCGTCCTTACCTTCTATTGTATGAATATATAATTTATTATCCATTGGAGCAATTTTATCAAAATAATTAATTAAATCTGATTGAACATCAGGATCAGCATTTTCTTGAACAATTAAAGATGCACTGGTGTGCTGTATGCTTAAATTTAAAATACCATTATTAAAATTGTTTTTATTTATCCAGTCTATCGTTTGATCGGTAAATTCATATAATTTTTGACCATTTGTTTTAAGTTCAAGATTAAAAAATTCTTGTCTCATAAATGCTTTTTAGATGTTAGTTCATATAATCGGCTAATGGTACGCTTAAATGGTTTTTCCAATAATCTTGATGATGTAAGTTTATCAATATTTTGTTCTGCACTAATAGCCATAGGTATATTTTGATCATACACGATATCTAAAAAAGTAATAAATCTTTGTTGTTGATTTGAATTTAAATCATTAAATGCTGGTACATTTTCCATAACTATAAAAAGACAATTTTTTACTATTTTAATATAATCTTCTGATCCTAAATTTTTATCACATACTTCTTTAAAAGTTAATCGAACAATTCCATCATAAAAATTTTTTAAAATAAATTTTCTTCCTTTGATGTTTAAAATCTTTTCTTTTAAAACCTTATCTTTAGTCATCACTCTAAATAATTTATTTATTTTAAAATTGTTTTCTTGATTTAAAGGTGAGTAATATCTTTGAGTTTTATTGCCTTCGGACTTTCTATAATCATCATCTATATTTAATTGATATTCAAATGATTGCTTTTGCATTATTTTTATAAAAGGTTTGAATTGATCTCTTTGCAACCCATCTTTATACAAATTTTCTATTTTTATATTAGAAGTTACAATAATTTTTAAATCTTCTTTAAATATTTCATCAAATAATTTTCCAAGTATCATTGCATCTACTATATTTGTAACTTGAAACTCGTCAAAATATATTAATTTTGCTTTCGATTTTAAATTTTTTACAAATTTACTTAATTTATTTTCATCATTTTTATCTTTGGATTGATGTGCAAAATCGTGAAAATTAAGCATAAACTCATTGAAGTGAAGTTTTAATTTTTTACCTTCAACTAAGTTGAAAAAAAAATCTAATATCATGGTTTTGCCGACACCAACATCTCCATAAAGATAAAAGCCTTTTTTATAATTTTTTTTTGATAAAATTTTTGAGATAAACGATTTGTAGTTTAATTTATAATATTCTTCTAATGTTTTTATGAGTTTTATCTGATGCGAATTAACATCTAAATTTTTTTTTTTGCAGTAAAGTTTAAACTCTTTAACAAAACTTTTTTGCATTAATTCTTTTTTGAATTAAAATCGATGCCGTATTCTGATCTTGGTCCTTTTCTTAATCCAAAAGGTCCAGAGATAAAAATTGTCATTGGCCTTGTTCCTGGCTTAAGGTCTACTCTATGATATGCATTGGCTGATCTAAATCCAATATATCCAGGTTTTCTCCAGAATTTACCTTTTTTAGTAGTTTCCCAATAACCGCCTCTCAAAATTATTGTAATATAAGGGAATAGATGATTATGAACTCCCTCCCCATGATCATCATCCAACATTTCATGAATTAATATATTAAATGGAAACCATTTTGGTCTATTCCTAAATAATAAATAATATCTATTCATCCATGGTTTAGCTTCATTAAATTTTGGGTGAGACGGCCCCCTATCTAAAACTACCTTTTTTCTTCCAATTTTTTCTAAAAATTTTAATAACATTAATTTGATCTTATAATTCCATTATTTTTAATTAAAAAAATATTAGCATTATTAATAAATGGCCTCGATATTTTTTCATTATTAAATTTAATTACTTTCTCTGTTTCAGAATTAGTTAAATTAATAATCAAAATTCGTCCATTATCGGTAGACAAATAAATTTTATTTTTAGCAATAACAAAGCCTACTGGTTTAATTTTTTCTCTTTTTTTAAATGTTGAGAAAACATCAGTGATCCTGATTATATTTCCAGTCTCAGTATCAATTACAAATAAATATCCTTCCTCAGAAATATTAAAAATATAATTTTCAGAAATCGTAGGCTTTAAACTGGAATTTACAGTTTGTTTCCATTTTACTATACCAGTTCTTGTGTCAATTGAGAATAGCTCATTTTTGTTGTTTGAAAAATATATTGTTTCATTATTTAAAATTATTTCCGAATTTTTTAGACTAAATGCATTTAAGAATATTTCGTTGCTCTGCGTAGGTGTTTGCCAAACTAAACTCCCATCATTAATATTTAATGCCGTAAGATCACCTAAATTATTAAGTGAATAAACAATGTCATCTTTAATAATTACAGATAATTTTTTTTGAGATTTAATGAATGTGTTTTCTGTTTTAAAATTCCATAATTCATTTCCATCTACTATTGAGAAACATCTAATTACATTATCAAAATCAACAGTAACAAATTTATCATTTTTTATAGCAATATTTGAATTAAATGGAGATAGACTGTCCTTCTTCCAGTTTAGTTCCCCATTATCTAAATTTAATGAAAAAATATTTGAAAGAGTATCAGTAGCAATAATTTTATTATCTATATAATTTAAATATAATATCGGATTAAGTTTTTTCTCTTTCTTTGAGTAATGATTTGCTTCCCATAAAGTTTCAAATTTTTCATTAATTCTTAATATCGTACCTTTATTATCAAAATAAATTAGATCATTATTTTCGATAAATAAAATATCTGTATCGATTGAATTAAACTGTTTAATCTTTGAAAATTTAAATGTTTTCTTTTTTTCAAATGTCGGCTCAAAGTTTATATGTCCATTATTATTTGTATTATTATTTATAAAACTATTATCTTTAACTAATTTAGAAAGATTTATTTTTATATTTGGATTTAATTCTTGTTGAATTGGTTTAATTTCTTCAAATAAAATTTTAGAATTAGTATTTTCTACAGATTTATCACTTTGACCACAACTTGATAATAAAAGTAAAAAGACGAAATATAATGGTATCCTACTCACTGAAACTAGATCTTAGCCTTTTTTGAGCTTTGGTTTTTATTTTAGAGTTATTATTTTCAAGAGTAACTATTTGCTCAAAAAATTCTTTTGATTTTTGCATTTGATTTTTTTGATAAATAATATTCCGCCATAATATAAAGACTATGTGGTTTCCATATACTATCTGATTTAATTAAAGGATTAAAAATAGCTAACAATTGATTTTCATCTGAAAAATCTGAATTATATAGGCCTTTTTTAAAGATTGTTAGTTCTTTGAACTTTTTATCCAAACCAATATCATTAATTAAAATATCAAAATAATTGTTAATTTCATCTTTTGAATTTATCAAATCGTTATCTAGCAAAAAATAAAAAGCTAGAGGAGAATATGTTTTGTCTTTAGCATTAATCACCTCTTTAAGATCTGGGATCACATTATATTTATTATCAGCTTCATATCTTATTACAGCTAAGTCGTATTTATCTGCTAATTTTTCTCTTTTGCTAGATTGATATTCTTCAAAAGAAAAATAACCAATTAAAGCTAAAATAATTATTACTAATATCGAAATTAAAGAATTTTTGTTATTTATGAAAAAGTTTTTAATTTTTTCATTACGTGTTTGGGTATTTATTATTTCAATATCTTCATCCATTAAATCATGTTCCTAAGTACATATTGTAAGATTCCACCATTTTTGTAATACTCTAATTCGTTCTTAGTATCTATTCTACTTAACATTTTAATTCTCTTGATGTCTCCAGAGACATATTTGATTTCAACATCAACTTCATCTCTAGGATCTATACCTTTTTCTAAATCAATAATAGAAAATAGTTCTGAGCCATTTAATTTTAGATTAGTTCTATTTATTCCATCTTTAAACTGTAATGGTAGTATACCCATTCCTATAAGATTTGATCTATGAATTCTCTCAAAACTTTCTGCAAAAACAGCTTTTACACCTAAAAGTTTAGTTCCTTTGGCCGCCCAATCTCTTGAAGAACCAGTTCCATACTCTTTACCACCAATTACAACTAAATCGGTACCTCTTTTTTTATATTCAACAACCGCATCATATACTGGCATTACTTTTTCCTCAGGGTACAACTTTGTTAAACCACCTTCGGTACCAGGTGCCATTTCATTTCTAATTCTTATATTAGCAAAAGTTCCTCTCATCATAACCTCATGATTGCCTCTTCTTGCTCCATAGGAATTATAATCTTTAGGAAGTATTTGATGTTTCATAAAATATTCTCCAGTCGGACTATCTTTTTGAATTGATCCAGCAGGTGAAATATGATCAGTGGTAATACTATCACCTAATATTAATAGTGGTCTTGCATCCTTAATTTCTTTAAATCCCTCAGGTTTATCAGGAAGATTATCAAAAAATGGAGGTTTTTTTACATATGTTGAATTATCTTCCCAATTATAAATATTGGTTTCTTCTGTTTTAATTTTTTGCCATTGTTCTGGTCCTTGAGAAACATTTGAGTATCTTTTTATAAACATTTCTGCATTTAACGAATTTCTCAATGTTTCTTCTATTTCTTTGTTAGATGGCCATATATCTTTTAAAAAAACATCTTTACCATCTTTGTCTTTGCCCAACGGATCCTTATACAAATCAAATCTCATAGTTCCTGCTATTGCATAAGCAACAACTAATGGCGGAGACGCTAAATAGTTTGCTTTTATTAGAGGTGAAATTCTTCCTTCAAAGTTTCTGTTTCCAGATAAAACTGAAACAGCATAAATATTATTATTTTTTATGGAGTCTGATATGTTATCAGCTAATGGACCTGAATTACCAATACAAGTAGTGCATCCATAACCAACTAAATTAAATCCTAACTTATCTAAATAAATATTTAGCCCAGCTTTTTCTAGATAATCTGTAACTACTTGAGATCCAGGTGCTAAAGATGTTTTCACCCAGGGCTTAGTCATTAAACCTTTTGCAATTGCATTTTTTGCAAGTAAACCTGCTCCAATTAGTACACTTGGATTAGAAGTATTAGTGCAAGAAGTGATTGCGGCAATTAAAACATCACCATCAGTTATTTTAAATTCTTCTTTTTCAACATTATAAATATTTGGTTCTTCTTTTTTAGTAACTTCTGAAAACACTTTTTTAAAATTTGATGATGCATTAGTTAGCAAAACTTTATCTTGGGGACGTTTTGGTCCTGAAATAGTCGGCACTACAGTTGACATATCTAAAGATAGAGTGTCTGTAAATTCTACATCTAAACTTGCCCAAAGTCCTTGTTCTTGAGCATACTGTTTTACAATTTCAACATTTTGATCATCTCTTCCTGAGAATTTTAAATATTTTAAAGTCTCGTCATCTATTGGGAAAAAACCACAAGTTGCACCATACTCAGGTGCCATATTTGCTATAGTAGCTCTATCTGCTAAAGTTAGATTTTTTAGTCCTTCACCATAGAATTCGACAAACTTTCCCACAACTCCTTTATCTCTTAACATTTTAACTACAGTTAAAACAAGGTCAGTTGCTGTTGTACCTTCTGGCATTTTTGATTTCATTTCGAACCCAATAACTTCAGGTATTAACATCGAAATAGGTTGACCTAACATTCCAGCTTCAGCTTCAATTCCTCCTACGCCCCAGCCCAAAACCGATAGGCCGTTTACCATAGTTGTATGACTATCTGTTCCAACTAAAGTATCTGGAAATATATATTCTTCACCTTTATATTTTTCATTCCAAACAACTTTTGAAAGGTATTCCAAATTAACTTGATGACATATTCCAGTTCCCGGTGGAACTATTCTAAAATTATTGAATGCTTGTTGCCCCCATTTGAGAAAAGAATATCTTTCAGCATTCCGATTAAATTCAATATCAACATTTTCTTTTAATGAATTTTTATTTGCAAATTTATCTACTTGTACAGAGTGATCAATTACCAAATCAACTGATGATAATGGATTGATAGTGCTTGGATCTTTATTTTTTTCTTTTACAGCCTCTCTCATTGCAGCTAAATCTGCAACCGCAGGAATTCCGGTATAATCTTGAAGTAAAACTCTCGCAGGCCTATATGCAATTTCTGTATTAGAACTTTTAGATTTTAACCAATCTTTAATAGCTTCTATTTGATTTTTATTAACTGTTATATCGTCTTCAAATCTTAACAAATTCTCAAGTAAGACTTTCAATGATTTTGGAAGCTTTGATATACCTGCTAAACCATTTTTCTCAGCCTCTTTTAGTGAGTAAAAATTGTAACTTTTGCCGTTAACTGAAATTTTAGTTAACGAATTGAACGAGTTTTTGTCTCCTGGTTTCATATTTAATAATAAAATGTAGCTATGCAGCCTAATAAAAGCGCTGACATAACATAATTGAACCATTTAATAAATTTCTCATTTGTCGCGAATTTTCTCATAAATTTACCAATTAAAGTCCAGAATAAGATACTAAATATAGCAAAGAAAAAGGCAGAAGTTAGGAGCCAGAAAGAATAAGTAAAAAAGTTATCTCCAGATTCGATATAAGTTGATACTGCAATAATAGCAACGATTACTCCTTTGGGATTTAAGAATTGAAAAAGAAATGTTTCTATAAATTTAACAGGTTCTAATTTTTCTTTTTGATTTGATGATTTAGAAAATGAAATTCTGTAAGCCAAATAAACTAAAAATGCAGACCCTGTAAAAACTAAAATCTTTTGAATTATTGGATATAATTTAAAAACATTAATTAGCCCAAAATTGACTAAAGATAGCATTGAGGTAAAACCAAATATAACACCTAACATTAGAGGTATAGTTTTTTTTACTCCATGATTAAAACCTGAATGAGATGCAATAATATTATTTGGGCCAGGTGAGCAACTGGTAACAAAAAAAAATAAACTTAATGATAATAGTTCTGGATGCATTTAAGCAATTGGTAATCCATTCTCTGCTTCTTGAGATGGATGAACTAAAGTTACTCTACCTTCTGCATCTATAGCTCCTAGAATTAATACTTGCGAAACAACTCCAGCAATATTTTTTTCTGCAAAATTACAAACACCAATTACTTGTTTTCCTTTAAGATTCTCTTCATTGTAATAATGAGTAATTTGAGCTGAAGATTGTTTTATCCCTATTTTTTCTCCAAAATCAACTTCTACAACTAATGAAGGTTTTCTTGCTTTTTCATTTTTTCTTACAGAGATAATTGTTCCTAATCTAATATCGACTTTATCAAAGTCTTCATACGTAATTTGTTCTTTCATAAATTTAATATATAATGATTTGTAAATGAGTACAGAAAATAATCCTGATAAAATTTATAAAGATTCAATAAGAATATTGACAGATTTGATTGCTTTCAAAACTATTTCTGGAAACGATAATAATAGTCTCATTAATTATTGTGATGATATTTTAAAAAATTTAGGAGCAGCTTCATTTAGAATTTTTGATGGTGATAAAAAAAGAGTAAATCTTTTTGCTTCTTTAAAATCTAAAAATGGAAATGGTAAAAAACCGATTATTCTTTCAGGTCATACAGATGTAGTCCCAGTTTCAAAAGGCTGGTCTACTGATCCATTTGTTGCAACTATAAAAAATGAGAAATTATTTGGGAGAGGTTCTTGTGATATGAAAGGTTTTATTGCATGTGCTTTAGCATATGCTCCTGAATTTAAAGAAAATAATTTAGATAGAGACATTCACTTTTCATTTACATTCGATGAAGAAACCGCATGCATCGGCGCACCATTATTAATAAAAGAATTAAAAAAAAGAAATATTAAAGATGGAATTTGTATTATTGGTGAACCAACCAATATGAAAATCATTGATGCCCATAAAGGTATGAATGAATATACAGTTCACTTTGGAGGTTTAGCTGGTCATAGTTCTAAACCAGGCCAAGGTGTTAATGCAGTTGAATATGCATCCAGGTATATAAACAAATTACTAGAAATTAGATCAAAACTAAAAGATAGAGCTCCTGAAGATTGTATATTTAATCCACCATACTCTACATTATCAGTTGGTGGAGTTTCAGGTGGTATAGCTCATAATGTTATCGCTGATAAATGTAAAGTTGAATGGGAAACTAGACCAGTTGTCAGAGAAGATGGAGATTTTGTAAATCAAATAATAGACGATTATGTTGATAAAGAACTATTGCCAGAAATGAAAAAAGTTTTTTCAGATGCTTATATTAAAAAAGAAATTATAGGCGAAGTAGTTGGATTTAATAGATTGAACGATTCCGAGGCTTGTGAATTTGTTTCTAGTATAACAGGTGACAATTCAAGAGAAGCTGTTTCATTTGGAACAGAAGCTGGACTCTTTCAAGAGGTTGGTATTAGCACTGTGGTTTGCGGGCCCGGTTCGATTGAACAGGCTCATAAAATTGATGAATATATAGAACTTAGTGAATTAAAGAAATGTCTAGACTTTTTAAAAGGTGTAAAAGATAAATCTATAAATTAATTCCAACCACCTACAGATTTAACTTCTAAAAATTCAAGCAATCCTTCTTTACCTGCTTCCCTTCCAATTCCAGAATGTTTGAAACCTCCAAAAGGTGCATCAACTGCAATACCAGCACCATTTACATCAACCATTCCAGATCTAAGTTTTCTAGCAACTCTTTGTACTTTTTCCTTATCTTGAGTTTGAATATAGTTTGTTAATCCATAATCAGTATCATTTGCAATTTTAATTGCCTCTTCTTCAGTTTCAAATGGAATAACAGATAAAACAGGACCAAATATTTCTGTTCTTGCAATTTCCATTTCATTTTTTACATCTGCAAAAACTGTCGGTTTTACATAATAACCATCATTTAATCCGTTTGGTTTTCCAACTCCACCTGCAACTAATTTTGCTCCTTCATCTATTCCTTTTTGAATTAAACCTTGAATTTTATTAAATTGAGTTTCAGAAATTACAGGACCAATATGCTCTCCATTTTTATTTGGATCATCTACTTTAAATTCATTTGTATATTTTCTTAGTCTTTCTATCGCTTCATTATAAATTGATTTTTCAACAAGCATTCTTGTAGGGGCATTACATGATTGTCCTGAATTTCTAAAACATCTAAATGCACCTCTTTCTATTGCTTCTGCATCAGCATCTTCAAATATAATATTTGCACCTTTTCCTCCTAGCTCCAGACTTACTCTTTTAAAGTCCTTTGCGGCATTTTGAGAAATTAAAGCCCCTGCTCTTGTAGAGCCAGTGAATGAAATCATATTTACATCTGGATGACTTGTTAATGCATCTCCAGTTATTTCCCCATCTCCATTTACTAAATTAAAAACACCTTTCGGAAATTTCGCTTCATCTATTAACTCAGCTATGATCATTGCTGATAAAGGTGCTAGTTCTGAAGGTTTTAAAATCATAGTACAACCAGAGGCCAATGCAGGAATGACTTTTAAAGTAACTTGATTTATTGGCCAGTTCCACGGTGTTATTAATGCACACACACCTTTAGGCTCGTATATTATTCTTTGATTTTTTGCATGATCTCCCAAAGGTTTTTCGAATTCAAATTCTTTTAGATAACGAATAAATGATTTTGTATGACTCGCACCAGTTCCTGTTTGTAGTTTTGACGCAAAGTCTTTTGGCGCTCCCATCTCTTGAATAATTGCATCTGTAATATCATTCCATCTTTTTTTATATAATGAATAAAAAACTTCTAATAATGACAATCTTTCCTCTTTAGAGGTAAATCCCCAGGTTTTAAAAGCTTCTTTAGCTGCTAAAACTGCATCATTGATATCCTCCTTACTGCCTAAAGAAATTACTGCGCAATTTTTTTCTGTTGCTGGATTTATGACCTCAATATCTTTTGGGTTTTTTGGGGGAACCCATGAACCATTAATATAAAAATTTCTCTTTTCAATCATGCGCGCAAATTATCCTTTCTTCATGATTTTGCAAATAAATTAGTTAATTCATAAACAATTGTTGCTGCAGCTAGAGAGGTTACTTCTGCATGGTCATAAGCAGGAGCAACTTCAACTACATCTGCGGAAATCAAATTTAAACCTGATAAACCCCTGAGGACGTTTACAATTTCTCTTGTGGTCATTCCTGCAATTTCAGGTGTTCCTGTGCCTGGTGCAAATGCTGGATCTAATACATCGATATCAATGGACAAATATAATGCATTATCACCTACTCTATTTTTTATTCTTTCAACAATTTTATCAATTCCCTCTGTTTGAAATTCATCGCAATGAATAATTTTAAATCCAAAGCTTTCATCATTTTTTATATCATCTCTGCTATAAAGTGGACCTCTTATGCCTACATGCATAGAGGCGTCATCTAAAAATAAATTTTCCTCACGAGCTCTTCTAAATGGAGTACCATGAGTATAGGGTGCTCCAAAGTAGGTATCCCAGGTATCTAAATGAGCATCAAAATGAACAAGTGATACGGGTCCATTATTCTTTTTATTGGCTGCTCTAAGTAAAGGCACAGCAATTGTGTGATCTCCTCCAAGGCTTATAATTCCTCCAACTTTATTTAATAAATCGGTTGCTCCTACTTCAATTTGTTTGATGGCTTCATCAATATTAAATGGATTACAAGTAATATCACCTGCATCTGCAACTTGTTGTACTTTGAATGGTTCTACATCATAATTAGGATGATAATTAGTCCTTAAATGTCTAGATGCTTGTCTAATACTTTGTGGGCCAAATCTTGCACCTGGTCTATAGCTTGTTCCTGAATCAAATGGAACTCCGACAATAGCAACATCACAACTTTCTACATCTCTTAGCTCAGGTAATCTTGCAAATGTAGAAGGGCCCGCATATCTTGGCACTTCTGTGCCACTAACAGGCTGAATAGGTTTTTTAGACTTTGTCATTTTAGTAATAGGAATATTATTAGAATGATCCAGAAAAAGGGATAATAGAAATATATGTATTTTTTTGCAAACATCTTAGGCACTGACTCATGATCTCTATTAATATTTTTTTTTCTTTTTTTTTTTTTCATTAAATAAATCCTATCACATTCATATTATATCTAATATCATCAAAATTATTAAAATGAGATATATTATATTAATATTTATATTATTTTTTAACTTTTCTTATGTAAATGCAGATGCAATATATAATTTAATTAAAATCCCAAATTTAGAAGTTCATAAAGTTGATGATGTTAATGGTATCAAATATTTGGTATCAAAAAGAGGTTTTGTAATTGGTGATACAAATAATATTAAGTGTAACGGCATAAATAACAGTGATTTGGATCGTGAATTTAATACAATTCAAAATAATCTGAGAGATTATAACTCAAATTTCTTAAGGAAAATAAATTTGAAATTTGTGGTTCTTTGCAAAAACTTAGAAATTTCAGGCATTAATACAGGAGGTATACCAGATAATAAATTCAGGACTTTAATTTTAGACTTAACATTTAACCGAAAGTATTTTGAAAGAATGATCCATCATGAAATATTTCATATGATTGATAACAGTTTTCCTGAGCTTTTTAAAAAAAATAAGTGGAGCAAACTTAATAATAAAGATTTTTCTTACGCATCATGTTCTACATGCACTGATTTATTAGGTTTAGATTTAGAAATTACGAAAGGCTTTTTAACAGAATATTCAATGAGCACAGCTGAAGAAGATATGGCTGAAATTTATTCATTATTAAAAACAAATTTTAAAGAAATAGATTTATTAATTAAAAAAGATAATATTTTAACTAAGAAGAAAAATTTCTTAATTAATGGTCTTAAAGAAATAGATAAAAGTTTATTTTTTGAATGATAAAAAAAATTAAACCATCACTATCTGAAAAAATATTATTTATTTTTCTAATTCTACTCATTATTTTAACTTTAGGTTCATTTTATATATTAAATAACAAATGTCTTTTTGTAAAAAAAATCGATTTAAATAACATAGATTTTAAAGATAAGCAGAATATTGCAATTATGGAAGTTGAATGTGGTAACGTTCTAATAGAATTAGATCCTAAAATTGCTCCTAAAGCTGTAAATCGATTTAAGAAGTTAATAAATAGAGGTTCCTATAATGGTTCAACTTTTTACCGAGTAATAGAAAATACTTTAATACAAGCTGGAGATATTGAATATGGGAATGTATCTAATCTAAATTATTCTAAAGTAGGAACTGGTAAATCTGGTTTAGGAACAATTAAATCTGAGCTTAGTGGTAACTTTTTATTTAATGCTGGCTCTGTAGCTTTTGCTAGGAAAGATCAATTCGACACAGAAGATAGTGAATTTTTTATTACTTTAGTAGATATACCAATATATCAAGGTGAGTACACTCCAATTGGAAGGGTAATTGCAGGGATGGACTCTTTGAAAAAAATTAAAACGGGAAATAAATCAACTTATGTATTAAAACCTGACTATATTAAAAATCTAAAGTTATTAGTTAACTAGAGGTTTTCCAGTAGATAATGTGTGTTTAATTCTATCTTGGGTTTTACTTGTCTCAATTAATTTCATGAAAGCATCTAGCTCTAATTTAAACAACTGATCTTCTGTAAGAGTTTTATCTATAGTTGTATCACCACCACTTAAAACATTTGCTAGCTCTGTTCCAACCATCATTCCATGATCTAATATAATTTTATCATTATACAGTTTTTCTAACATACCAACCATTTTGTCTTTTAAAGATTTACCAGATAAATTAAATGTGCATTCTTTTGGAGGAGTAAATTCTTTATTTTGATCCAAAATTTTTCTTGCTTCATTTAATAGACTATTTCTGCTCATAATTTTTTTATTTTCAGGGATTAAATACTTTAGAGGTTCGGCTTCTACTGGAGATGTTGCGGTTTTTGCATAACCAATGATGTCAAAAACTTTTAAAGGTGCAAAATCTGGGTCATTTTTTGCCTCTTCTGTTTGAGACCATCTCCATAACATTTCTTTACATCCTCCTCCGGCTGGAACTAAACCAACCAATGTTTCAACTAATCCAACAACAATATTTGTATGAGAAGCAACAAAGTTACTTTGTACTAAAACTTCAAAACCCCCTCCAAGTGTAAGACCTGATGGTGCTGAAACTACTGGAAATTTTGAGTATTTTAAGTGTTTACATGTTTCTTGAAAATAACCGACAAATTTTTCTATTGATTTAAAGTCACCTTTATCTGCAAAGTTCATAGTATATGTTAAATTAACACCAGCAGAAAACTGCATACTTTCATTAATAATTATCAATGGTTTGTCTGTAGCGTTTTTTAATGAGTCCATTGAGTCGTAATCCAAAGCGTTTGCTTTAGTTGTAAATTCGACAATGTTAAATTCAGGAAATCTGTAAATTTCAGCAGAATTATTTTTATCAAGTTTAAGGGCTCTTGGTTTAATTTTTCCTAAAGTTTCAATTTCAGTATATTGTTGTCTCTCACCATAAAAATTTTCATCTTTGGATTTTGATAAATTTTCTAAAAATTTATTTCCCTCAAAATTATCAATTTTTTGAAAAAAATTATTTACTCCAATTTCTTTTAACATTTCAAAAGGCCCTCTAGACCAATTGAAGCCAAGTCTCATTGCTTCATCAATGTCGTTAAACTTATCTGTAATACCTGGAACTAATGAAGAAGAATATTTTATTATTTTAGAAATTACTGACCAAGCATAATCTCCATATTTATCTCCACGATTAATTAATTTTTTTAAATCAACTTTTTCAGATTTAATATCTATTTTTTTTGAGGGAGAATATTCCCCAGTTTCAAGATTGATGGCCTCTAAAATTTTCTTACCACCTTCCTTATTCATTCTATAAAATCCACCTTTTCCTTTTCGGCCGGTATATCCAGTCTCTATTAATTTTTTCACAAGTGGCATTTCTCTTGCTACAGGTTGAAATGGATCACTTTCAGGTAACTCTTTAATAAAACTTTTCAATACATCTGCCATTAAATCAATACCAATTAGGTCATACAATCCGAATACTCCGGTTTTAGGTATACCCATTGGTCTGCCAAAGACAGCATCAGCCTCTTCTACACTAAGTTTCAGATTAAATGCTTCTGTCATTGCAATTTGCATTGCATAAACTCCAATTCTATTGCCTAAAAATCCTGGAGTATCATTGCAGATAATTGCACCTTTACCTAAGTCTATTTCACAAAAATCTTTTAAAAGTTTAACTTTATCTAAATCACTTTCATTGCTTTTTACTATTTCAAGTAAATCCATGTATCTCACAGGATTAAAGAAGTGAGTTATGCAGAAATCCTTTTTGTCTTGATCAGATAATTTTTCTGATAGAACACTTATTGGAATAGATGAGGTATTAGATGAAACAACAGATTCTTTTTTTCTATGCTTAAAAATTTTTTCGTAAATATTATGTTTTATATCTATTCTTTCTACAACAGCTTCTACAATCCAATCTGCATTCGAAACAACATCAAAGTTTTCTTCAATGTTTCCTACATGGATATTATCTAATTTTGATTTATCTATTAACAAAGGAGGTCTAGATTTTCCTATTCTCTCTTTAGCCTTTTGACTGATTTCTGTAGTTAAATCCAACAAAGTGACAGGAACATTTGCGTTACACAAATGTGCAGCTATACCGCTACCCATTGTGCCAGAACCAATTACAACTACATTATTTATTTTCATAAAGAAGTTTTCTTATATTAAATTGAGACTGAGTAGGAAATAAAATAAATGTCATAACTACTGCTGTAAACTTGCTAATTCATCAATATTAATATGACATCTAATAGCGTTACCATTTTCACCTATTTGCCATGGTGGAACCTCAGAATTACAAATATCACCTATTTTCCTAGGGCATCTTCCTTGAAATGAACAGCCTTTCTCAGGGGGTTTTTCCTCTACTATATCCTCAGCTACCAATTTTGGTTTTATATCTGGGTCTGGTTCCAAAACAGCACCTAGTAGCACTTCAGTATAAGGATGTGATGGAAATTTGTAGACATTTTGAGAAGGACCAATTTCACATAATCTTCCTTGATATAAAACTGCAACTCTATCACTAATTGCTCTAACAACAGCTAGATCATGAGAAACGAATACGTAGGTTGTTCCTAGATCTTCTTTTAATTGTTGTAATAAGTTTAAAACAGCTGCCTGAACCGAAACATCTAAAGCCGATGTAACCTCATCACACAAAATTATATCTGGCTTAGCAGCAAATGCTCTTGCAACTGCAACTCTTTGTTTCTCACCACCTGATAATTGTCTAGGATATCTTGACATATAAAATTCTCCTAACCTTACTTTTTTTAGTAGATCAATAATATTTTTTTTTAATTCTTCTCCTGATAAATTAAAATATAACTTTAGAGGTTGAGAAAGTATTTGCTCAACTGTGTGGTTTGGATTTAACGACTCGTCTGGATTTTGAAATATAAGTTGTATTGCTCTAAGATCATTTGGATTTCTCATTTTTAAATCAGAAGATAAAATACGATCATTTTCAAATTTAATTTGACCATCTTTTGTTTTGAGTAA
>CACAUA010000003.1 GCA_902535625.1 uncultured Pelagibacteraceae bacterium | reverse complement strand
AATTTTTTTTAGAGCCTCATTCATCATATTTCTTAATCTTCTTTTAATTTTATTTCTTATAACAGCTGTACCAATCTTTTTTTTTGTAATAAAACTTATATTAAAATATTGATTATTTTTATTTTCCAATCTCCTGTAAAAAATTGTTGAATATCTATTTGAAATTTTTTTACCATTTAAAATAAATTTAAAATCCTCATTTTTGGATAAGCTTTTTAATTTAACCTGCATTAAACAGTGAGTTTTTTTCTACCCTTACTTCTTCTTCTTCTAATTAGTTTTTTTCCACCTTTAGTCTTCATTTTAGATCTAAAACCATGCCTTCTTTTTCTCACTTTTTTACTAGGTTGATATGTACGTTTCATATTAAGGCTTTTTTTTTGTTAAATTTCGGTAGTTATACAATTTAATGTATATAAGTACAGCGATTTTTAATAAATTAGAACAAAATGGAAAACGAAAATAAAATAAAAATTGTTCTCGGTATTATATATCTTTCCATAGTTACTGGCTTTTTGTTGCTTTTTTTTAGCTATTTCTCATTTGATGACTTTTCAAGTTTTGAACTTATAAAAAATAATAGAGATAAACTAAATGATATCAAAAATTCCAATCTTTTATTTGCTAGCATATTATTTTTTATTGGGGTGATTATTTGGGTTATGCTTTTAGGATTTGGATCACCAGTTTTTTTAGTTGGAGGATTTCTATTTGGAAAATGGATAGGTACAATCCTCATAGTATTTGGTTTATCTATTGGTGCAACACTTTTATATATTTTTGCAAATTATTTTTTTAAAGATTTAATAAAAAAAAAATTTTCAGCAAAATTTTCTAACCTTACTGAAAAATTTAAAAAAAATGAATTTACTTTTTTTCTAATATACAGATTTGTTGGTGGCATACCTTTTTTTATTTCAAACATTTTGCCAACATTATTTGATGTTAAGATTAGAAATTTCTTTTTTGGATCTGTTATTGGAATGACACCACAGTTATTCGTTGGAGCTTCACTTGGTGCAGGGCTAAATAAAGTAATTGAAAACAATCAAAAACTTCCAAGTATATTTGATATAATTTTATCTCCAGATATATATGTGCCAATAACTGGTATGATAATCCTGGTTTTAATTGGATTTATAACCAGAAAAATATTCTACAAATAACTGGTGCCCTCACCCAGAATTGAACTGGAAACTCATCCTTACCATGGATGTGTTATACCATTTAACTATGAGGGCATTTTTTAATTATAATTAGTGTATAAAATTGTTTTTTTCAAATAATTGCCTTAATTTTTTATGAAAATCGGGTATATCTAAAATAGGTAAATGATATGGGAATTCACTACGATTATAAATCGACAAGAGGAGCTAAGGCTATGGAGAAGCAGGCTAAAAGAGAAAAAAAGCTTGCTGAAAAAAGAGCAAAAAAAATAGCCAAACAAGGTGAACCCAAAAGTCCAGAGGATAAAACAATACCAATCGATCAAGTAATAACTTTGGATCACCTTACCAATCCAGACAAAAAGTAATCAAGATGGACAGGAAGAAGGATAAAAAAGCTAAACTCGAAGAAGCTTTGCGTAAAAACTTAAGAAAAAGAAAAATTTTTCAAAGAAAAAATAAAAAAAATAAATAAATGTCAGTACAATCAGATAAGTGGATAGTCAAAATGGCGAAAGAACAAGAAATGATTTCACCATTTGAAGATAAACAAATAAGGGAAGGAAAAATTTCATTTGGTGTTTCTTCGTACGGGTACGATGCTAGAGTATCTAATGAGTTTAAAATATTTACTAATGTTAATTCTGAAATTGTAGACCCAAAAAATTTTAAACCAACAAATTTTATTACAAAAGAGTCTGATGAATGTATTATTCCGCCAAATTCTTTTGTTTTAGCTAGAACAGTCGAATATTTTAAAATTCCTAGTGATATCCTTGTTATTTGTTTAGGTAAGTCCACTTATGCAAGATGTGGAATAATTGTTAATGTAACTCCTTTAGAACCAGGATGGGAAGGTCATGTGACACTTGAATTTTCTAACACAACTCCATTACCGGCCAAAATATATGCAAATGAAGGTGTGGCTCAATTTATATTTTTAAAGGGGAATGAGAAACCTGATGTTTCATATGCTGACAGAAATGGAAAATATATGGGCCAAAAAGGGGTAACGCTTCCCAAAATTTAGAATGGACAAATTTAAAATTAATGGTCCCTCCAAGATCAGAGGAGAGGTCTCAATTTCTGGAAGTAAAAATGCTGCCCTCCCAATACTTGCTGCAACTTTACTATTCGATAAAAATGTAACAATTAAAAATCTTCCACGAGTTAAAGACATAGATACAATGTTTAATTTGCTAAAATCACTCGGAAGAAAAATTACCTTTAAAAATAATAAAAAAATCGCGACAATCTCAAAAGGAAAAAAAAATAATTTTTTTGCACCTTATTCTCTAGTTAAAACAATGAGAGCAGGAATTTTAGTTCTCGGTCCTTTATTGGCAAAAAATAAAAAAGCAAAAGTAAGCAGCCCAGGTGGTTGCAGTATAGGAGTAAGACCAATAGATATACATTTAAAAGCCATATCAAAGCTAGGTGTTAAAATACAAATTGAGAAAGGATATGTTAACGCAAAAGTTCAAGAAGGATTAGTTGGTTCAGAAATAAGATTTTCAAAAATATCTGTTGGAGCTACCGAAAATTTAATTCTTGCTGCATGTCTTGCAAAAGGAATAACAACAATAAAGAATTGTGCAATTGAGCCTGAGATTAAGGATCTGACTAATTTTTTGAAAACAGCGGGAGCTAACATTAAATGGATTGGTAAAAGAACTTTAAAAATAGAGGGTGTCAAAACATTAAAAAGTATAACTTACTCAATCATGAATGACAGAATTGAAGCAGGCACATTTTGTGTTGCTGCATGTTTAAATGGTGGAAACTTAAAAATTAAAAACTTTGAGCCAAAAATTATTAATACTGAGATAAATTTACTTAAGAAAATTGGAGCTAAAATAAAAACCACAAAAAATACAATTCAAATTAAGGGACCAAAAAAAATTAGAAGTTTGGATTTTTTAAAAACTGGAGAATATCCAAACTTCCCCACTGATTTGCAAGCTCAAATTATGGTATTATTAACTAGAGCAAATGGAACAAGCACAATTGAAGAAAATATATTTGAAAACAGATTTATGCATGTTCCAGAATTAAAAAGATTAGGTGCAAAAATAAATATTAAAGGTAACAAGGCAATTATTGAAGGAACTAATAATCTAGAGGGAGCTGAGTTAATGTCTAGTGATTTAAGGGCATCAGTAGCTTTAGTTTTAGCAGCTTTTATTTCAAGAGGAACATCTATTATAAATAGAGTATATCATTTAGATCGAGGTTATGAAAAAATTGAAAATAAATTAAAAAAAATAGGAGTAAAAATAAAAAGAATATCTTAGTGAATAATTTTTTAAAGAAAGTAATCGCTCAATCTCCAGACGACTTACATATTATATCAGCGATATGCGCAGAGTCTAAAGTCAAAATTTCTGATATAAAATATTTACCATCTACAAAAATTTTTTTACTTTCTGTTCTAAGAATAGATAAGGAAACAGATAGTAGCAAACCTATTAATAGTGTTATAAAATTTGAATTTATTGAAAGTTCCAAGTCTAAAAACATTAACCAGTCCAATACGGATTTAACTTTAGAATTATTTGCAATTGATATTTTTAAAAAAAAAGAAAATTTTGAAATAGTTCTGTTATTTTCAAAAAATGGAATTATAACACTTTCCACAGAAGTTATTGATGTAACTTTAGAAGACCAAAAAATTGAAAATGATAAAAGTAATTAATTGTAAGAAAAAAAATTATAAAAGAGAATTATTATCTTTTTTGGATAAAAGGAGATCTGGAAAAGCAGTAGACACTTCGATAGTTCCAAAAATTTTAAAAGATATCAAAATTAATGGAAGAAAAGCACTTTTAAAGTATGAGAAAAAATTTAGTAAAAATACAGAGATAGTTCCTTCAAAAGATAAAGTAAACAAAGCAATTAATACATTAGAGCCCAAGATTAAAAAAAGTATCGATTTAGCCTATAATAGAATTTTTAAGTTTCATTCACTACAAAAACCAAAAAATATTAAGTATGTAGATAATTTTAAAAATAAACTTGAATATAAGCATGTGCCACTACAGTCTGTAGGTATTTATGTACCAGCTAATTTACCATCAACATTATTAATGAATGCAGTGCCTGCAAAAATTTCTGGAGTAAAAAGAATCGTTTTGGCAAATCCAAAACTTAATGGAAAACTAAATCCTGCTGTTCTTTATGCAGCTAAAAAAGTTGGAATTAGAGAAATTTTCTCAATGGGTGGTGCCCAAGCTATAGCAAGTTTAGCGTATATTCAAAAAGTGAATAAAATTGTTGGGCCTGGAAATATTTATGTTGCAAGAAGCAAACGTGAAGTCTTTGGTGATGTTGGGACAGAAGGAATGGTCGCTGGGCCTAGTGAAATTTGTGTTTTAGCAGATGGTAAAACTGATCTAAATCAAGTTATAACTTCTATGATTGGACAAGCAGAACATGATGTAAATTCTCAGTGTATTTTAATTACGAAAGATAAAAAATTAGCAAATAAATTTTATATAGAAATAAAAGAAAGTATCAAAAAAGTTCAAAGGAAAAGAGTTGTTTTAAAAAGTTTAAAACATAATGGATTAATTGTGTTGGCCCAAAGCGATAAGCAAATAATAGAAGTAATTAATGAAGTTGCTCCAGAGCACTTAGAAATTAATGTATCTAATTATAAAAAGTATTTAAATCAAATTCATAATGCAGGAAGTATTATGATCGGAAAGTATTCTCCAATGGCTGTCTCAGATTATAATGTTGGTTCAAACCATGTATTACCAACTTTAGGATCTGCAAAATTTTCATCTGGGCTAAATCTAAGTGAATTTTATAAAAAAATTAGCCATATAACTCTTACAAAAAAAGGTATTGAGAAATTAGGAGAATCCGCTACACATCTCGCTGAGTATGAAGAACTAGATAATCATGCTCAAAGTATTAAATCTAGAATGAGGAGATAATAATTTGAGTAAACAGGATACGTTGGAGTTTGAAGGTGTGGTAACAGATCTTCTTCCTAATGCTATGTTTAGAGTTAAACTAGACAATGGTCATAACGTTACAGCTCACACGGCAGGAAAACTTAGAAAAAATCGTATTCGTGTTTTACAAGGTGATAGAGTGAAATTGGAAGTATCTCCATACGATTTATCAAAGGGTCGTATAATTTTTAGATCTTAATATGGCTTCGTAGCTCAGTTGGTAGAGCAGAGCCCTGAAAAGGCTTGTGTCGCTGGTTCGAGTCCCGCCGAAGCCACCACTCCCATGTGGTATTAATATCCATCATTATGCTTGCATTCAAAATTAAAATCTAATACCTATCCATCAGCTATTTATAGCTAATTATATAATAACAAAGAAAGAGTAACTAAAGTATGAGTACATTAAAAGGCAAAGTAAAGTGGTTCAACGGTAAGAAGGGCTACGGTTTTATTGAAAGAGAAGACGGAGAAAAAGATTGTTTCGTTCATGCAAGCGCAGTTAGAGAAGCTGGGCTAAGATTTTTGAATGAAAACGATGCTATAGAATTCGAAATTCAAGATGGCGAAAAAGGTCCAAGCGCTGTAAATTTGAAAAAATTAGGTTAATAAAATTTAATTCATCAAAAATATTTGTATAGGAATAGGATATGTTAAAAAATATAGCTATTCCTGTGCAAAGCCTTTTCTTGCTTGCATTTAAAAAAAAAAATGCTAATTACACAGCAATGAATAAATTCGTTATTATTAACAGAGAAACTCACAGACATCATTTTCATGCTGGCTGCAAGCTAGCTATTTAATTATTTATAAATTTAATTTTATCCACATTTAGTATAAAACAGTAAAAGGAGCACGGGTAGCTCAGTTGGTTAGAGCAGCGGTTTGTGGAACCGAAGGTCGACAGTTCGAATCTGTCCCCGTGTACCAAAAAATGAATAAAGAAAAAAAATTGTCTGCAAATACCCCTTCGGGTTTTGTTGATAGATACGGAAAAGAATTAGCGTTAAAAGAAAATTTAATTGCTAAGATTGAGGAAAATTTTTTAAAATTTGGTTTTTCCAAGCTAGAAACCCCAAGTTTTGAAATATCAGAAAATATAGGAAAATTTTTACCAGATGAAGATAGGCCAAGCTCTGGTGTATTTGGTTTACAAGAGGAAAATAATAGCTGGATATCATTACGTTATGATTTAACTGCGCCATTAGCAAGATACGTGTCTCAAAATTATTTAAATATCCCAAATCCTTTTAAAAGATATCAGATTGGTAATGTATGGCGAAATGAGAAACCCGGTCCTGGTAGATTTAGAGAGTTTACACAAGCTGATTGTGATATTGTTGGATCTAGCAATCCTTTAGCAGATGCTGAGATGTGCAATCTTTTAGCTGACACATTATATTTCTGTGGCTTAGAAAAAAATCAATATCAAATCAAATTAAGTAATAGAAAATTAATTCAAGGACTTATTGAAAACTTAAAAATTTCAGAAAGCAAACAACAACTTACTGTTTTGAGAGCTATTGACAAACTTGATAGAGTTGGAACTGATGGTGTTAAACAATTGCTTACAAAAGGACGTAAAGATAAATCTGGTGATAAAACTATTGGTGCAAACCTCTCTGATAATCAAGCTGAAGCTATAGTCAGTTTTATAAATATGAAATCTTTAGATGAAATTAGGTCAGCTATACCAAACAAATTAGTTGAAGATGGTGTTGATGAATTAAATAAAGTATTAGATGGAATAAGTTATTCATCTAATTTTGATCAAATAATTTTTTCTCCTGAAGTTATTAGAGGACTTGAATATTATGATGGCCCAATATTTGAGGCAAATTTAACATTTAAAGTTAAAAATCAAAAAAACCAAGAGGTGGAGTTTGGATCAGTTGGTGGAGGTGGAAGATATAATTCTTTAGTTTCACGGTTTAAAAAAGTAGACCTATCTGCGACAGGTGTATCTATAGGTCTTGATCGTTTGTTATACGCTTTAGTTCAGTTAAACAAAATTGAAGTAAAAAATAATTCACCAATAATAATATGTGTTTTAGATAAAAAATATCTCTCTAATTATTATGAATTGTTATCAAAACTTAGAAATCAAAATATAAGATCTGAAGTTTATCTGGGAGACTCAGGTTTGAAATCTCAATTAAAATATGCTGATAAAAGAAGTTCGCCAGCTGTAATTCTTTGTGGAGATGATGAATTTAAAAATAATAAAATTACTATAAAAAAATTAGTCCCAAATTTAGAAGAAACATCAAGAAATTTATCTAGAGAAGAATGGAAAAAATCTGAAAATACTCAAATTACATTTGATAAGGAGAACCTGATTGATGAAATCAAAAAACTTATCTGAAAATATTTTAAAAGTAATTAAGTCAAATGGATATAAATATATTGATCTTGATACAGTTATTGATACCAATTTAATATTGGAAAGATCAGGAGAAAATTTCAAAAGATTTATATTTTCTTTCAATGATCAATTAGGAAATGAACTTTGTTTAAGACCTGATTTAACAATTGCATCTTGCGTTAGATATTTAAATCATAATAAGAAAACTAGTGAAAAAATTTTCTATAGTGGTCAAGCATTTAGAAAAGGATTAAATAAAAAAGATTCTGTTATCAGAAATCAAATTGGTTTTGAAATATTGGGATCTTTTACTGAAAAAAAAGATGATAAAAAAATAATAGATACTTCACTAAAAGCATTATCAAAAATTAAATATAATAGTGGAAATTTAGTAATAGGTAACATAGAAATTTTTAGACTTTTATTAGATAAATTGGATTGTCCGGCAAGATGGAAATTAAGATTACAACGTCATTTTTGGAGAGAAAAATATTTTAATGATTTACTAAAAAGATTAGAGACTAATTCTGACATAGACCCAACAATTGTTGAAGTAGATAAAAGAAAATATTCTAGAATGATTAATGGAAATCAAAAAAAAGAAGTTGCGGGAAGATCAATAGAAGAAATTTTATTAAGATTTGACGCAAAAATTAAAGATCCACGAAGAACCAAAAAAGGCAGCAATGTCGTAAAAATCTTAAATGAGTACTTAAAAATTGAGTGTCCTATTAATCAAGCATCCAAAAAGTTAAATTTATTTTTTAAAAAAAATAAAATTAATCTTAGAGTTCAGGATGATTATTTTCCAATAACTAAAAATAAAATTAAAAAATTAAACGTTAGATTTAATTCTTCTTTTGGAAGACATCTCGAATATTACACTGGTTTGGTTTTTAAGATTGATATTAAATCAAAGTCTGGCAAGTTAAATATTAGAGGTGGCAGATACGATTCTTTAATTAAAGATCTTGGATTTAAAAAAAATATACCAGCTGTTGGAGCTGCTATTAACTTAGAAAAAATATGATAATTTGGCTAGCTTCATATCCTAAAAGTGGAAATACTTGGTTGAGATCATTAATCGCCAATTATTATTTTTCAGAAACAGGTGATTTTAATTTTGAACTTTTAGAAAAAATAGACTCTTTTCCAAGTAACAAATATTTTAGAAAGTATTTAGATAAATTTAAAAAGCCTCACGATACTTCAAAGTATTGGATAAAAGAACAAGAAAAAATTAACCAATCTAAAGGTTTAAAATTTTTTAAAACCCATAATGCACTTTGTAAAATAGAAGGTAATCAATTCACTAATAAAGAAAATACATTAGGTGTAATATATATAATAAGAGATCCAAGAAACGTTATCTCCTCATTATCAAACCATTATCAAATTTCTACTGATGATGCTTTTCAATTTATGACAGATGAAAAAAGAGGAATTGTCTCTAAAGAAAAAGATCGATTTTTAGGTTTTCAGGCACTTTTTTCTTGGAAATTAAATCAGAAATCATGGGTAGATAATAAATTATATCCAGTTTTAACTGTGAGGTATGAAGATCTACAAATCGATGCACTAAACACATTTAAACAAGTCATTAATTTTATTAATAAACTTTCTAAATCAGATGAAAAATTTAATAAAGAAAAAGCATTGAAATGTATAAACAATTGCAATTTTGATAATTTGAAAAAACTAGAGGACGAAAAGGGTTTTGCTGAAGCAATTACAAAAAAAGGTTCTGACGAAAAAATAAAATTTTTTAATTTAGGAAAAGATAATGATTACAGGAAATTACTTAATGAAAATTTAATAAATAAAATGAATAATTTATTTCAAGAAGAGCTAGTAAAATTTAAATATGAGTAATAACACCATAAAAATTGGAATTCCAAGCAAAGGTCGATTACGATCTGGAGTTTTAAAAATTTTCAAAAAGAAGAAACTAAAAATTCGTTCTGAAAGAGGTGAGCGAGATTTATTTGGATTTATTAGAGAAAAAAAAAATATTATTATCAATTATCTGCATGCTAGAGAAATAATAGAACGTCTCGCAGATGGATCTCTAGATATTGGTTTTTCTGGATATGATTTATTAATGGAGAGTGAAATTAATGTCCAAAGAAAAGTAATTGTTAAAAAAAGATATGATTTTGGGAAAGCCACGCTGGTAGTTGCAATTCCTGATGATTGGATAGATGTACAGACAATGCCTGACCTTGAAGAGATAGCATTTGAATTTAAAGATAAAAAAAGAAATAGATTGCGCATAGCAACAAAATACCCAAAATTAACTACAGAGTTTATGTTTTCAAGAGGTGTTACACAATTTAAATTAGTTAAAAGTCTTGGAGCAACAGAAATATACCCATTTACTGGATCATCAGAAATTATAACAGATATAACTTCAACAGGGGCAACTTTGAAAGCTAATAAATTAAGGATATTAAAAGATGGAATAATCCTTAATTCTCAAGCTTGCTTGATGACATCAAAAAAAAGTAGAAGTTCAAAAATTGTTAACAATATTTTAAATAAACTTTAAATATCATAAGGTAGGTGTAACATACGAATCATGGATACGATTTTAATAATAATTTTAGCTTTAATACTAATAGCAACTTCAGCTATTCTTTATTTAAATATTAAATCAAATATTAAAAAAGAAGATGAAAATCAAGAGTCCGAAGAGATTGCAAATCTAAATGCTGAAATAGTTAAATTAAAAGATAGTTTAAATACTACTATTAATACTTCTTTAAGTTCGATGTCTTCATCTTTTAATAATCTTTCAACTGGTGTTACAAAAGATATGACAGCAGCTCTTACAAAAGTCGATGAGAAAGTTGCAGCTTTTAATTCTCAAGTTGAAAATTTAAACGAAAGTCAAAAAGGTATTAATAAAATTTTAGCTGGAGTTAAAAAGTATGGAACTTTAGCTGAATTTAGTTTGGGATCACTTATTAAGGACCTGCTACCCTCATCTCAGTATTTTTCTAACGTTAAAATGAAAGAAGAAACAGGTGAAAATGTTGAATTTGCAATTAAACTTCAAGAAGGAGTGTTAGTCCCTGTAGATAGCCACTTTCCTGTTGAAAGATTTAAAGCTATTCAAGATGCTCATCAAGAAGACGATAAAAAAGCTATAGCAGATGCAAGAACTAAACTTGCAAAAGCTTTTAAAGAAAAAGCTAAAAGTGTTAATGAAAAATATATTGTACCGCCTAAAACTACTGATTTTGCAATTGTGTATGCACCAACAGAGAGTTTGTTTTTAGAGTTAGCTAATTATCAAGATCCTACAACTAAAGAATTATTGACCCAAGAATTAATGAAAAAATATAAAGTAACTATTATGGGACCAAATAATTTATCTGGATATTTACAATCATTACACATGGGTTTTCAAACATTAAAAGTTCAAAAACACGCAACTGAAATATATGATCATTTAAAAACAATAAGTACAAGATTTACAAAACATTTTGATGGAATTATTAATCTTAGAAAAAAACTAGAAGAAGCTATGACTGCTGTTGATAAATTTGGAACTGATGCAAGATCTATTAAAAGAACATTAGAAAATATAAAAGATCCAGAGCAAATAGAAAAAGCTATTGAAACTGAAAACGTAGAGAAATTTGAAGATATTCCAAGACAGGCAAAAAATTAAATTAATCTTTTACAAAAACTTTAATGAAGTGGAATAATAAATTTAACTATCCAAAATCATCAAGATCAATTGAAGATGGATATAGAAAATATTTATTAGGAGAGAATAAATTACCAAGCGTTACTACTATTTTAAGTGCCACCAAGTCAGAAGAAGAGAAGGCAGCTCTAGCTAATTGGAAAGCAAGAGTAGGAATTAATGAAGCTAATAGAATTAAAACAGAAGCATCATCAAGAGGCACCTCAATGCACTCTTATATTGAAGATTATTTAAGAGGAAGAATTAATGAGAGTTTTTTTGAAAGTAATGAGCAATATAAAAATATGGCAAAAGAAATAATTCAAAAAGGAATTACCGGAAGACTCAATGAAGTATATGGAATGGAAGAAACTTTATATTATCCAGATCAATATGCTGGCACAGCTGACATGATAGCATTGTTTGAAGGCAAAGATGTTATAGTAGATTTTAAACAGTCTAATAAACCGAAAAAATCAGATTATATTCAAGATTATTTTTTGCAACTAGGAGCTTATACTTTAGCTCATGACGTTGTTCATGGAACTAAGATGAAAGCAGGAATAATACTGTTATGTACTAAAGATATTTTATTCCAAGAATTTAAAATTGAAGGTGCTGAATTAGAAATGTATCAAAATTTATTTTTAGGAAGGGTCAAAAAGTTTTACGAATTGAATAATATATCTTGACTTTATTTATCCTATCCATAAAAGAGTTATTAATACCTGAGCTAATTGTTTATATGCTAATGGTTAAGTCTTTAAAAAACTTTCCAAAAACCCATTAAATAATAGCAAATTTAAGGATGTAATTATGAATTTAGCAATTTGGGATATAGAATCATCGAGTGCAAGCACAGATTTTGGAAGCATCATTGAAATTGGTGGTGTTTTAGTTGATGAGAATTTTAAAGAGAAAGATAGATTTAATTTAAGATGTCGTTTACCCGAAGGAGAGGTCTTTCAAGCAATGGCTCTAATTGTAAATAAAACTTCTATAAAGCAATTAACTCAAACTAATCTTTCTCATTATCAAATGTTAGCAGAAGTTGAAAAAATATTTAAAAAGTGGAGTCCTGCAGTATTTCTTGGTTGGTCTAATATTGGATTTGATGATGAAATGATAAGAAAAGAGTTTTTTAAAGGGATTAGATATCCATATCTTACAAATGCTGCTCCAAACAAAAGACACGATGGTATTAATATTGCTCGCGCAGCTTATGCGATAGATCCGTCAATTTTAGAAGTAGAATTTAATGAAAAAAATAATGCAGTATTTAAACTGGAATCATTAGCAAGAATGCAGGGCATAGACTCAACCGATGCTCATAGTGCGTTAAGTGATAGTATAATGACTGCCAAAGTCTTAAATATAGTTAAAAAAAAACAACCAAGTACTTGGGAGACTTTTTTTAAAACTGCGAATAAATCTGACACTGAAACTATTATTAAAAAAGGAGAAATTATTACCTTAAATGAGTATTATTATGGCAAATCTAGACTTCACCTAGTTGCACCTCTCCATCAAAAATATTGTATGCACCCTATATACACTGGCTGGTATTATGCATTCGATCTAAGGACTGATGTTGAGCCATTATTAAATTTATCAATAAATGAACTTAAAGTTGAAATGAAAAAATCTCCTAAATTCTTAAGAACGATTAGATCTAATAAAGCTCCAATAATTGTAGATGCACAATATGGAATGCAAGCAGAACCTTACAATGTGATGGATAAATCGATAATTAACAAGAGAGCAGATATAATTAAAAATAACGAAAAATTTTCTCAAAATATACTTCATGCATTAAGAGAAGTTGCTGAGGAGAAAGAACAATCTAAAACACAAGAAGATATATATGCTGAAGAGAGTATTTATACTAAATTTACATCAAACAAAGATACTGCCTTATTTCCTGCTTGGCATGCAGCATCATGGAAAGATAAGCTTAAATTACTGGACAAATTTGATGATGATCGTTTAGTGGGATTTGGAAAAAAAATTATTTTTCAAGAGGCGCCCGAAGTTCTCCCAGAGAGCATGCTTAAAACAATAAAACGAGAAATTGCAAAGCGGATTTTGAGTGAAAAAAAAGAAAAATGGTGGACAATTCCTACACTCTATACAGAAATTGATACACTAAGAGAAAAATATACTAATGAGAATGATAATGAAAAGCTCGCATTACTAGATGAATTTAATGAATATGCAATGTCAATACAGAAAAAGTACGAAAATGTTTAATGTGGATAATTTAAACATTTCTCTTTTAACTATTGATAAAAAAATTTTTATTTATATATAAAACAGATGGCTACATTAAAAGTAACAGATGAAAAATTTGAAGAACAAGTTTTAAAAAATGAAAAACCAGTTTTAGTAGATTTTTGGGCCGAATGGTGTGGACCTTGTAAAATGGTTGGACCAATTTTAGAGGAAATTTCAGAAGAGATGGCGAATGATATTGTCATTGCAAAACATGACATAGACTCAGAGCCTAACATGCCTACTAAGTACGGTGTTCGTGGAATTCCTACAATGCTTTTATTTAAAGGTGGTGAATTAAAAGCTACTAAAGTTGGGGCTACACCAAAAAGCGATATAGTAGCTTTTATAAAAGAAAATATTTAATTTAAATTAAGCAGTTCTCCAGCAAGATATAGAGATCCAGTAATCATTATTAAATCACCTTTCTCTGGATTTAGAGAATTAAGAGCCTCTTCAATAGATTTTTTGTACTTAACATTAGCATATTTATTTAATTTTTCTTTTAAATCTACTCCTTTGATAGCATTTGGTTGGTTAGGAATATCAATTGTTGTTATGGAAGATATATTATTAAACTTCCTTAAATATTCTTCGTGATCTTTATTAGACATCATTCCAAGAATTAAATGCTTTTTACAATCAAGAGTATTTAAATATTCATTAAGAGCTTTTGCACCTAAAGGATTATGAGAGCCATCTAAATATAATCTATTATCCTTACAAATATTTTTAAGCTTTCCAGATTTAATTTCTTGAAGTCTTGCAATACTTTTTATTTTAGTAATACCTTCTTTAATATCTTCATCTTTTACTTCTAGTTGTAAATTTCTTACTGTAGCAATAGCTGTCGCACAATTGTCAATTTGAAAATTGCCTAATAGGTTTGGTTTTGGTAATTTTAAACCACCATATTCATCCTCATAATAAATAAAACCATTCTCACTTAATGAATAATTAAAATCATCTTTATAAATGATTTTTTTTGATTGATTATTATTAATTGTTTTTTTAATTAAATTTAAGGTTTCATCCGAGCTTTGTTTGCTAACTACAATAGTAGAATTTAGTAGAGATGAGGTTTTTTCGTAAACGATTTTTTCAATATTCTGCTCGTTTTTTGGTAACCAATCTAAATGATCTAAACCTATTGATGTAACAATACTAGATAAATTATTATCGATAATATTTGTTGCATCAAATCTGTGAAATAGACCACTTTCTATAATATTTATTTTGTCTTTGAATTTACTTGCATAATAAAAATATGCCGCAGTTAATATTTCGAAGTAAGTTATTTGATCTCCATTATTAACATTTTCAACTTCTATTAATAACTTAGACAAGTTATCCTCAGATATTTCTTCATCATTAAAAATAAATCTCTCATTAATTTTTTGAATATGCGGACTAGTATAAATATTACAATTTATATTGGCTGTTTTTAAAATTGATCTTACTGCCTGTATAGTTGAATACTTCCCATTTGTTCCAACTACAGATATGTATTTTAATTTTTTTTGAGGATCGCCTAATTTTTTACAAAGATTTTTAATTCTATCTAGACTTAGGTCGATTTCTTTAGGATGCAGCTTTTGCAAGCGGTTCAATATTGTCTGAAGTTTCATTTATTTGTTTTTCATTTACCGCGTTATCTTTTTTTAACAATATTGATAATAGTAAGCTTATTTCGGTTTTTAAATCTTTTCGTTCAACAATTCTGTCAACAAATCCATGCTTTTCGACAAACTCAGATGTTTGAAAGTCTGAACTAAGTTCTTCTTTAACTGTTGCTTGTATAACTCTTTTTCCTGCAAAGGCTATTAAACAACCAGGTTCTGCAAAATGAATGTCACCTAACATCGCAAAAGATGCGGTAATTCCACCAGCCGTTGGGTCTGTAAAACAAACTAAATAAGGAAGATTATTTTTTTTAAGTTCATTAATAGCAAGGGTAGTTCTTGTCATATTTGCAAGAGCAATAGGAGACTCAAACATTCTTTGTCCTCCTCCACAAGGAAAGAAAACAAATGGTGTTTGATTGTCAATAGCGTGTTGAACACCATAAATAATTGCCTCGCCCTCAGCTGCACCAACAGAGCCACCAATAAAATCAAAATTAATTGCTCCTGCTGTTACTTCTACTCCATTTATTCTTCCTTTAGCAATCATCACAGCTGAATTCTGATTAGTTTTCTTTCGTGCAGATTTTAATCTATCTTTATATGACTTAGTATCGATCCATTGAAGGGGATCTTCCGCTGGAATCGGTGTATCAATTATCTCGTAAGCATTTTTTCCAAAAATAATATCAAATCTTTGTCGACAATTAATTCTATGATGTTTACCACACGAGTTACAAACCCATAAATTTTCTTCTAGATCTTTCTTTAATATTGGGCCTTTGCAACAACTGGTCCAGTCAGAGTTTGCTATATCTTCTTTTGATGGTCTTTTTTTTAAAACTCGTTTAATTTTTTCACCAAAACTTAGAGCTTTTGTAATCCAGTTCATAGAATTTTACTTTTTAATTTTTTTACTAGCTTACTTACATTTGTGACAGGATTTTGTCTATGCTTTAAACTCTTGCTAATTTCCTTACAAATAGCACTTCCAACAACTAATCCATCTGCAGATTTAAGTTTACCAATTGTTTTTACTGTGATTCCAAAACCTATAACCACCTTTTTTTTTGGATTGATTTTTTTAATTTTGTTGTAATTTTTTATTATCTCTTTAGGTGATACTTTTAGTTTACCACCAGTTGTGCTTAACATTGAAATAAAATAACTCATTGGATGAGAGTCTTTTATAATTTTTTTAAGCCTAATTTTTGTCGTTGTTGGTGATAGAAGCTGAATAAAATATATAGATTTTTTTTTACACTTTTTTGCAAAATATTTATTTTCCGGCCAGGGCAAATCTACAACGATCAAACCATTTACTCCAGACACCTTACATTTATTTAAGAATTTATTTTCTCCATATTGAAAGACCATATTGTAATAGCCCATTAATATAACAGGTTTATTTTTATCAAACTTTTTAAAGTCTTTTACAATTTTGAAAATATCATTTACGTTAATTCCATTTTTGATTGCTCTATATGCACTTGTTTGAATTTGACTTCCATCTGCTACAGGGGTGTTGTGGGGTACACCTACTTCTAAAATATCGGCATTTTTAGAAATTGATTTTAATATATTTAAAGATTGTTTTTTTGAGCTATCACCAGCAACAGTATAAGTTAGAAAAGCAGGTCTATTTTCTTGTTTAGCTTTTATAAATGCTGCACTAATTGGATTTAACATATTTTTTTCCTAATCTTTTCTCTAAAATTCCCCTGTCTTTGTAAGCATCACCACAGCTGTTAACTATTACCACTGTATTTTTGCTCAATTTTTTTGATTCTGATATTGCAACAGCAAACGCGTGGCTAGGTTCAAGAGATGGTTTTAATTTTTCAAATCTCGTAACAAGTTTGTAAGCTTCTAGTGCTTGTTCATCACTTGCAGCAGTATATCTAGCTCTCTTTGTGTCTTTTAAAAAACAATGTAGAGGAGAAACACCAGGGTAATCCAAACCTGCTGATATGGACTCTGTCTCTTCTATTTGTCCGTCTGAGTTTTGATTAACATATTGGGCTGCACCATGAAGAATTCCAATTTTTGAGCCATAAGTTAAGGGTGCAGCATGCTTTTTACTTTTTGTAGGCCCACCAGCTTCCACACCAATAAATTCACACTGCTTTTTACTATAATCCATAAACTCATTCCAAAACCCAAAACTCGAACTTCCACCACCAACACAATTGTAGAGTTTTAGTTTTTTTGGCATTGATCCAAACTCATCAATTAATTGAACTTTAAGTTCTCTGGAAATTTGACTAGTGCTCCAACCACAAATACGTACAAATACAGCTGGACCAACAGTGCTACCAACACACATGGCAGTTGTGTCACAATTAGCAACCCAGAACCTCATACACTCTGAAACAGCATCCACAAGAGTTTGACTTCCTGAATAAACCGGAACTACCTCTGCACCATTTTTTTTCATCGCTTTTACATTTGGTTGTTGTCTTGCAATATCTTTTGCACCCATGAAAATTTTACACTTAAGACCAAACTTTTTCGCTGCCATACTTAACATTTTACCCGCATACCCGGCTCCGGTATCTCCACATATAATTTTTTTACCAGAACGTTTTGCAAGTAAACAATGCACCGTTGCATTGTAGATCTTGTGTGCCCCACCGTTTGCATCTGAAACAACTTTTGACCAAATTTGAGCTCCACCCACATGCCTTGTCAAATTTTCTAATTTAATAAATCTTGTAGGTACACCAATCCAATTCTTAAAATATTTATCTCTTTCTTGTATAAATTTTTTATCTTTTTTAAGTTTGTTAAATAGTATTTCCAAATCTTCGATAGGTTTTTTTAATGTTTCTGGAACAAAGTTTCCTCCAAATTTACCTCCCCAAAATCCAAGTTTATTACCTTGGTCTATTACAGGAATTCCTTTTTTAAGTTTCATATTTTTGCAGACAAGTTTAACAATTTATCAATTTTACTTATATCTTTTTTCCCATTTTCGTCTTCTAATGCACCACTTAGATCAATCATAAAGTTTTTATTTTTAAAATTAGGAATATCATCTATTTGGATATTTCCTGCAATCATTTTATCCATCTCATCAGGCACTTCACTTAGTAGATTATGATCAAAACTTTCAGATTTGTGGTAACCTTTTGAGTCAAATAAAATTATATCTGATATATCTGAATAGTCTTTATATTTAATTACATCATCTTTACTAGAAACAGTAATTGCAGTTATTATTTTTATCTTATATTTTAATTTAATTTCCTCAGTTCTTTCGGGATCTATGTCATAAATCTGATAATAATCGAAATCTAAATATTTAATCTTCTCTAAAATTTCATCGTTAGGCTTCACAAGAACAGAGACAAAGTTAACATTCTTTTTATCAATATTAATTAAACGTTGTAATTTGTCATGTTCAATGAACCTTTTACTTTTTTCATAATTTGTAATGAAACCTATCATAGAAGGTTTGTGTCTATGATTTAAGATATAGTTTAAAGTTTTAGGATCTGAGACCCCACAAATTTTTAAACCTTTTATCATTTTTCTAAGTGATTAATTAATTTTTGAATATTTTTTTTAATGTTACCTTTGGTAATATCTCTACCTATTACAAGCCAGTCTGCGCCGTTTTTGTAGGCTTCGCTTGGTGATAAAACTCTTTTCTGATCATCCTTTTTTTTATTTATCCTTATACCAGGAGTTATAATTTCTTTCTTAAATACTTTTTTTACTATTTTAACTTCTTGAGCACTACATACAATTGCATCTAGGTTTGCTCTGTGGGCTAATTTTGCTTGATGAAGTACTACTTTCTTTACATCTTTGCTGAATCCGATTTGCTTCAATGCTTTATTATCTAATGATGTTAATATTGTAACACCTATTAGTTTAGTTTTTCCTGAAACTTTTCTTGTTGTTTTTAAAGCAGTTAATCCAGAGCTTATATGTATTGTAATATAATTAAAATTTAAATCTTTTACTGATTTAATTGCTGAAGAACAAGTATTTGGTATATCTGCAAATTTATAATCCCCAAATGTAATTTCATTCTTCAAACCAGATATAAAATTTCTCCCATTTTTTGAATTTAAAAACTCAAGACCAAATTTATAGCCAACTTTAATTTTACTATTTCTTGTTTCTTTTATAATTCTTTTTATTTTTTTTATATCTATTGTATCGCATGCAACAAATATTTTATTTTTATTCATTTATTCTTTTAGTCCACGTTTTTGAAGTTTTAAAGAGTATAGAATATCTGTCTTTTATAAAAATTTTCTCATTTGTTTTAGGATTTCGAGCAATCCTTGATTTTCTAATTTTTGTTTCAATTGAAAATACATCTCTTAACTCAACACGTTCATTCCTCTTTAGCGCATTACATAATTCATCAAAAAAAATATCAACTATTTTTCTTAGGTCTTTTTTTATAAAATTAGGATAGTTTTTTGAAAGTTTATTAATGATATCTGATTTTCGTATTGTCAATTAACTACTCTTTGTCATTATTTTTTTTATCATTCAATTTTTCTGACAAAGATGAAAATGGAAGATTTTTTCCGCTAAGTGGACTTGAAAATTTAGTAACTGCCTCTTTATTTTGTAATTCTTCAAGCAATTTTATACTTAAAGAGACTTTTCTTTTCTCCATATTTAATTCAGATATTGCAGCATCAATTCGCTCTCCTCCTACGAACCTCGATGGTCTGGCATCTGATGCATTAACAGCAATATTAGATTTTTTAATCAAGAATTCTAAATCACAGTTTTCAGGTTTTACCATTAATCCCTTGTTATCAGAAGATATAACCTGCACTGTAATAATATCATTAACATTTTTTTCTTTAAACCAATCAAATGGATCTTTTTCAAGTTGTTTTAGTCCTACTCTTATCTTTTGATCTTCTTTTCTGATTTCAAGAATTTTAACTTTTAATTTATCTCCTTTTTTATATTTCTTTAGTTCTTCCTCAGGATTATTTATATAGCTCAAATCATTAGCGTGCAAAAAACCATCTATATCAAAATTATCCAACTTAACATATAAGGCGTATTCATTTGAGCTAGATATTATTCCCTCAACAGCACTTCCTTCAGGGTATTTATCCATAAATACTTGGTATGGGTTATCAAGTGTTAACTTATGTGAAATTGCTATCCTTCTTTTATCTTTATCAATTTCTGTTATAACACAATCTATCATATCACCAATTTTGAATAGTTTTTTTGGCGCTATGTTTCTTTTAGTCCAACTCATTTCACTGCTATGCAACAATGTGCTTAGTCCAGGCTCTAATGAACAAAAGCATCCGTACTCAGTAATTTTTTCAACTTTCACTTTATATTTTTTGCCTATTTCATAATTAGAAATATGTTCAAAAGGATCAGGAGAAAGTTGTTTGATAGAGCAACCTATTTGAAGTTTTTCATCATCAATAGAGATTACCTTAAGATCATGCTTTTCACCTATGTTAAATATTTCATCTGGATGATTTACTCTAGAATAAGATATCTCCTGAAGATGTACTAATACATCAATTTCATTATTTACTTCAAAAAAACAACCAAAAGAGGAATATCCTTTTACAACTGCATCTTTTATAATATCTCCAACTTTAAATTTTTTAATAATTTTAGCTTTATCTTCTCTTTTATTAGAAGAAACAATCTGTCTTCTAGATACGCATGCATTACCTCTAATTTTATCAAGTTTTATTATTGCAAACTTCTGTTCAACACCTATTAAATGATCAATACTCTTTAGTGGTTGATCGCTTATTTGAGAACCTGGGCAAAACATTAAAGATCCAGTATCAGTATGTTCAACAATTACTCCACCTTTGCATTTAGATGTAATTTTCCCTAAGATTGATTCATTATTTTCATAGGCTTTCTCAAGCTTATACCAACCTTCGATTTTTTGGGCTTTTAATGCAGAAACTACAACTTCTCCGTTTTTATCCTCTATTTTTTCAAGAAGCACAGGAATATTTTCATCTACATTTATTTTATTGCCTAAACCTATCATTTTTAATTCATTTACATCAATTATCGGCTCACTTTTGAGGCCTGGTATAAATATAAATACAAACTTTTCAGTTATCTTTGTTATTTTTCCTTGAACAATTTTACCTTCTTCGATTTTATTTTTGGACAGTTGTGAATTAAGCAGTTTCTCAAACTGCTGGTTTTCTGGGGATTTAAGGTCTTTATATACTTCCATGAATTTTTTTCAGTTTTTTATCCATTATCGTTTTTATTTTTTTAAAGCTCGCTTTCTTACTTAATTTAGATGTATTAATCAAGATTGAATCTTTTGTTTTTTTTAATGGACTATGCTCTCTATTTTTGTCCAAATAATCCCTTTTTTTTAGGCTTTTTTCTACATCTAATAATGTTATTTTTTTTTTTAACTTTCTTAACTCTCTAAATCTTCTCTCTGCTCTAACTTTTATATTTGCAGTTATATAGAATTTAAACATAGCCTGTCTCATAATTACAGAAGTTATGTCTCTGCCATCTAAAACTGACCCTGCATATTTTAAAGGGGGGTCATAAGCGCATTTCTTTTGAAAATTTTTTACAAATTGTCTTATTTTTTTGTTTTTTGCAATCTTTGAAGCTGACAAAGCAACATCGTCATCTAATAAACTTTTACTGTTTAAATCTTTAATTTTTATTTTATCAATTTTTTTTTTTATTATTTTATAAGTAAGCTTTTTTTTACTTTTTAGAATTAATTTTCCAATTAAACGATATATTTTTCCAGTATCTAAGTACATTAAATTGTAATATTGGCTTATGAGTTTAGCTTGTGTTCCTGCACCAGCAGCAGCTGGAGAATCAATTGCAACAGTTATTATATTTTTTCTTATATTCAATTTATTCTTTTTCCCAACTTTTTAATTATTTTAAAAAAACTTGGAAATGAAGTTTTAATTGAATCTTTGTCTTCGATAATCCATTCACCCCCAAAAGATAGCGCAGCAATACATGATGTCATAAATACTCTATGATCTTTCCTAAAATTAGATATTCTATATTTACCTTTTAACTCTAACTTAGGATTGCCGTGTATAATAATATTTTCTCTGTCTCTTAAAACTTTTATACCAATTTTCTTTAATAAATTAACACCAATATCTAATCTAGGACTTTCTTTCTTATTTAATTCTCCTAAATTTTTAAATTTTGATATACCCCTTGCTTTTGCTGCCACAAGAAAAATGACTAAAAATTCGTCAATTGCTGAACTATTTAAATTTTTTGGACAATTAATACCCCTAAGTTCTTTTCTGTTATTCACGATTATATCAGCAATTATTTCTCCTTTATATTTTCTTTTATTTATAAATTTTATTTTTGCATTCATCTTATTTAATATTTTAATAATACCTATCCTTGTTGAATTAATATTTACATTTTTAATAACTAATCTTGAATTACGTGTTAGTAAGGCTAAAACTATAAAGAAAGAGCACGAGCTTATATCGCCTGGAATTTTATAACTAAAACCTTTAAAGTTTGAAATACCTTTGACTTCAATAAAATCATGATTTAGTTTTTTTTTTATTTTGATTGGAATGTTTAAATTTTTATACAATAATTCTGTATGATTTCTGGACTTTTTTGCCTTTATTTTTGTTATACCAGGTGTTTTCAAGGCAGCCAACATTACAGCACTCTTACATTGCGCACTTCCAAGTTTTTCATGATAATCAATTGGTCTTAAATAATCTGACCCAACTATATTAACTGGAAGACCTGTCTTATTTGAATTGATATTAGCACCAAATAATTTTAAAGGATCAATTATTCTTTTAAAATCTCTTTTTGATAAACTTTTATCGCCTTTAATCTTAATCCAATTTTTTGAATTTATTAATAAACCAAGAATAAGTCTTGCCAGTGTCCCTGAATTTCCAGCGTCCAATAATATTTTTTTATCTGTATTAAATCCACTTAAACCAAGTCCATAAATCTTATAAAAATCTCTAAATTTCTTGTAGTTAATTCCAAGTTTTTTTATGCACTTTAGTGAGTTAATTACATCTTCTGCTTCTAATAAGTTATAAATTTTAGTTACCCCTATAGCTTGCGAGCCAAGTAAAACACATCTTATAGAAATACTTTTATCTCCAGGAACTTCTATTTCTTTTTTAAATGAATTAATTTTTTTATTAATTTTTATGGTATTTTTCATTGATGATTTAATTTATATTAAATTCATCTCCAAAATACTGAGTTTTGGCATCTTTATCACTAATAACTTCTTTTGGACTTCCAGAAGCTATTATTCTTCCATTAGATAAAATAATTGCTCTATCAACGCAGTTAAGAAGATCTCTTGCTTGGTGATCACATATTACTACAGAAATTTCTTCGGTTGATTGTAAATTTAATATAATTTCTTGAAGCATCTTTATTGTCAATATATCAAGTGCTGCAAATGGTTCATCTAAAAGCAATATTTTTGGATCATTTATAAGAGCCATTGCTATAACAAGTTTTTTTTTCTGTCCACCCGACAAGTCTTTTGCTTTAATCTTTAAAAGCGACTCAAATTCAAATTGTGAAATTAGTTTATTGATTTTTTGATCTCTTAATTCTTTAGCTTTTATATGTATCTCTGAAACCATTTTTAAATTATCTAATAAGGTTAAATCATGAATAACCCCACCATATTGGGGTACCAAACCAAGTCTAAACTTAGTAAATCTTTCATTAATTGGCAACTTTGTACAATCTATCCCATTAATTATTACCTCACCATAGTTTGGATTCTTCAATCCTGTAATTAAATTAAAGATTGTAGATTTTCCTACGCCATTTGGGCCCAACATTCCAAGGATTTCTTGCTTTGTAATTTTCAAGTTTAGATTATCTAATATTTGTCTTTTATTAAAAAAAACAGATATATTTTTTAGTTCTACAATTGTTTCTTCGCCTTTGTGCGTTTCAATCTTAAATTTTTTGATTACAGCCATTAATTTTTGGACAATTCTAATTTATTTTTTGAATTAATATTAATATCCTTTGTTACAAGATCCATAATAACATTTTCAGCTTTCATTTGAGAATTTTCTTCAGTCATTATAACATTGTTATAAGCTACAGCTATATTGTCATTTATATTTAAATCTAGATTATCACAAGTTATTTCTTTATTGTCATAATTAATTTTAACATTTCCATAGAACTTAGAGTTTTGATCATTATAGTCGTATTTTGCATAATCTGATTTTATAAATATTTTTAATTCTTCAGTAGTGATTATTTCACCATTTACAATTTCTAGGTCTAAAATATTACTATTTTTTAAATTTGTTTTTCCATAAGCAGCTAAAATTTTAAAAATCTCTCCATCTTTATTTGTTGTAATATATTCAATATTTTTTGAGATATTTTTTTTTTGCAATTTTTGATTTTCTACATTTTTAATTTCAAGTTTATTTTCTTCACTTAATTTAGTTTGGACAGAATTATCAGTTTGATTAAAATTTTTTTCTTTTAACTTAGCATCTGTTTTTAAAACTTTATTTTCTAATCCCTTTGTGTTTTCTAGCAATTCCTGATCTAAAGAAGTATTTTTATCTATTGTTTTTACGCCAATTTCATTTAAATTTTTACTCATCGTTAATTCATTTTTTAATGGTTTTGAATAAAAATAAACAAAGTAAATTCCACCAATAATTAAAATTATTAACAGAAATAATATTATTTGAAGTAAGGACTTAATGGACATTAATTAATATTTGATCTCAAAATATCATGCATATGTAAAATTCCAATTGTCTTTTTTATATTTTTTTTTTTATGAACATATAAAGATGTTATTTTCTTTGAATTCATAATAGATAATGCTGTAGCAGCCAAAGTATTTTCTTCAATACTAATTGGATTTTTTTTCATTACTTTTCTTAAATCTAAATCTTCAAAATTTTCATATTTCTGAGCTATTCGTTTTATATCTCCATCAGTGATGATCCCACTTGTTTGACCATTTTTTTTTGTAACTATTAAAACACCTAGTTTTTTTTTATTTATAATTTTTAAAGCTTGTTTCATTTTTGAATTTTCTTGAATTAATGGCATTTTCTTCCCTGTTAACATAATGTCTCCAGCTGTTTTTAGTTTTATAGATAATGTTCCACTCGGATGAAATTTTTTAAAATCGAGTTTATTGAAATTTTTAAATCTCATACAAGAAATTGCAATTGCATCACCTAATGCTAACTGTGATGTAGTTGAAGACGTTGGCACGATATTCTCTGGTCCCGCTTCTTTAATTGTAGGCAAAAGAAAACCATGATCAGAATTTTTAAATAAAATTGAATCCTTTTTAGAAGTAATACCAATTAGTTTAATGTTTTTATTTCTAGAGGTATATTGGATAATATTTTTTAATTCATCACTTTCTCCACTGTTACTTATCAATATGACCACATCATTTGATGTAATCTGACCCATGTCTCCGTGACTTGCGCTAGAAGCATCTAAAAAAAAAGAGGGTGTTCCCGTAGAAGAAAAAGTTGCAGCCCATTTTCTGGCTATTATTCCACTTTTCCCCACACCTGAAATTATGATCTTGCCGTTTTTGCAATTAATAATTATTTTTAGAATTTTTAAAAAAGATTTATTAATAAATTTTTTTAAATTTTTTAATGCTTTAATTTCAGAATTAATAACTTCTTTTGCAATTATTTGGATTTTGTTATTTTTCATTTTAATGTGACCAAATATCAGAAGTGAATGATGCTAGATCTAAATTTACTCTGCTGTGAATAAAATTAATTGCTTCATCATATAATATATCCCTTTTTTCTCTGACCAAAATATCTTTAAGACTTTTATATATTTTATGGAGATATATTACATCCTTCGCACAATACTGTAATTGTTTTTCAGATAACTCACCACCAAAGTCTGACGATTGAAGATTTTTACTAATATCTTCTCCAGTAAATTCTTTAATTAAGTCCTTAAGCCCATGCTTATCACTATAGCTTCTTGCAAGTTTACTCATTAGTTTTGTGCAATTTATATTTTGAACATTTACTTTAAGATATTTTTTTATAAATAAAAGATCAGCTCTAGCATAATGAAAAATTTTATTAATTTTCTTATCTTCTAAAATTTTTTTTAAATTTGGAGCATTATATGTGTCTCTATTTAGTTTGACTATATGTGCATCTTTATTTCCTGTAGAAATTTGAACTAAGCACAGCTTATCTCTTTCAACATTTAAGCCCATAAATTCGCAATCTACTGCAATATTGTCACTAAGTACTAATTGATCTGGCAAATCATCCTTGTGTAATTTAATATCTATTTTCATTTAAGAGATATATATATGAAACATAAAGAAATTCTACTTTTCGGTGCTACAGGTCAAATAGGTAGAAATCTTATTAGAAAGTTATCAAAAAATAACTATAAAATTACTGCAGTAACAAGAAATATTCATAGAGCAGGTTATATTTTAAAGACCCAAGCTAACCCTGGATACTTAGAGCTTGTAGAATTAAAAAATTTCAAAATAGACAAAATTGATAAATTATTCAAAAAATCATCAATATGTATAAATTTGATAGGAATATTGCATGAAAGAAAAAAAGATGAATTTAAATTAATACACACAGATTTACCAAATTTGCTATCTATAAAATCTAAAGAATTCAAATTAGAAAAATTTATTCATTTATCTGCATTGGGCATTGAAGCTGCGACAGATAGCAAATATGCATTAAGCAAAATAGAAGGAGAAAAAAAAATAAAAGAAAATTTTAAAAATTCTATAATTATAAAACCATCAATAGTTTATTCTGTAGATGATAAATTTAGTACTAAATTTATGTCTTTGCTTAGCATATTGCCTTTAATGCCGCTTTATTATAATGGTAAAACAAAGTTTAGTCCAATACACGTAAGTGATTTAGTAAATATAATTTTCAATTTAATGAGCGGTAAAGAAGAAAGTTTAGTTTTAGAATGTATTGGTTCTGAGATAATAACCTTCAAAGAGATTATTCAAATATTACTTAGATCAATTGATAAGAAAAGAATTCTATTTCCAATACCTTTACCAGTTGCAAAGTTTACAGCTAAATTTTTTCAATTATTTCCAAATCCACTATTAACCGAAGATCAATTAAGGTTGTTAAGATATGATAATTGTAAATCAGAAAATTATAAAAATAATTTTGATTTTGGCTATATACCTAAGAAAAGATTTGAAGAAGAAGTAAAAAAGTATAGTTTTAATTGGAAAAAAGGTGGACAATTTTCAAATCATATCACAGAAAATAAATTTAAATGATGACGTATCTTGTAATAGGCTTGTGTATTTTTTTGTTATTAGTTGTAATATTTATATCTGCAAAACCTATAAGTATGGGCATAGAGGCCAGGAGTAATATAAACAATAAATCAGATACCAATGTAGAGGGAAAAGAAGAGTTAATTGAGAATTATGATAAAAATATAGATAAGAATTCCATATCTGATGAAATAACTAAATTAAATGATTTGAAAAATGAAGGCATATTATCCGAAGAGGAATACAAAAAGGCTAAGGAAAAAATACTAAGTTAAGCTGATTTGATTTTTTTTTCTATAAATTTTGGAACTTCGTCATCTTTATCTACCACATCTTCTTTTTTGCCTTTTGGTTGAAACACAATCATTAAATGTAATGGACAATAAGAGAACTTTTCTACTGTTTTTCTACCACAAAATGTTGCATCTTTTTCATCTGGATTAGCTTCCATATATTTGCATGTATTTTCATTTAATTCTTCTAAACTAAGGTTTTTAGCAGGCTCAAAATTTTGATCTAATAATAAAGTTTTTAATTTGCCTCTTTTCCCTTTGAATTTGATTTCTTTATTATTATTCTTTTCAAAAGATTTTTGATTTTGAAATGTAGTTCTAGTTTTTATTTTTGAAGACAAGTTAAGTCTGTGAGCTTTGCCAATTACAGCATTTCTTGACACACCACCAATGATCTCAGCTATTTGACTAGCTGTACTCCCTTTGCCCCAAAGCTCTTTAAGTTTATCTACTTTTTCCTCTGTCCAACTCATGTTTTTACTATATTTAGTATTATTTTTATTTGTAACAACATGATGTGGCACATTTAAGATTAAAACAAGCCTTTTTTAGCATTTTTCAACAATTAATTAAATAACTTAGGGTTGTAAATTAAACTGTCAAAAAAAATAAAAAAAATTATAAGTAAATATGAGCGCGTTAGCACCTAATTATAAAAGAAAAAATTTGTCTTTTGTGAAAGGAAAAGGAACTTTTCTAATAACTGCAGACGGAAAAAAATATTTAGATTTTGTTCAAGGAATAGCTGTTAATTCTTTAGGGCATGCAAATAAAAAGCTTATAAGTGCAATTAATATACAATCAAAAAAACTTTGGCATGTTTCTAATGCTTTTAAAATACCCGAAGGTGAAAAATTAGCACAAAGATTAGTAAAAAGAACTTTTGCAGACTCTGTCATTTTTCAAAATAGTGGAGCAGAGGCTACTGAAGCTGCAATTAAAGTTGCTAGAAGATATTTTTACTCAATAGGTCAAAAACATAAAAATAGAATTATTTGTATCAAAAATTCATTCCATGGAAGAACAATTGCAGCAATACATGCAAGCGGTTCAAAAAAAATGACAGAAGGATTTGGGCCAAAAGTTCCAGGCTTTGATCATTTTGAATTCGGTGATCACAAAAAACTTGAAAAATTGATTAAAAAAAATACAGCAGCTATTATGATTGAAACAGTCATGGGTGAGGGAGGTATTAAGGTAATTCCAAATTGGTGCATAAAAGCAATTAGAAAAATATGTAATCAAAAAAGAATACTTTTAATACTTGATGAGGTTCAGTGTGGCATTGGAAGATCAGGAAAATTTTTTGCTTTTGAATACTCAAAAGTTAAACCAGATATAGTGCCTATAGCGAAAGGAATTGGTGGCGGTTTTCCTATTGGTGCGGTCCTAATGACTAAGAAAGTTGCAAAAGCTATGGTACCAGGTACGCACGGTTCAACATTTGGTGGAAACCCCCTTGCAATGGCAGTAGGTAATGCTGTTTTAGATCAAATTAATAAGGATTTATTAATGAATGTTAACAAAGTGTCAAAATATTTTTTTCATGAGCTAAATAAAATGAAAATTAAATATCCTAAAGTAATTAAAGAAGTTAGAGGAATAGGATTGTTAATTGGTTTACAACTTTTTAAGGACCAAACTGAGTTTATAAAAAAATTAATGGAAAATAAATTATTAACTATTAGAGCAGCTGAAAACGTCATAAGAATTTTACCCCCATTAAATGTAACGAAAAGAGAAATTGATATAGCATTAAAAATTATTAGAAAAGTTTGCAATGAAATAAAATGAAACACTTTATAAATTTAAAAGATATTCCAAGTAAAGATCTTAGAAAAATAATTGTTGATGCGAAAAAAAGAAAAAAACAGCGAAAAAAATTAAATACTTTGGAACCAGACAAAGGATCGCCTCTTAAAGGTAAAATGCTAGTACAAATGTTTGAAAAAGCAAGTTCAAGAACAAGAATAAGCTTTTATTTAGCCATTAAACAGCTTGGAGGTGGAACATTGACACTTAGATCAAACGAACTTCATCTAGGACAAGGTGGAGAGACGATTGCTGATACAGCTAAAATTCTTTCTACTTATGGTGATGGCTTCATGTTGAGAACTGATGATGATAAAAAAATTGAAGATTTTCGAAAGCATTTAACTATCCCTATAATAAATGGTTTAAGCCCATCATCTCATCCAACTCAAGTGTTATCAGACATTTTTACTGTTGAAGAGATAAAAAAAAAACCAATATCAAAATTAAAAATTTGTTGGATTGGAGATTCTAATAATGTTTTGGATAGTTTAATTGCAGCATCCGTTAAGTTTTCTTTTAGATTAAGTATTGGGTGTCCAAAAAAATTTGCACCAAGCAAGAAAGTTAAAGATTGGGTAACTAAAAATAAAAAAAAAATCTTTGTTTATCATGATCCAAAAAAAGCAGCTTTGGATGCTGATGTAATTTTTTCTGATAAAGTAATATCTCTAAATGACAAAGTGAACAAAAAAAGAAAAAAACAACAGTTTCAAAAATTTAAAATTAAAAAAGAGATATTTAATTACTCAAAAAAAAATTGTATTTTTTTGCATTGCTTACCTAGAGGAGATGAAGTTGAGGAGGACGTATTTTTAGGAAAAAATTCTCATGTATGGCAACAGGCATTCAACAGAGTTCATGTTCAAAAAAGCATTTTATTGTATTGTTTTGGAAAACTAAGGTAGTGGTATTGGATTATCTGAATTTTGGTTAAGATACAAAATAACTGATGCTCTGTCTTTTTCTTTTCTTAATCCAGCAAATGCCATTTTAGTTCCCTTGATATAACTCTGAGGTTTTTTTAAGTAACCATTCATCTCTTCAAATGTCCAATCTTTATCATATGCTGCCATTGCTTTTGAATATTTATAATCTTGTTTTGATGCAACTTTTCTTCCTATTACACCATACAATGCGGGACCAATTTTATTCTCTCCACCTTTATTTACTAAATGACAAGCAGAACATTTTTTGAAAACTTTCTCTCCATGGGAAACATCTCCTAATGCAAGCAATGCAGAAATATCTACTTTTTCCTCAATTTTTTCCACTGAACTTGAAACTTGGCTGCTTTCCTGAATGTCTACTTTGTATGCTGATTTATCTGGTTTATCTACATGGAAAGCCATATCTGATATTTTCCCAATGCCAATTACTATTAATGCTATAAGAAGAACAGCTGCAATAATTTTATTTATTTCAAATGAATCCATTATTTTTTTTAATATGGTCGTATAACATGTTAAACAAAATTTATAAGAAATTTAATTTATAAATTTGCGTCTCAAAGACGCATAAAATACTAATATATGAGTAATTCAATTATAATAATTCCAACAAGATTAGCAGCAACTAGACTCCCTCAAAAGCCATTAATAAAAATTAACAATAAAACTCTAATTATGCATGTATATGAAAAAGCTATACAAAGCCAAATTGGAGAAGTTTACGTAGCAACATGTGACGAGGAAATTGCCTCAGAAGTAAAAAAAAATGGGGGTAAATTTATAATGACAGACATAAATCACACAACTGGAACAGATAGAGTATTTGAAGCCTCTCAGAAATTAGATTTAAAAGATATAGATTTTATTATGAATATTCAGGGCGATGAGCCAATGATTAATCCCTTAGATATTAGAAACTTAAATAAATTATCAAAAGAAAATAACTTCAATATTTCAACATTAGCATTCAACATTGAGAAAAAAGAAGATTATAATAATGAAAACATTGTAAAAGTTATTACAAAAAATAAGATATCTGACAATTTAGCAACAGAAGCTTTAAATTTTCACAGAGTAATTAAAGAAAATAGCTCTAGCAACATTTATCATCATTTTGGAATATATCTATATAAGTATTCAGCTTTAAAAAAATTTGTAAATTTTGAAAAAACTGAAAATGAAAATAAAAAAAAACTGGAGCAGCTTAGAGCTATTGATAATAATATGAAAATCAATGTAATCTTGGCAAACTATTTTTCTAGTGGTATTGATACAAAAAAAGATCTAGAAGATTACATAAAATCTTTTAAAAAATAATAAAATGAAGATAGTTTATCAAGGCATTGGAGGAAGTTATAGTGAAAGTTGCGCTAAATATCTGTATCCAACCATAGAGACTATCCCTTGTAAAACATTTGATGAGTGTTTTGAGAGGGCAAGTAAAAACAGTAATATCAGAGCGATTATACCTGAATCAAACAAAACAACAGGAAACATTGGTGTAGAATATTTAATATTTAAATACAGATTAAACATTTATGAAGAAATCTTTTATCCAATTAATCACAATCTATTAGGCATTAAAGGTTCTAAACTAAAGGATATTACAGATGTTTACTCACATGCTCAAGCATTGAGCCAAGCTTCTGAATTTTTAAAAAAAAGTAACTTATCAGGTAACGTAAGAGCAGATACCGCAGGGTCTGCTAAATATATTTCAGAGGCAAAAGATAAAAGCAAGGCTGCAATAGCATCAAAACTAAGTGCTGAAATTTATAATCTTGAAATTTTAAAAGAGAATATTCAAGACGATAATGAAAATTATACAAGATTCTTAATAATGGGAAAAGATATCGTACAGCCTGAGATTGATAAAAATAAATATATCACTTCTCTTTTGTTTAAATTAAGAGAGAGACCTGCCGCTTTATATTCAGCACTATCAGGATTTGCTATTAATGGAGTGAATATGACTAAGCTTCAAAGTTTTCCAGAGAAAAATTCGTTTTCATCGTTCTTTTTTTTATGTGATATTGATGGACATTTAGATGAGATAAAAATTAAGAATTCATTAGAAGAACTAGCTTTTCATTGTGAAGACATGCACGTATTGGGTGTTTATAAGGCTCATGAATTTAGAAAAAAAAAATAATTAACTTTATTGTAGATTAGAAAAAATTATTGTTATAATACATTTGGAGGCCTTCCAGGTGGATTTGCCATGAACTCCCCCAGACTTGAAAAAGAGCAAGGGTAATGAGCTTCTTCCAGGTTGGTTGGTCTCCTAATATGACCAATAGTTCAAAAGTTCTTGCATTAAAATACAGACCTCAAACATTTAAAGATTTGATTGGACACGAAGAAATTGCAACTACAATTTATCATTCTATTAAAAATAAAACTTCAACCAATGCTTTTCTATTTACTGGTATAAGAGGAATTGGAAAGACTACATTTGCAAGAATTGTTGCTAAATCTTTGAATTGTGAACATGCACTTGAGAGCAAGTGTGAAAATAAATGTGATCATTGTAAGTCTATAACAAATTCTAATCATATCGATGTTCTTGAAATGGATGCTGCAAGTAAAACTGGAGTTGACGATGTTAGAGAACTCATAGAATTTTCTAGATATCCACCATCAGTAGCAAAATTTAAAATTTTTATTATCGACGAAGTTCATATGTTAAGTAAGCAAGCATTTAATGCACTACTTAAAACATTGGAAGAACCTCCAAAATATTTGAAATTTATTTTTGCAACGACTGAAGTAAAAAAAATTCCTATTACTGTGATTTCAAGGTGTCAAAGGTATGATTTATCAAGAATTAAGTCAGAAGAACTATTTAATTATTTAAGCAATATAATAAAAAAAGAGAAAAAGTTTGTTGAGGAAAATGCAATTAAATTAATTGTCAAAATATCAGAGGGATCTGTAAGGGATGCGCTATCCTTACTTGATAGAGCAACTATTTCTCACAAAGAAAATTTACTTAGATTTGAAGATGTGCAAAAGATCTTTGGTTATGTTAGTAAAAGTTCATATATAGATCTATTAGAAATAATTTTTTCAGGTGATGAAAAAAAAATAATAAACCATTATAGAAATTTGTATAACTCAGGAATTGAACCAAATCTATTTTTAAATGATTTTTTAGAAATATTATATTATTTAAAGAATATATCACATTTAGAAAAAGAGGGTAATAATTTTTTATTAAACGATACTGATTATAAAAAAATAACCTCTTTATCAAAAAAGTTAGAATCAAACGATATATTCTTATTTTGGGAGTTTACTATAAAAACTTTAAAAGAAATAAATATAGTTGCTAATCCAAATTTATTAGTTGAGATGTTTCTCATTCAATTAACTCATTTAAAAAAAAAAATTCCAATAGATAATATCCAGAAAAATATTTTTGAAAATACACTAACAAAAAATGTAGATGTAAAAAATATTAGAAATCAAGATACAATTAACCAGATTAAAAATATTAAACAAGAAGATGAAAAAATTGAAAAAAAAAATAATATAGAAATTAATAATTTAGATGATTTAATCGAAATTTGTTTGGAAAAAAAAGAGATGAAACTAAAATACGACTTAGAGAATAATGTAAACTTAGTTTCTTTTTCTGATATGAACATTGAAATTTCTTTTAATGATAAATTAAATAAAAATTTTGTAAAAGATTTATCCGAAAAGTTATATGACTGGACCAAAAATAGATGGCTTATTTCTTTTTCAAAAGAAAAAGGTGCAATGAGTGAAAAAGAAAAAAAAAATATTTTAAAAGAAAAAAATATCATGGAGTATAAAAGCTCAAGCGGGTATAAAAGTTTGTTAAAAACATTTCCTGATATAGAATTGATTGATGTTGAAAACAAAGATGACTGATTTTAATAAAATTCTGGAGAAGGCTAAAGAGATAGAAAAAAAAATGAAAGAAAGTCAGGAAAATCTTAAGAAAATTGAGGTGAATGGAATATCTGGAGGTGATGCTGTTAAAATTATGCTGAATGGTGATGGTGAAATTACTAAAATTCTATTAAGCGACAAAGTTTTGAAAGAAGAAAAAGGAATAATCCAGGACTTGATCATAGCCGCACATAATGATGCCAAGAGTAAATTAAAATCAAAAACCTCAGAAGAGATATCCAAAGCAACTGGTGGATTAGGCGTACCAGGATTTAAATGGCCTCTTTAATAAAATGCAAAATCTTCCTGAAATAGATAATTTAATTAAACTAATATCTAAACTTCCAGGTCTTGGACCCAAATCAGCAAAAAGAATAATTTTAAAAATGATTAATAATCGACAAGAAATATTAAAACCTTTGGCCAGCAATCTAAGCGATGTGTTTAAAAATATAGAACGTTGTAAAATTTGTGGAACATTAAAATCTAATAATAATCCCTGCAATAATTGCGAAGATAAACATAAAAAATTTAGCAAAATATGTGTGGTTGAAAATATTTCGGATCAATGGGCAATAGAAAGTTCATCTATTTTTCAAGGTTATTATCATATTTTAGGAGGTACTATTTCTGACAGCGCTAATGGAAATAATAGAGAAAATTTGCTTATAAATTCTCTAATAGAAAGAATAAAAAAAGACAATATTGATGAAGTAATTTTAGCAACTAGTGCTACCGTCGAAGGACAAACTACTGCTTTTTATATTCAGGACAGTTTAAAAAAAACAAATGTAAAAATTTCAAAATTAGCCCAAGGCTTGCCAGTTGGTGGAGAAATTGAAACATCAGATGATGGAACGCTTATATCTGCTTTTAAAAATAGAAGAGATTTATAAATTTATATAATTAACTTTTTTTAATTAATCTATTTAAGTGTAATAGAGGTTCAGTATAACCTGACGGTTGTGACTTACCATGAAAAATCAACTCACATGCTGCTTTAAAAGAGATTGAATTGTCGTAATTTGGAGACATGTTTTGATATTCTGGATCTCCTTCATTTTGTTTATCAACTATCTTTGCCATTTTCTTAAGAATTTCTAAAACTTGTCTATTTGAGCAAATACCATGATGTAGCCAGTTGGCTATATGTTGTGAAGATATTCTAAGTGTTGCTCTATCCTCCATTAATCCAACATTATTTATATCTGGAACTTTAGAGCATCCTATTCCTTGGTCAACCCATCTAACAACATATCCTAATATTGTTTGAGCTGAGTTACATAACTCGTTATTTATCTCTTCTTTGCTCCAGTTAGGTCTGTCTGCTATTGGAATTGTTAATAAGCTATCAATATACTTTATATTATTATCATTTAATTTTTTGTGCTTTTCAAAAATGTTTAACTTATGATAATGCATTGCGTGCAAAGAGGCTGCTGTAGGAGATGGTACCCAAGCGCAATTAGCACCAGCTTCAAGATGTGATATTTTTTGATCTATCATGTCTTTCATTTTATCTGGCATAGCCCACATACCTTTACCTATTTGTGCAACACCCGAAAATCCACATTTTAAACCAACATCAACATTGTTATCTTCATAAGCAGCTATCCATTTTGATTTTTTCATGTCACCTTTTTTAATCATTGGACCTGCTTCCATTGATGTATGCATTTCATCTCCAGTTCTGTCTAAAAAACCTGTATTAATGAAAAAAACTCTGCTTTTTAATGTTCTAATACATTCTTTTAAATTTACAGATGTCCTTCTTTCTTCATCCATAATACCGCATTTAATTGTATTTTTTTCAAGTTTTAAAACTTCTTCAACTCTAGTAAATATTTTATCTGTAAAAGCAGTCTCCTCTGGGCCATGCATTTTTGGTTTTACAATATATATGGAACCTGTTCTTGAATTACCTTTTCTTTTTAAATCATGAATTGCTGCAGCTGTTGTAATAAATGCATCCATAATACCCTCTGGGATTTCAGAACCGTCTTCTAGAATAATTGCTGAATTGGTCATGAGATGACCAACATTTCTAATTAATAGCAAACTTCTACCATGCAACTTTTCTTTTTTATTATCTTTTGAAATATAACTTCTATCTGGATTGAGTTTTCTTTCAAAAGTTTTCCCATCTTTTTCAAAGACAGATTTTAGAGTTCCTTTCATCAAACCTAGCCAATTTCTGTAACATAAAATTTTATCTTCTGAGTCTACTGCTGCAACACTATCTTCGTTATCACATATTGTTGATATCGCAGATTCCATAATTATGTCACTTATTCCAGCAGCATCTTGAACAGCGCTAAAAGCTTTAGGGTTAATTATTATCTCAATTTTTAAATTATTGTTTTCTAAAACTATGGTTGTTGGATTATCAGGTTCTCCTCTATATCCGATAAATTTATTTTTATCTGTTAGCTCAAACTCTCTATTTTCTTTTAATATTTTTAAGTTACTGCCCACTATTTTAAATCCACTTATATCTTTCCAATGAATTTCATTTATAGAGAAGTGATCATTTAGAAAATTACGAGCGTATTTAATTACCTCTTGTCCTCTAAGAGGGTCATATTTTTGACTACCTGTCTCTTCTGACTCTATTAAATCTGTTCCATATAAACTATCATAAAGACTTACCCATCTTGCATTAGCAGCATTTAATGTGTATCTAGAATTCATTATAGGAACCACAAGCTGAGGTCCTGCAATACTAGAAATTTCACTATCGAGATTTTTTGTATCTATTTTAAAATCATCTCCCTCATCTATTAAATATCCAATTTCTTTCAAAAAATTCTTATACTCTTGATGATTAAATTCTCCATTTCTATTTTTTTTTAACCATAAATCAATTTCAGATTGAAGAGTTTCACGGGCTTCTAATAATTTTCTATTGATTGGCGCAAGTTCATTAATACTTTTATCAAACCCATCCCAGAAATCCTTTTCTTTAACATCTAATCCTGTGAGGAGTTCATTTTTTACAAAATCAGCTAAATTCTTAGTAACAGATAAAGTATTAATTTTAACAAATGAATCACTCATAATTTTTTATAAATTTAGAGACCGTTGTATATGACAATCGGTAAATTATGTCATTAGTTTATTTTAAAAAATGTTATTTTTTATCTTAGAAAAAATATAATTGTTATAATTTGATCATTTTATCGCCTAAAAATAATATATAATAATCTAATGAAAAATTATTTAAATTTTGAGACTGATATAAAAAATTTAGAAATAGAATTAGATAAATTAAAAGATCCATACAATCAAGATGGTCTCTCAGAGGTAGATACTAGTAAAATAACGGATTTACAAAATGAGATAGACAAAAAACTCAAAGATGTATATTCAAACCTTGATGCATGGCAAACTACATTGGTTGCAAGACATGAGGACAGACCTAAATCGAAATTTTTTATAGATAATTTATTTGATGAATTTATTTCTCTTTCAGGGGATAGATTTTATGGAGAGGATAAATCTGTAATATGTGGTTTTGGTAAGTTTAATTCTAAGTCGGTCTTAGTAATAGGACAGGAAAAAGGTGAAAATTTAGATTCAAGGATTGAGAGAAATTTTGGGATGATGAGACCAGAAGGCTATAGGAAAACAATTAGATTAATGAATCTGGCTAATAAATTTAAAATACCAATTATTAATTTTGTTGATACCCCGGGTGCTTACCCAGGAGTTGGAGCTGAAGAAAGAGGACAAGCCGAAGCAATCGCAAAGTCAATTGAATGTTCTATGCAACTCACTGTACCTACTCTATCTATTATTATAGGTGAAGGAGGTTCCGGTGGTGCTATTGCACTAGCTTCCTCAAGTAAAGTATTGATGCTAGAGAATGCAATATATTCAGTAATATCTCCTGAAGGATGCGCAACTATACTTTGGCGAGATCCAACAAAGACTTTAGAAGCCGCAAAAGCAATGAAGCTTTCAGCGAAAGATCTTTTAAAACTAGAAATAATTGATGAGATAATACCTGAACCTTTAGGGGGTGCACATCGAGATAAAGATCTTATTTTAGACAACGTCCGTAATGCTATTGATAGAAACTTAAGTAAATTTCTTACATTAAATGAGGAAGAAATATTAAATCAAAGAAAGAATAAGTTTTTAGATATTGGAAGGAATAAAGGTTTCAGTGCTAAAAATGTAGATCTAGATAAACTTACTATTAAATATAACTTATTTCAAAACTTTATTTCATATATTAAGTTGAATAAAAAATTATTTATTTCAATTATATCAATTTTTTTATTATCAATTTTATTAATTGTATTTTTTAATTTATAGCGCACCACAACAGTGTTTATATTTTTTTCCAGATCCACATGGGCAAGGTTCATTTCTTCCAATTTTACTTTTTGCAATAGATTTTAAGCTTTCTCTCACTTTGTTTTGAGAATTATCTTCCTCTTCTTTTTGTATTATTTTTAAATTTAAAAGCATTGTTACAAGATCAGTTTTTAATTTTCCCAGTAAATTTTCAAATAATAGAAAAGCTTCTTTTTTGTACTCTACTAAAGGATCCCTTTGTCCATAAGATCTTAAACCAATTACTTGTCTTAATTGTTCTAGGTATTGAATATGGGATTTCCAATTCTGATCTATAATTTGCACCAATATTCTTTTTTCAATTTCTTTTCCCTGCTCGATACCTAATAAATTGTTTCTTTCTTCCCTATTATTTTTGAACTTATCTTTTATTGTTTTTTCCATTACTTTTAGATCTGAATTTAAAATTTTATCAAATTCATTATTTTCAATTGATTTTCCTAAAGTTTGCTTCAAAGCATTTGGAAACTCTTTAGAGTTCGGTGATTTTTCATGTAATATTTTTTTCCTTTTCAAATTTTCTAAAACTTCTTCAAAAAAAATATCTGAATAACTTTCTTTCTCTAGTCCCTCTATCACATTTTTTCGTTGTTCAAAAATTACATGTCTTTGGTCATTAAGAACATTATCAAATTTAATAAGAGTTTTCCTGATATCAAAGTTTCTTGCTTCTACTTTTTGTTGTGCTCTCTCGATAGCTTTGTTTATCCAGGGATGGTCAATACTCTCGCCATTTTTTAATCCTAGTTTTTCAAGCATAGAATTCATTGTATCTGATCCAAACAACCTCATTAAATCATCTTCTAAACTTACAAAGAAAATTGAACTTCCTTCATCTCCTTGTCTTCCAGATCTACCTCTTGCCTGATTATCAACTCTTCTACTTTCCATTCTCTCAGTTCCTAAGACAAATAAACCACCAATTTTTTTAACATCCTCTTTTTCAGATTGGTCATGCCCCCCCAATTTAATATCGACACCCCTTCCTGAAATACTTGTTGTAATTATTATTGATTTTTTTTTTCCAGCGTTAGCAATTATTTCTGCTTCTTTCTCATGATTTTTAGCGTTTAAAACAATATGATCTATATTTTCTTTTTTTAACAAATTAGAGTAGTGTTCCGACTTGTTTATACTAGATGTAAAAATTAAAAGTGGTTGACCAATTAAATTACATTCCTTAATCTTTTGTATTATTGCTGTATCTTTTTCTAAAGTTGTTCTAAAGATTTGATCATTAAAATCATTTCTTATCATATTTTTATTAGTTGGTATTTGTAAAACTTGCAAATCGTAAATTTCAAAAAATTCTGCAGATTCTGTTTGTGCTGTTCCAGTGCAACCAGCTAATTTTTTATATAACTTAAAAAAGTTTTGATAAGTTATCGATGCCAGTGTTTGATTTTCTGCTTTTACGTCAATTTTTTCTTTAGCTTCTAAACTTTGATGAAGACCGTCACCAAATCTTCTACCTGGTAATTGCCTTCCTGTTTGTTCATCAATTATAATTATTTCGTTATCTTTAACTATGTAATCTCTCCCATTTTCAAATAAGTAATTCGCCCTTAAAGCTTGATTCACATGGTGGACTAAATGCAAATTTTCTGGATCATAAAAATTGTTATTTTTTAATATTCCAGCATTAGAAAAAATTTTTTCTACGTTATCTATTCCTTCATTTGTAAGCAGTATATTTTTTTCTTTTTCGTCTAAATCAAAATCAGTATTTTTTAGATTTTTTATTAATTTATCTACTGCAATATATTGCATAGTTTTATCTTCAGCTGCTCCAGAAATTACCAAGGGAGTTCTCGCTTCGTCAATTAAACATGAGTCAATTTCATCAACTATTGCAAAATTATGTTCTCTCAATACCAATTCGTCTTTTGAATATTTCATATTGTCTCTCAAATAATCAAATCCTAATTCACTATTAGTAGCGTAAGTTATATCTTTATTATAATTTTCTTTTCTCTCTTCGTCTGATTGATTGGAATTTATGAACCCACAAGATAAACCTAAAAACTCATAAATTTTTCCCATGTTTATACTGTCCCTTTTTGCCAAATAGTCATTCACAGTAACTATATGCACTCCTTTTTTTTCTAATGCATTCAAATATGCAGCAAGAACTATAGTTAAAGTTTTGCCTTCACCAGTTTTCATTTCTGCTATTTTATTTTCGTGTAAGGCAATTCCGCCAATCAACTGAACATCGAAATGTCTCTCATTATTTATTCTTCTAGATGCCTCTCTTACTAATCCAAATGCTTCAGGTAATATATCATCTAATTTTTTCCCTTCCTTCAAAGTTGAAATAAATTGATTTGTTTTTATAGGAAATTCTTTATCTTTTAATTTGATAATATTATCTTCTAACTGATTAATTCTTTTTACAATTTTTTGAATTCTATCTAACTCTTTTTGATTACCACTTTTTATAAACTTGCTTATAATGTTTAAGGGATTAAGCATATTTTTGGTGTATTAATAATTATAAAATATATAGTTATTTATTTAAAAAATTAAATAGCATGGATTTTGGTATAAACAACTTTTTTGATAAGAAAAATAGAGACTCTAAAGTAGGTCATTTTCAAGATCTAGATCATCTCGATGGTTTATCTGTATCAACTGTTAGCTGTGGATTATATGACAAAAAAAGAGATGATTTGGTTTTGTTCTATTTTAGAGATGGTGCGCACTATGCTAATGTATATACTCAATCCAAATTGGTCTCTGAAAACATTAAATGGAATAAAAAAATAAAAGATAAAAAAGTATTTGGAATTTTAATTAATGCAAGAAATGCAAATGCATTAACCGGCAAGGAAGGTTATAATTCTCTTAAAAAGATTTCATTAAATCTATCAAAATTGTTAACAACAAAACAAATTTCAGATGAGGACAAACCAAAAGAAATTAAACCTGACCAAATATTATTTGCTTCTACAGGTACAATTGGCGAAAAGTTTCCCGAAAACAAAATTTTAGATAATATTCAAAATTTGGTTGAAAAAATAAAATACAATCAAAATAAAATAATTTGGATTAAAGCTGCATTAGGCATGATGACAACAGATACTAAACCAAAATTGTCTATGGCTGATTGTAAAATCGCTGGATCGAATGTGAAAATTTATGGAGTTGCCAAAGGGTCTGGTATGATATTTCCAAACATGGCAACAACTTTAGGATTTATATTTACAGATGCAAATGTTTCATCTCAAATTTTAAAACAAGTACTTAATTTAAATATCAAGACCACATTTAATGCTATTACATGTGATGGGGATACAAGTACAAATGACATGGTATCAATTTTTTCAACAGGTAAAGCTGGAAATAAAGAGATTAAAAGTTTTAAGGATCCTAAATTAAAAGAATTTATTAGTGGTGTTCATCAAGTAATGCTTAATCTAGCAAAAAGAGTTGCGTTTGATGGTGAAGGAGCTACAAAATTTGTCACTATTAAATCCATAAATTGCAAAACAGAATCAGATGCAAAGAATATCTGTTTTTCAATAGCTAATTCACCATTGGTTAAAACTGCAATTTTTGGAGAAGATCCTAATTGGGGAAGAATAGCCATGGCAATCGGTAAAAGTGGGGCTTCTGTAAAAATGGAAAAGTTGTCTATATATATGGGTCCAAATATAATTCTAAATAAAGGCAAAGTAGATAAAAAATATGATGAAAATATTTGCGCTGAATACATGAAGAATGAAAACATAGATATTAAAGTTGATCTTTCAATTGGAAGCAAAAATTTTACAGCATATACTATGGATTTATCCAAAGAATACATAGAGATTAACTCTGATTATAGATCTTAAGTATTGAAATCTTTAGAAAGATTATTAAATAAATTTCATGATTAAATACCTTTTAAATTGTAAAAGTTGTGAAAATGAGTTTGAAAGTTGGTTTGCTAGTTCAAAAGAGTTTGACAAACTAAAAAAATTAAAACTTTTAAATTGTCAAAATTGCAATTCGCAAAAAATTGAAAAATCCTTAATGAAACCTAATTTGGCAAGCTCCAATTTTAAAAAAGATAAAGCCTCAAAACATAAAAATAATATAAAGAAAAAACTAAGGGAATATCAGAAATTCATTAAAAAAAACTTTGAATACGTCGGTGAAAATTTTGCATATGAAGCAAGATCAATCCATTATAATAAAAATAAGAATAAAAAAAATATATATGGAAAAGCATCAACAAAAGACGTTAAAGAATTAAAAGAAGAGGGAATAGAGACATCTACTATTCCATGGATAGAATATAAAGAAAATTAATCTTTTTTATACTTAGTAATATAATTTACTGATTTATCATCAGAAAGTTTCCATTTATTTACGAATGGGTTAAATATTACTCCATCAATTTTTTTTAGTATAAGTGAATTTTTATTACAAATTTTTTCTAGTTCTTCTGGTTTAACAAATTTATTCCAATCATGTGTTCCAATTGGTAGCCATCTTAAAATATATTCCGCACCTAATATGGCAAATACATAAGATTTTAATGTTTGATTTAATGTTGCAATAAACATTATCCCATTATTATTTAAAAATTTTGAACTTTCATTTATAAACTTAGGAATACTTTCAACGTGTTCAATTATTTCCATATTGAGAATTACGTCAAATTTACTTTTATAAGAGAAATTTTCTGGAGAATTATGATAATATTCTATTTTTAAATTACTTTTCTTTAAATGATGTTTTGCAATATCAATGTTTTTTTTCGAAGCATCAATGCCCACAACACTTGCACCAAGCCTTGCCAGAGGTTCAGATAACAAACCTCCTCCACATCCAATATCAAGAATACTAATTCCATTTAATGGTTTATGATTTGATGAAATATTAAAATCTTTGATAATATTATTTTTTATGTATTCTATCCTTATCGGGTTAAATTTATGAAGAGGTTTGAATTTACCTTTAGGATCCCACCATTCTTCCGCAATTTTATTAAATTTTTCAACTTCTTCTTGGTTTATTGTATTATTATTCATTCTTTATTGACTTTATTAACTAGATGTATTTTATCAATATATAAAAACTTGTAAATAAAACTACCAATGAAAATAATAGTATTAAAATTTGGCGGCACCTCAGTTGGATCAATAAATAGAATAAAAAAAGTTGCTAGGATAATTAAATCTTATTTAAAAAAGTACAAGGTTATAGTTTTATCATCTGCAATGAGCGGCACTACTAACAATTTGATAAATATGTCCCAAAAAATCAGTAAAAATTTCCCAGACAATGAATACGATACATTGGTTTCTGCTGGTGAACAGATTTCGTGTTCATTATTGTCTGGTCAATTATTAACAACTGGTACAAAAGCAAGATCTTGGATGGCTTGGCAAATACCAATTTTAACTGAGGGAAAACATAAATATTCTAGAATAAAGTACATCAATAAAACTAAAGTTTTAAAATTTTTGAGATCTGGAGGAGTTCCAATTATAGCAGGCTTTCAAGGTGTTGATAAAAATCTTAATATTACAACTATTGGTAGAGGTGGCTCAGATTCTAGCGCAATTATGGTGGCAAAGTTTTTCAAAGCTGAACGATGTGTAATATATACTGATGTTGAAGGAGTTTACACAACAGATCCAAATAAATTAAATTCTGCAAAAAAAATAAAAGATATCTCTTATGAGGAAATGCTAGAAATGGCTTCTTTAGGGTCAAAAGTAATGCAGCCACATTCAATACAAGATGCAAGGCTTAACAGAATTAATGTGGAAGTAAAATCATCATTTGTTGATAAAGGTGGAACATTAATAACGAAGAGAAGAAATATTATTAACAATAAAATTATTACAGGTATTTCTTCAACAGATAATGATGCAAAAGTCACATTATTAGGTGTGAAAGATAGACCAGGTATAGCTGCCTCAATATTTAAACCACTGTCAGAAAATTCAATTAATGTAGATATGGTTGTTCAAAATATATCTTCAGATGGCAAAGAAACTGATCTTACTTTTACTATAAAATCATTTGATTTAACCAAAACTAAAAAAATTATAAATAAAAATAAAAATATAATCTTTAAAAGAATGACTTTTGACAAAAATGTGTCTAAAGTCTCAATTATAGGTGTCGGCATGGTAACCACTCCAGGCGTAACGTTTAGAATGTTCCAAGCGCTTGCTAAGAAAGAAATTAATATACAAGTAATCTCAACTTCAGAAATAAAAATATCAGTTTTAATAAAAAGAACAAAAGTTACAAAAGCGATCAAAGCCTTACATAAAGAATTTAACTTAGAAAAATGACATCAGAAATTAGACCCTTTAGAAAAATTAATAGAAAAAAGACAAAGGAAATAAGTGTTGGGAAAATAAAAGTTGGTGGCAATAATCCAATAACAGTTCAGACGATGACAAATACATTAACTACTGATCATAAATCTACTATTGAACAAATAAATAAAGTTACTGAGGCAGGTGCAGATATAGTAAGAGTTTCTTGTCCAGATAGCGAGTCAACTGAGTCATTAAAAACTATAATTAGAAATGTTGACGTACCAATAGTAGCTGATATTCATTTTCACTATAAAAGAGCAATTGAGGCCGCAGAGAATGGTGCAGATTGTCTTCGAATAAATCCAGGAAATATTGGAGATACTAAAAGAATTACAGAAATAATTTCTGCAGCAAAAAATAATAATTGTTCAATTAGAATTGGAGTTAACGCAGGATCACTTGAAAAAGATATTCTTGAAAAATATAGAGAGCCTTGCCCAGAAGCTTTAGTAGATAGCGCTTTGAGAAATATAAAAATAATTGAAGATATGGATTTTTATAATTTTAAAGTTAGCGTAAAATCTTCAGATGTTTTTTTGTCAATAGCAGCATACAAATTATTGTCAGATAAAACAGATTATCCACTTCATCTTGGGATTACTGAGGCAGGAAGCTATTTACCTGGAAGTATTAAAACTTCAATTGGATTTGGTAATTTACTATTAGACGGCATAGGGGATACTGTAAGAGTCTCACTCTCAGATGACCCTGTGGAAGAAATTAAAGTTGGAAATGAAATCTTAAAATCTCTAAATTTAAGAAATAGGGGAGTTAAGATAATATCATGCCCATCTTGTGCTAGACAAGCGTTTCAAGTTATAGAAACAGTGAAAGAATTAGAAAAAAAATTATCACATATTAAAAAACCAATAACTTTATCGATTATTGGTTGTGTTGTTAATGGACCTGGAGAAGCGAAACAAACAGAAATTGGTATTACAGGTGGTGGAAAAAATAACCATATGTTGTATTTAAATGGTTTAGAAACAGAAAAAGTAGTTACAAAAGATATGATTAATAGAATTGTAACTTTGGTAGAGGAAAAAGTCTCTAAATTATAAAATTAATATATGCTCCCAGAAAAAAAAGTTCGCGACTTAATTGATAGACATTTTAAACTAGAGAAACAACTTTCTTCAGGCGAGGTAGATAAAAGGAAATTTGCAGAGATATCTAAAGAATATTCCGATTTAAATGAAATTATAAAAATTTCAAAAGAATATTTAAATTTTACTAAAGAGAAAGAAGATTTGAATAATATTATTAATGATAAAAATTCAGATAACGAAATGAAAGAGTTTGCAAATATTGAATTAGAAAATTTAAAAAACAATTTTATTTTGAATGAAAAAAAAATTAAATTGTTTTTGCTTCCTAAGGATCAAGCAGATGAGAAAAACGCAATTATTGAAATTAGAGCTGGCACAGGTGGTCTTGAAGCCAGTCTTTTTGCTGCAGACTTATATAAAATGTATGAAAAAGTATGCCAAAAAAAAAGTTGGACTATAGAAATTATTTCAATATCAAAAAGTGATGCGGGTGGTCTAAAGGAGGTAATCGCTATAATTAGAGGAAAAAATATATATTCTTCTTTAAAGTATGAAAGTGGAGTTCATAGAGTACAAAGAGTTCCAGATACCGAAACTCAAGGAAGAGTTCATACTTCTGCTGCTACCGTGGCAGTATTACCAGAAGCAGAGGAATTAGATATTAAGTTAGATGAAAAAGATCTTAGAATTGATGTCTTTAGAAGCAGCGGACCCGGTGGTCAAAGTGTGAATACCACTGACTCTGCTGTTAGAATTACCCATATACCAACTGGAATAGTTGTAAGTCAACAAGATGAAAAATCACAAATAAGGAATAAAGAAAAAGGATTAAAAATTTTAAGGTCAAGGATTTATGATTTTGAAAGACAAAAAATAGATCAGGAAAGATCGAAAGATAGAAAAAGTAAAATAGGAACAGGAGATCGGTCTGAGCGAATTAGAACATACAATTTCCCTCAAGGAAGAGTAACAGATCATAGAATTAATTTAACTTTACATAAATTAGAAGAATTTATGGAGGGTGAAATTTTCGAGGAAATGATAGAAAATTTAAGTCTTCAAGCACAAGAGGAACAATTAAATAAAATTAATTAATGAATTATTTAGAAGCATTAAATTATGGAAATAAAATTTTAAAATCCCGTAAGATAATAAACTATAATTTGGATAGTCAAATATTACTATCTAAAGCGCTAAATCTCTCAAGAGAAAGATTGTTAATAAACTTAAGTAATAATTTAGAAACTGCAAACTTTAATAAATTCAAAAAATTAGTTTTAAGAAGAAAAAAAAAAGAACCAATAGCTTATATTTTTAAAAATAAAGAGTTTTGGAAGTATAACTTCAAAGTGAATAGAGGGGTTTTAATCCCAAGGCCTGAAACTGAAATAATCGTAAATAAAACTCTAAAACTTATAAGTTTAAATGCTTCAAAAAAAATTTTGGATATTGGAACAGGATCTGGCTGTATTATGCTTTCAATATTAAAAGAGAGGCCCAAATGTAATGGCACAGCTATTGATATTAGCAAAAAGGCACTGAAAGTTGCTATAACTAATGCAAAAATGCATCACTTACAAAATAAAATTAGATTCATTAATAACGATATTGACAAATTTAATTATAATAAATATGATTTTATCTTATCTAATCCTCCATACATAAATAGTATTGATATTAAAAGATTAGATAAAGATATTATTTTATATGAACCCTTAGTGGCTCTGCAAGCTGGTATAGACGGACTAAGAGTAATAAGAAAATTGATTAAAAAAAGCAGGACATTATTAAAAAAAAACGGGAAATTGATATTTGAAATTGGCAAAAATCAATTAATTGATGTGATTAAATTACTAAATAAAAACAAATTTTATATTAATGAGGTATGCAAAGACTTACAATCGCATCCCAGAGTTATAGTTTCTACAAAGCCTTTCTAATGAACAATTATCGAAACAATAATAGAAAAAATAGATTTAAATCTAATGGTGAAAGAAGTTTTAGAAAAAGATCAGTAAATTTACATAAATCTAATAATGAGTTTAACCCAAATTCAGAATTTAAACATAGAAATCCTGGTAGAAATAACCAAAATGCTGCTAAGCTAATAGATAAATACAACAACTTAGCAAGGGAAGCACTTTCATCAGGAGACAAAATTTTATCTGAAAACTATCTACAACATGCTGATCATTTTTCTCGAGTTTTAAAAGTACAAGAAATTACCAAAAATCAAATTGAATCAAATAACGTCATTGAACAAAATTTTAAAAAAGATACTAAACTATCAAACTCCGAAGAAAATAAAAAAGATATTGCTAACTCAACAAGTAAAGTTGATTAATTTAACTTAGAAACAAGATCTGATTTCAAAACATCAATTTTAATTTTTGACACCTCAAAGTCTTTTCTATCTTTTCCTTTTAATATTTTTCCAGACGGCAACTTTAATTTTTGGGAGTTGATTTTTTTTCCATTTTCAATGACCTCATAGTGCAAATGTGGTCCAGTCGACATTCCAGTTGAACCTACATAACCTATTATTTGTCCTTGCTTAACTCTAACACCTTTTTTAATACCTCTACCAAATTTTGACATATGCGCATAAACAGTTTGATAAGTGCTATTATGTTTTATCTTAACACAGTTACCTCCACCTCCGCACCAACCTGCTTTCAATATCTTACCATCACCTGATGCCATTATCGGAGTGCCCTTTGGTGCTGCAAAATCTGTACCAGTGTGCATTTTAGTATACCCTAAAATAGGATGTTTTCTTTTACCGTATGATGATGACAAACGTGCCCCATTAATTGGAGTCTTCATAAGTGTCTTTCTTATACTTTTTCCATTTTCATCAAAATAATCAACTTTATTTTTTTCATATTCATACTTATAAAGTTGTAAATCTTCATCTTGAAGATTTAAATTAGCAAATATTATCTCTCCTGTGTCTACAACTTTGTTTTTATCATTTACAAACTCTTCATAAATAATTTGAAAACTATCATTTTTCCAAATATCTCTTTGAAAATCTACTTGAAATCCATAGAGTCTTGCAAACTCAATTATAATATTTGGTTTTATACCTAAATTTATTGCACTATCATATAAGCTGCTAGTAATAATAGTTTCTTTATAAACTAAATTTTTTTGAAAATTTTTTTCAATTTTTTTTGCCTCAAACTTATTAGTTTTTTCATTCTTATTAAAATGAATTTCATTTTTTTTATCAGTTTCTATTTTGAATTTAAGGACTTTTTCTGTTGATAAATTGTCATATTTAAAAGTAAATTTTTGATTAATTCTTAAAACTTTTAATGACTTTTCATTTAGTATTGTATTAAGTATATTTTTTTTTTCTGCTTTATCTATTGAAAGCTTTTCTATAATACCTTGATATGTATCTCCTGGTTTTGATATATAATTAATTGATGTGTATCTTGGATCTAAATTATTAGTAATTTCCTCAATTGTTTTTTTTAAGTAAATATTCTTTAAACTCGACTTTAGTTGATCGGAATTTTGAGATTTATTATTTGAGTATATTATAAATATAAATATAAAAATTGATGTTATAAAAACTAGCCAAAAGAAAATAGAATACTCTTTTAATGCTTGTATTTTAAAATTTTTCATTAAAATCTCAAAAAAGTGTTGATTTTAAAGGCATTTTTTAACATATCAAATTAATCAAATCTCTTGAATTATTAATATTATTATTTATAAGCGATCCACTCAACATTAAAAAAATGTTATTTATTGAGTTAAAACTCAATTAGCTATTTAATTTGTTTATATTTTAAGAAGAGAAGTGTGGACGGTTAAGGTTACCAAAATTTGTCGTACACACTTCAAAATTACATAAATATTATTCTTAGTATTTATGTGAAGCTAGTGTGCGCCGTTTTTAAACTTGAGAGTTTGATCATGGCTCAGAACGTACGCTGGCGGCACGCCTTATACATGCAAGTCGAACGAAGTAGCAATACTTAGTGGCAGACGGGTGAGTAACATGTAGGTATCTTCCCTTTGGTGAGGAATAACGCGAGGAAACTTGCGCTAATACCTCATAAGTCTTTACGGAGAAAGCTTTATGCGCCAAAGGATGAGCCTGCACTTGATTAGTTTGTTGGTGGGGTAATGGCCTACCAAGACTTTGATCAATAGCTGATCTGAGAGGATGATCAGCCACATTGGGACTGAGACACGGCCCAAACTCCTACGGGAGGCAGCAGTAGGGAATATTGCACAATGGAGGAAACTCTGATGCAGCGATGCCGCGTGAGTGAAGAAGGCCTTTGGGTTGTAAAGCTCTTTCGTCGGGGAAGAAAATGACTGTACCCGAATAAGAAGGTCCGGCTAACTTCGTGCCAGCAGCCGCGGTAATACGAAGGGACCTAGCGTAGTTCGGAATTACTGGGCTTAAAGAGTTCGTAGGTGGTTAAAAAAGTTGGTGGTGAAATCCCAGAGCTTAACTCTGGAACTGCCATCAAAACTTTTTAGCTAGAGTATGATAGAGGAAAGCAGAATTTCTAGTGTAGAGGTGAAATTCGTAGATATTAGAAAGAATACCAATTGCGAAGGCAGCTTTCTGGATCATTACTGACGCTGAGGAACGAAAGCATGGGTAGCGAAGAGGATTAGATACCCTCGTAGTCCATGCCGTAAACGATGTGTGTTAGACGTTGGAAATTTATTTTCAGTGTCGCAGCGAAAGCATTAAACACACCGCCTGGGGAGTACGACCGCAAGGTTAAAACTCAAATGAATTGACGGGGACCCGCACAAGTAGTGGAGCATGTGGTTTAATTCGAAGATACGCGCAGAACCTTACCAACACTTGACATGTTCGTCGCGACTTTAAGAGATTAAAGTTTTCGGTTCGGCCGGACGAAACACAGGTGCTGCATGGCTGTCGTCAGCTCGTGTCGTGAGATGTTGGGTTAAGTCCCGCAACGAGCGCAACCCTCACTTTTAGTTGCCATCATTTAGTTGGGCACTCTGAAAGAACTGCCAGTGATAAGCTGGAGGAAGGTGGGGATGACGTCAAGTCCTCATGGCCCTTACGTGTTGGGCTACACACGTGCTACAATGGCATTTACAATAGGAAGCAAGATGGCGACGTCAAGCAAATCCTAAAAAGATGCCTCAGTTCGGATTGTACTCTGCAACTCGAGTACATGAAGCTGGAATTACTAGTAATCGCGGATCAGCGCGCCGCGGTGAATACGTTCCCGGGTCTTGTACACACCGCCCGTCACACCATGGGAGTTGGTTCTACCTTAAGGCAAGGTTTAAAACCCTTGACCACGGTATAGTCAGCGACTGGGGTGAAGTCGTAACAAGGTAGCCGTAGGGGAACCTGCGGCTGGATTACCTCCTTTCTAAGGATGATTAAGAATTTTTTCTTAATCTAAAAAATACAACAGGATAATGTTGACCGTCCTCATTTCTCTTCTTGAAATTTTGTGTTTCACTCTTCTGCGATAAGGGCCGGTAGCTCAGTTGGTTAGAGCACACCCTTGATAAGGGTGGGGTCGAAAGTTCGAGTCTTTCTCGGCCCACCATTAAATACTGGGGGATTAGCTCAGCTGGGAGAGCGCCTGATTTGCATTCAGGAGGTCAGCGGTTCGATCCCGCTATCCTCCACCAAGAAACACACAGTTATTATATTTTGTAAAAAATTTTTATATTATCAATATCTATATCCGATTGTTCTAAGATTTAAGAACAATCATTAAATATTCGAAATGATGAATATTTAACAAAAATTTAATTCAACACAGAATTTTTTTCTGTGCATAAATTAAGCGTTTAAGGGCGTGTGGCGGATGCCTTGGCACTGAAAGACGACGAAGGACGTGGTATACTGCGATAAGTTGCGGGGAGCTGTATGCAAGTTTTGATCCGTAAATTTCCGAATGGGGAAACCCAACACTTTATGTGTTACTTTAAACTGAATACATAGGTTTAAAGAGATAACCCGGAGAACTGAAACATCTAAGTAACCGGAGGAAAAGAAATCAATTGAGATTCCGTTAGTAGTGGCGAGCGAAAACGGAATAGGCCAGTAGATTTGTTAAAAAAATCTGAATAGTTTGGAAAAGCTAACCATAGAGGGTGATAGTCCCGTATGAGTAATGTTTAACAAATTTCTTGAGTAAAGCGGGACACGTGAAATCCTGCTCGAATATAGGGGGACCACCCTCTAAGCCTAAATACTCTTCAGTGACCGATAGTGAACTAGTACCGTGAGGGAAAGGTGAAAAGAACCCCTATTAGGGGAGTGAAATAGAACCTGAAACTGCATGCCTACAATCAGTCGAAGCTCTTTTTAGAGTGACGGCGTACCTTTTGTATAATGGGTCAGTGACTTAATTTATAAAGCAAGCTTAAGCCATCTAGGTGTAGGCGTAGCGAAAGCAAGTCTTAATAGGGCGATTAGTTTTATGAATTAGACCCGAAAACGAATGAGCTTACCATGAGCAGGTTGAATGCAAGGTAACACTTGCTGGAGGACCGAACCAGTTGACGTTGAAAAGTCTTTGGATGACTTGTGGTAAGGGGTGAAAGGCCAACCAAATTCGTAGATAGCTGGTTTTCCGCGAAAACTATTTAGGTAGTGCGTTGAATAAATATGCTTTTAGAGGTAGAGCACTAAATGGGCTAGGGGGAAGAGATTCTTACCAAACCTAATAAAACTCCGAATGCTAGAAGTAGTTCTTCAACAGACAGACTGTGGGTGCTAAGGTCCATGGTCGAGAGGGAAAGAGCCCAGACCACCAGATAAGGTCCCAAAATTGTGATTAAGTGTGAAAGGATGTGGAAATTCCTTAACAGCCGGGAGGTTGGCTTAGAAGCAGCCATCCTTTAAAGATAGCGTAACAGCTCACCGGTCTAATAGAGTTTCTGCGCCGAAGATGTAACGGGGCTAAAATCACATACCGAATCTGTGGGTTTATAAAGTTTTCGAACTTTATAAGCGGTAGCGGAACGTTCTGTAAGCCTGTAAAGGGATACCCGTGAGGGATCCTGGAGGTATCAGAAGTGCGAATGCTGACATGAGTAACGATAAAATAAGTGAAAAACTTATTCGCCGAAAATCCAAGGGTTTCTGCGCAAGGTTAATCCGCGCAGAGTTAGTCGGCCCCTAAGGCGAGGGCGAAAGCCGTAGTCGATGGAAATAAGGTTAATATTCCTTAACCAGATGGTAGTGACAGATTTTGTAAGTTGTAAGTTCTTAATGGATTGAACTTGCCGCGAAAAAGTCTCAGGAAATAGCTCCATCATTAGACCGTACCCTAAACCGACACAGGTGGATTAATAGAGTATATTTAGGCGCTTGAGAGAATGATGTTGAAGGAACTCGGCAAAATGCTTCTGTAACTTCGGGATAAAGAAGACCTTTTTTTGGGCAACCATAAAGAGGTGGCACAAGCCAGGGAGAAGCGACTGTTTATCAAAAACACAGGGCTCTGCTAACACGTAAGTGGATGTATAGGGTCTGACGCCTGCCCGGTGCTGGAAGGTTAATGCGATGGGTGCAAGCTCATTTCTGAAGCCCCAGTAAACGGCGGCCGTAACTATAACGGTCCTAAGGTAGCGAAATTCCTTGTCGGGTAAGTTCCGACCTGCATGAATGGCGTAACGATTTCTCCGCTGTCTCCAACATCAACTCAGTGAAATTGAATTCTCCGTGAAGATGCGGAGTTCGCGTAGTTAGACGGAAAGACCCCGTGCACCTTTACTGCAACTTTACATTGGTGTTAGGAAAAACATATTTAGCATAGGAGGGAGACATTGAAGCGATGGCGTCAGTTATCGTGGAGTCACCAGTGAAATACCTCTTTTGTTTTTCTTGGCATCTAACTGATTGCCGTTATCCGGCATCAAGACATTGTATGGTGGGTAGTTTGACTGGGGCGGTCGCCTCCCAAATAGTAACGGAGGCGTGCGAAGGTAAGCTCAGAACGGTCAGAAATCGTTCGTAGAGTGCAATGGCATAAGCTTGCCTGACTGTGAGACTGACAAGTCGAGCAGAGTCGAAAGACGGTCATAGTGATCCGGTGGTTCTGAGTGGAAGGGCCATCGCTCAACGGATAAAAGGTACGCCGGGGATAACAGGCTGATACTGCCCAAGAGCTCATATCGACGGCAGTGTTTGGCACCTCGATGTCGGCTCATCACATCCTGGGGCTGGAGCAGGTCCCAAGGGTTTGGCTGTTCGCCAATTAAAGTGGTACGTGAGCTGGGTTCAGAACGTCGTGAGACAGTTCGGTCCCTATCTGCTATGCGTGTAGAAGAATTGAGAGGAGCTGTCCCTAGTACGAGAGGACCGGGATGGACGTACCACTGGTGGACCGGTTGTAGCGCCAGCTGCAGTGCCGGGTAGCTAAGTACGGAAGAGATAACTGCTGAAAGCATCTAAGCGGGAAACTCACCTCAAAACTAGTTCTTCCTATAGAGCCGTGGTAGACCACCACGTTGATAGGCTGGGTGTGGAAGTGCGGTAACGCATGTAGCTGACCAGTACTAATAGCTCAATTGGCTTAATTTATGCACTGAAAAAGATTTTTACATAAGCTTTTTTTAAACCGATATATTATTTTTCTTTAAAAAGGCTTAAATTTATTTAACTTAATCTTTTGAAATTTTATTCAAAATGAGCATTGATATAGATTATAAAACTCTATTTAAAGATTTAACCATTATCACATTCTGTATTTCATTTTGTTTTTATAACTTGGAAATTCTAGCCTCAAACACCATTTTAGCTTTTTTAACAATAATTTGGCTAGGTTTCTGGTTTCAATCACTCCATTTATTTGTACATGAGGCAACACACTTTAACTTACATAAAAATAAAAAAATAAATGATTTATTTGGTAATATTTTAAGTATTTTTTTTATGGGATTGTTAATTGAAGATTATAGAAAAAAACATTGGGAGCATCACAAAAATTTAGGAAAAATAACCGATACTGAAAATTCATATTTTAGTCCAATAAATTTAAAAAATATTATTTCCTATTTGACTCTAATAAATATCTTTAAAAAAATCCTCCAAAATTTTAAAAAGAATAAAACAAATTTTTCTTTTAATAATAATTTCATTAAAAAAATTTTAATTATTTTATTGTTTGCACTTATACATAGTGCAAATATTATTTTAATATTTTTCTCAATTAATCTAGTAGGGTCGGTTATTTATCTTCTTTCTTTTTTCATAATCTATCCCTTTTTTGCTGTAATACGGCAAACACTTGAGCATAGATCATCCGAAGCAGATGATAATATAAACTATGCAGAGGTTAACCATGGTGAGTTTAACCGATTATTTAGAAACAATTTTTTTTCAAGATTTTTTGGATCCGCTGGTTTTAATAAACACTTACTGCATCATATAAATCCAGGTATTTCTTATACGAAATTCAAAGAATTGGAGAAAAAATTAAATGAGAGTACAAAATATAAAGTATTATTAGAGCAATCTAAATCGTCATATGGGGCAATTTTCTTTAAATTATTTTTTAAGAGATGAATTGTAACATTTGCAATTCTGGGAATGAAAGAATTTTTTTCTCGAGTACAGATCATGAGTACTTCACCTCAAAGAGTATATATCAATATACTATTTGTGATGATTGTAATTTAATATCTTTAAAAAATCCGCCCTCTAATGATTTAGATCAAATTTATCCTTCATATTATCCTTCTTATGAATACAAAAAGGAAGAGAATAAATTTATTAACAAGTTAATTTATAATATAAAAAATTATTTTGATAAAAAAATATTTAGCAAATGTCTAAAATATACTCTAAATAAAAAAAATATTAAAATCCTGGATATTGGTGGAGGTGATGGATCCATCACAAAAAAACTTTTTTCTAATAAATCGATATCAATCAAAAGTATTGATATAGCTGACATTGAATTTGGAGATAATATTGAAAAAAATCAGAAGATTAATCTAATTAAAATAAGAGCAGAAGACCTAACAATTGAAATAACTAAAAAAAAATATGACTTTATAATAATGTTGAATATTATTGAGCACGTAATTGATCCAAAAAGTGTTATGTCTAATGTGTACTCTCTTTTAGAAGATGGTGGCATATGTTTAATTAAAACACCAAACACGAAATCTTTAAATTTCAAACTTTTTAACAACACTTATTGGGGAGGATATCACACGCCACGTCACTTTAATATTTTTAATTATCAAAATATAAAAAGAATTCTAGGAAAATTTAAAATAATAGATCAGGTCTTCACTCAAGGCGTACCTCAATGGCATGCGAGTATTGTAGGAAATTTAAAATTAAAAAAAATTATAAAAAAAAATATCCCCATTCATCAAAGAAAAGAGCTTTTTATTATCACATTAATATTTGGGACAATTGATTTGATTTTTTTAAAGCTTTTTAAACTAACAGATCAATTTTTTCTTCTTTTAAAAAAATAATAAAATTAAATAAAAATATTCTAACTTTAAATTTTGTTTTTTTTTATATATTTCCTTTCTGCAAATATAAATATTGATACGCCAAAAGGAAAGTTAAATTTATTTATTAAAAATTTTTCAATGCAAAAAATTTTTTTAAGTATCATATTAACAAAATTATTAGGTTTTTTTTCGTATTCTGCTTTATAACTTATATTAAATATTTTATAATACATCGCAGCAGTAAAAATTAACGGAGATAAGAAAAAGTTAAAGTAAGTTTTTTTTTTTATCTCAAAGTTATTATCAATTTTTTTTGAAATTTCTTTTAAATTGTATCTCCTTTTGTGCATTAGAATTTCATCTTTAGAACAAAATAAAAATTGGTACGCAGGTACAGTTATTAATATTTTTCCATTTTTGTTTAATTTTTTACTAAACATTTGTATGACTTCATCATCATCCTCAATATGTTCCAAAACATCAAGTGCTAGGATGAGGTCAAATTTGATATCTGAATTCTTTATATTTTTGATAATCTTATTGTTATCAATTTTTTTTAATTTTCTAATATATTTATTAGCATCTTTACTTTCATCAAATACATAAACATCACCAAAGTTTTGAAGCATTTCAATATTTGTTCCTACACCACACCCAAAGTCTAAAATTTTCATCGGACCTTTAATATTTTTATCCAGAAATTTTTTGATTATTTCTTTTCTTGAATCAAACCACCAATGCCCATTGCTAAATTCAAATTGTTTAGTGTAAATTTTTTTTTCCATTTCTAAGTATTAAAAAACTCTATATGATAAAAGAATTATCACACATCATTCAATTTTTTTAGAAAATAGCGCCTACAAATATATAATTTAATTAAATTATTTTTTAGAATTTTTAATTGAAAAGTTCGAAATTTAGCCTATTTTTTTAAAATGACCAATTATCATATAATAACAAGAAAATAAAATATGAGAAATACTGAATTATCAATCATAATACCAATATATAACGAAGAAGAAGTTATTCAAGATTTTACAAATAATTTAAAAATATGCCTTGATAAATTATTCAAAGACAAAGATTCGTTGTATGAAATTATTTTTTGCCTCGATCCTTCAACAGATAACTCTGAATTGATTTTAAAAAATATGGCAAAGAAATTTAAAGAAATAAAAATTTTAAAAACAAGTAGAAAATTTGGTCAACCTGCTTGTCAAATAGCCGGCATTGAAAATTGTTCAGGAGAGTATTGCATTGTAATGGATTGCGATTTTCAAGATCCAATAGAACTAATTCCAAAATTATATAAAAAAATAAAAGAGGAAGACTTGGATGTTGTCAATTGTAAACGAAAATCCAGAAATGAAATTAACTTATTCTATAAATTTTTAACTTTTATTGGTTATAATTTAATTAATTTTTTGTCAGATACTAAGATTCCCAAAAATGTTGGGGACTTTAGAATATTTAATCGTAGAGTAATAAATGCATTAAAGAATATGCCTGAAAAAAATAACTTCTTAAAAGGTTTAGTATCTTTTATTGGCTTCAAACAAGGTTTCATTGAATTTGAAAGACCAATTAGATTAAAAGGAAAAAGTAAATATAGCTCTATATTCGGAGCATTACATATCGGCATTCATGGTATAATATGTTTCTCTAATTTTTTTCCAAATTTAATTTTAACTTTTTCAATTTTTTTTACTCTTTTTAATATTATTTTACTTTCATATTTTGCAATTTTTGATTTTAGCTACTTATATAAAAATTTCTTTAATTTGTTTATTATACTATTATTAAATATTCTCTTTATATTTATAGGAATTTTATCACAATTTATTTCAAGAATTTATGACGAAACCAAAGATAGACCAAAATATATAATTGATGAAAAAATTAACTTCGATTGAATTTGAAAAAATTTTTTTTTCAATTTTTTTATTACTTTTTTTGGTCATTTCCATTTTAGCTCAATTTTACGGAGGTTTTACTGTAGACGAGCCAGCCCAATATCTCCGCGCTAAAATTTGGATAGAAAATTTTTTTATAAAAAGCTCTGTTTATAGTTATAGCGGATTACCCAAGCATTATTTAGAACATACTGATACATATGGATTATTTACCCAGGTATTTTCACTAGCTTTAAGTTTTATATTTAAAACAATTGCAAATGTTTTTGGGATCTTTTTTGAAACAAAGTATATCTTTCATTATTTTTTACATTTTACATCTTTATTCTTTGGATTTTTATCTATTATAATTTTTTTTAATTTTTTAAAATCTTTAGAAATTAAAAAAGAAGAAGCTTACTATGCATCGATTATTTTTGGTTTTACACCAATTTGGCTTGGACATAGTTTTTTTAATTATATGGATATTAATTTAGCTTTTTTTTTTCTTTCTAGTTCATATTTTTTATTTAAGATAAATTTTGAAAAAAAACTTAAAAATAAATATATTTATTTATATTTACTATCTTTATTAGGTATTGGAGTAACAAGGCCTCAACTTCTACCTATTTTTTTTCTTTTGAGCATTTCTGTTTTAATTTTTAAAAAAATAAAATTTCTTGATTTTATAAAATATGGATTCATCACATTATTATTACTTTATGTAGTTACACCACAATCATGGCCTAATCCTATTTTATGGATTAACAATGTTTATATTGACAACTTGGCTGGTCAATGGGTTGGATGTTCTCAAACTAACAATGAATGTATAGGTAAAACTTATTCAGAAAATTGGAGTGCACTAAAATATTTATATCTATGGTTATCAGCCAAAATACCACTTTTAATATTCATATCTTTCTTTTTTTTGTTTTTAAAAAGAGATAAAAAACAGTTTTTTATTTTTTCTATTTTTTTGCTTCCCATTTTAATAATTATTTTTAAAAATTTAAATATATATAATGGCATTAGACAATTTCTTTTTTTAGTACCAATAATATATTTAATTTCTTTTAGAAATTTTCTTTTATATGTAAAAAATAAAAAAATTAAACTCATTACTTTTTTATTATTATTTACTTTTTTATTTTTCGATAATCTAAGTCTATATCCTTATAATTATACATACTTAAATTACCACAACAGATATAATGCTATTTCTGAAATTAAATTTAATAATAAACTTTTCGCTTTAAGTTATGAGCTTGATTATTGGGGGTATTCTTTGAAAGAGAGCATAAAGAAACTAGAAAAATATTCAAATTCTGAAGAAATTTTTATTGATTTTCCAGAATTTTGGGATCCTGTCATTTTACCATTAAGCAATAAATTAACTAAAAAAAATGAAAAAACAGAAATATATTATTACATTTCACCTATCTATGGAGTGGGTAATGGAAGAAAAGTGCCCGATAATTGTAAACTTATTGATACCACAAGTAGAAAATATTTTTTAGATAACAAGATATTTCACCTTTCGTATTTTGCAAGGTGTTATAAATAATAATAACATGCGTTCAAATAAATTTTTTGGTTTGATTTTTTGTTTTATTTTTTTGTTGATATCATTTTATCCAATTATAAACGGTGGCAATATAAGAGTTTGGGCATTAATAATCTCTCTTATATTTTTTGTTTTATCATCTTTTTTTTCAGTCTATTTAACATCATTAAAAATAATATGGATTAAGATTGGAACATTTATAGGTTTGTTTATTTCTCCACTTATAATTGCTGTTATTTTTTTTTTAGTTGTTACTCCAATTTCTTTATTATTAAAATTGTTAAATAAAGATATTTTAAACTTAAGATTTAATGGAGATAATACTTATTGGAGAGAAAGAAAAAATTATACAGTAAATATGGAAAAGCAATTTTAAATGGAATTTATTTTAGAGTTTTTAGAGTTTTTAAAAGTCAGAAAAAAATTTTGGCTTTATCCAATAATTATTATTCTTGCTTTATTAGGTGGATTTTTAGTTTTGACACAAGGAACTGTTATTGCACCCTTTATTTATACAATATTTTAAAATGATTATTTTAGGTATCTCTGCTTTTTATCATGATAGTTCTGCATGCATTCTGCAAAATGGAAAAATTGTAGCTGCAGTACAAGAGGAAAGATTTACTAGAATCAAGCATGATTCATCTTTCCCCAAGCATTCGATAAGATTTGTATTAGATTTTTTAGGTTTAAATTTAAGCAATGTGGATAAAGTAGTTTTTTATGAAAAACCTTTTTTAAAATTTGAAAGATTGTTAGAAACATATTTGGCATTCGCACCAAAAGGATTTTTATCGTTTACAAAGGCTATACCGCTGTGGATCAAAGATAAACTTTATCAAAAAATATTACTTTTTAAAAAACTAAATGAAATTGATAATAATTTTGTAGACAAGAAAAAATTATACTTTTCTGAACATCATCTAAGTCATGCTGCAAGTGCTTTTTATCCTTCACCATTTGAAGAAGCTATTATTTTAACAATTGATGGAGTAGGTGAATGGGCAACAACAACTGTATCAATTGGCAAAAAAGAAAAAATAGAAATTAAAAAAGAAATTCATTTCCCACACTCTTTAGGTTTGCTTTATTCAGCATTTGCATACTATTTGGGATTTAAGGTTAACAGTGGGGAATATAAGTTAATGGGACTAGCTCCTTATGGTGAGCCAATATTTAAGAAAAAAATTATGAATTTGATTGATGTGAAAGATGATGGAAGTTTTAGGTTGGATCAAAGTTATTTTAATTATGCAACTGGATTAACAATGACAAATAAAAAATTTAATAAACTATTTGGTCAAAATCCAAGAAATGAAAATGAGGAAATTTCTAAATTCCATATGGATATCGCATCATCAATTCAGAGTGTTCTAGAGGAAATAATATTAAAAATTTCTAGATCTATATCTAAAGAATATGGAATTAAAAATTTATGTTTAGCAGGTGGAGTTGCTTTGAATTGTGTGGCAAACGGTAGAATTCTTGAAAATAAAATTTTTGAAAATATTTGGATTCAACCTGCATCAGGCGATGCTGGAGGGGCTCTTGGTGCTGCTTTAGCTTTTTGGTATATTCAAGAAAAAAATTCAAGGATTATTGATAAAGACGACTCAATGAATGGATCATTTCTTGGCCCATATTATTCTGATATAGAAATAAAAAAAGAATTAGAAAAATTAGACGCACATTTTGAATTTTTTCCCTATGATGATTTAATAAGTAAAACTGCAGATAGTTTATCAAAACAAAAAGTTATAGGTTGGTTTCAAGATAGAATGGAATTTGGGCCTAGAGCCTTAGGTAATAGATCGATATTAGCTGACCCTAGACCTGAAAATATGCAAGAAAAAATTAATTTAAAAATAAAATTTAGAGAAAATTTTAGACCTTTTGCGCCATCTATTTTATTTGAGGATGTATCTAACTGGTTTAATTTGGATATCGAAAGTCCATATATGTTAATAGTCACAAAACTTTTAGCAGATAAGATAATTAATAATAAAATTAAAAATAAAGAACCATTTGGGTTTGAAAGGCTTAAATTTAAAAGATCTTTGGTAGATGCTACTACGCATGTTGATTATTCAGCAAGAGTGCAAACAGTAAATGGTAAATTTAATAAAAAATATTATGATTTATTAACTAAATTTAAGCAAAAAACTAATTGTCCATTATTAGTAAACACCTCGTTTAATGTAAGAGGAGAACCTCCAGTAAATACTCCTAAAGACGCTTTTAGTTGCTTTATGTCTACAAATATGGATGTGCTTGTAATTGGTAATTATTTTTTAAAAAAAGAAAATCAAAGTAATATTAATGTTAAAAATTTTAAAAAAAATTTTAAAAAAGATTAATATGAAAAAATTTTTTTTCTATTCTCTTCTAATTATTTTGAATTCTTTTCTTTTTGGTATAACTTTTTTACTTATTGAAAATTATAGTAAAAAAAAAATAAACGAAATTCAATTTGTATTTCATGGCGATGATTTAAAATTCAATAAAGAAAGAACGAAGTTCTATAAAAAATATTCTCAAAAACTTCATCATTTAAGAGATTTTAATTTGGTAGATTTTTTTTTGAGTTATGATGGTGGATATAACGAATATATGCTTGAATATTATGCTCCAGAAAATTTTATGTTTACAACATTATCTAAAGGTGAAACCGAGGTTTTAATTCAAGGTGATAGTTGGGCCCAACAAATGATTTTTGAGCCTATAGCAAGAGAATATTTGTTAAAAGTTGCAAAAAAACATAATTATAAAATAGTTGGGGCAGGCACATCATCATATAGCCCGAGTCCAATGACAGCTCAAATAAATATTATGAAAGAAGATTTTAATATCAATCCTAAAATTGTGATTGCTGTTTTTGATCAAACAGATTTGGGGGATGAATTATACAGATATAGATCTAAAAGAGAATTTATCAATGGAGATAATCTTATTGTTAAACCTGAAACAAATCATCTTGAGGCATACTCATTAATTAAACCGTTTAAAAAAATCGATATTCTGTATAACTCAAATTTAAATATTATAAAATTAATACAATTCAAGTTGCTTGACATTGAGGATTACTTTTTAAAAAAAAAATTTAAAGGTCAATTAAAATGGAAAGATATTGTAAAACCATTAATTAATCAAATTGATAAAAATGATAAAGATTATTTAGTACAAGTTATTGATGATTATATTAATGAAGTTTTTAAAAATGAAAATACTGAAAAACTTTATATTGCCACTCATTTTCATAAAAATCATGCAAAAGAAATTTATAAAAATAATATTTATGATCTAACAAAAGTTGCAGCAGAAAAATCAATTTTTAAAGAAAATATATTTTTAATTAACCACTCAGTAAATGACAATAAATTTAATATAGACGAAGTTTTTATTGAAAATGATCCTTCTTCACATCTGAAACAGTATCATGTTTATTTGTATACAAAGAAAATTTTTGAAAGTATTTTAAAAAAATAATCTTATCTTTTTTTTTGTTTGGAAAATCTTTTACTATCGTAAATATTTACAAGCATAAGAAAATAAGTGTATAATCCCCATAAAATAAATTTAATTCCTCTGTAGGATAATTGAAAATTACCAACACCCTGTCTACTTACACCCTCGCTTCTGGAGCTATAGGTTATTGGAACCTCAATAAAATTTAGTTTTTTAAAAAACATAGAAAAAATAAGTTCAAATTCATAAAATAAATGCTGATCCAACGGCTCATTTTCTATTAAAAAGTCTCTTTTCCATAATTTGAACCCAGCAACAGCATCAGTAATTTTTCTTAATGTGAGTGTACTTGCCATTATAGCCATTATACTATTTCCAATCGTCCTTACTCCTTCACCTGAGTAATTTGATCTGTCAGAATCTTTTGCAAATCGAGTTGCATGAACTGCTGTTAAATCACTATTTTCTTTTATTTTTTTATACAATTTAATTATATCTTCAGCGCTAAATTGTTCATCTGCATCAATGTTGCAGATCAATGGTTTGTTTGTTTTTTTTATACCTTGCCACAAGGCATGACCCTTACCTTTATCATCATGATTTAGAAAAACTTTTATGTTTTGATTATTTATTTTTTTTAAAATATTAAAGGTATTGTTATTTTTTGCACACATAACTATAACTTCACAATTATATAAATTTACTATTTTTTCAGATACTCTTTTGACAGCCTCATCCTCATCATAACATGCTATGATAACAGAAAGATCTTCAAGTTTTTTTATTTCTAACACTACAATTTTTTTGTTATTTTTAAATATTCCTTAAAGGCAAGGTAAGATCTTTCTGGAACAAATTTTTTAATGCTTCTAGGGTTTTTTTTAAGATTATTAATAAGATTTAAATTGTTATTATAGCCTATGATTTCACCTTTAAAGTCTTTATATAAATCATGAACATTTCTTTTTTGAGATACTGTCGATGGACCAAATACGACTTTAAAACCTCTTGATTGTAAATAATATGCTCCCCAAATATCATCCATTCTCCCTATAAAAGGAAATAAAAAATATTCTTTCATAGCTTTTCTAGATAAAATTGTATTCTGAGAGTTGAAAGGAGCAATTTTATTTGATGAATAATAAAAATTATTCTTAAATTTATAATCTTCTACTGATAAAGCAATTCTATTGATCGCATCTATATCTGGATTTACGTCCCAGAGATTTGCCTGAACATCGAATTGTTTTTTTTTATTTTTTATCAAAAATTTTTTATCTTTATTAACAAGTTGTAATGGAAAACCTCTATGCCATATTTTATTTTTAAACTTAAAAATTGAAACTGGATCAAAACAATTAAGATTGGTATTATACTCTTTATAGTTTAATTTTTTATTGATTTTAATTTTTCCCCATGTTTGTTTGGGTATGTTATCATCATCAACGGTTGCTATGAATTTTGCTCCATTTTTGAGTGCATAGATATATCCAATATTTCTTCTCTGAATACATTTCCAACCGATTAATTTGCTTAGTTTTTCAGAAATTTTATTTTGATCATTTGGATTGAGATAAATAGTGTTTTTTAATCTTTTATATTTCTTTTCAGGAGTTTTTAAATCTCCAACAACTATTAATTTCCATTCTTTAAACCTAGAGTATTTTAATAGTGCTTCAGTCGGTGCATTTATCGTTGTAGTTACAATAAAGTTCATCAATATCTTATATGTTTTATTATTATTAATTGCAATTAATTATCTTAATAATTTGACTTCAGCTAAACCTGTTATATTTTTTGGTAATCTAATTATTACCTTTGATACTTTAATTCCATTTAGATCAACTGGTGTCCACTTAGGATAATTTTCTAATTTTATTTTTTTTGTGGCTATTAAATTATTTTTATAAAAAAGTTTTATAATTATATTTTTATTAGTTCCTTTGTCATAAAAATTTGACAGTATATTTATTTTATTAACCTCAGCTTCCTGAAAATAAAACTCTGCAGTTTTTTCTTGTCCATGTAAACCCATCCAAAAAGAATTACATTGTCTGTCTACCTCAAAATCATCAAGTTTTGATGAATCATATTTTTTTTCAAAAGAAGAAACGATTATTGCAGTGGGTGGAATATATTTTTTTATGAACTTTTCATAATATTTTTTTTCCATAAATATTTTTGGACAAATTCCATTTTTATTTAATAACTTATAATTTTGAAAAAATGACTGGATTTTTCTAGGAATATATATTTCTTTAAATCCTAGTGTATCATATCCTACTCTTCCTTTTACATTTGCATTAATAAAAATTTTTGGCTTTTGCTTGTTCAAGTCTTCCAATGTATCATTAACAAAATAATTTGTTCTATCTGGCTTATAATTTCCTTTTACGGAAGTAATAATTTTTAAAAATTGATTAAGAATTTCATGCTCAAACCATGGTCTTTTCGTTGCTGCCTTTAGTCCTGAATTTAAGTAGTTGATACTATCCCAGCCCCAAACAAATATTGTATCATCTTTTTTTTGAGAGTTGTCAAAATCGAACAGATCTCCATTTTTGAGCATATCAATGTATCTAAAATTATAAATTTTCTCATTTTTAATCAGTGGATAATTAGACCATCTCTCTACTTTGAGGGACATTGTTAGTAACAAAAGAACAAAACATATTTTAAACAAGTTTTCTAACTTTTTTATATTCAAAATTTCAGAAAATATTACAATTGCAAAGATATAAATAAAAAAGGAAAAAAAATGCATATGATGATCTGGCATGTATCTTGGAGTAATAACTGTGTAAATAGCTGTTATGACCATTAAGGTATGGTAAATAATTATTTTGTGGGGAATTTTTTTATTTAAAAAAATTCCTAAAATCGAAATTATAAAAATTATTAAACTAAACTGATTTAAGTATGAACTGTGAAAATAAAGTAAAATATTTTCTATTGTTGGTTTAAAAAAAATATCAGCTCTTGCTAAGTTATTTAGAATGTAAGTTATGTAAAAACTATTAAAATTGTATTTATAAATTAAAGGTATTAATATTAACAAACCAGGAATAATGGTTGATAAAATAAATAAAAATATACTTTTTAATTTTTTTTGTTTGATGATTTCAATTAAAATAAAAAAACCGATAAAAAAACCCAACGGTATACCTTGTAATTTTGTAAATGGTATTAGGCCTAGAAAAAATCCTGTTAAAAATAAACGTAAAGTTGAGATATGTTTCCTGAAATATAACTTAGTAAATGTGAGATAAGCAAAAATACAAAAAAAAATAGGAACAATTCCAGCTGTGTAACCAACATGATAATCTCGACCTGTAAAATATAAAACAATTGGTGAAATAAAAATTAAGGAATATTTTTTATTAATATTATGGTTTAAGAATATCTTATAACAGATAAATATAGAAAGAAAAATAATTATTGAATTTGTAAATCTTGTTGTAAATAATGTTGCATCTTGAAAAAATAAAATTGGCCATCCTAATATTATAGAGTTTATAATTCCAGATGTTCCATGATCAATATTATCAAAGTTAAATTCAAAAAATTTAACTTTATTTGCGTTTGTTATGTAGTGAGTTTCATCTGGATTACCTATTAAAAAATCATAACCGAAAATTGTTGGTAATCTACAAATTACATAATACGAAACTAATATAATTAAAAAAGATTTAGTATTAGAATAATAACTTATTAGATAATTGTTTTTAAATTTAAAAATATTTAAAATTCCAAAAACCAAAATTAAAAAAATTAAAAAATTTTCTATGTAATATAATTTTTCGACATTCATTTATTTGTCAAATTATTGCACTAAATTAATTGATTAAAGAAAAAAGATTTCAACTTTTTAAAAATAAATAATATTAATATATAGAGATAATAATATAAATTTATATAAAAAAGTATATTGACTTAAGTAAAATTAAATTTTAAGTACTTTAAGATGGGTATTAACCGGTCTGCATTTAAACTATTAGTTGAAGAAAATATTAAAAGACCCTTTAATGGCAATGTTTTGCTTCTTGGAAATCAGTATTATTTTTTAAATAGAGAGGAAACAATTGAAGCACTCAAATCTTATGATTTAGACATTGCTGAAAAATATTTAAAAGTTGATAAAGATCCAAAACAACAAGAAGGTCAGTTTATAGATTTTAAAAGTATTTTAAATTACTTTGGTTTTGATCATATAGATGTAATGGACTACTCAGATTATGAGGGAGCAAATATTATTCATGATCTAAATCAAATTATACAGGATAAAAAACTTAAAAATAAGTATGATTTAATAATTGATGGTGGAACTATTGAACATGTGTTTCACGTGCCAAATGTTTTACAAAATTTTTATGAACTACTAAATATAAATGGAAGGATAATTCATTTTGCACCTAGTTCAAATCATGTAGATCATGGTTTTTATATGTTCTCACCAACTTTATTTTATGATTATTATTCTGCGAATGATTATAAAATTGAGGACTTTTATTTTTATTCATATGATAAAGATGACCTTTATGGTTTTTGGACGCTTTACGAATACTTTCCTGGTGCATTGCATAGATTACAACTTGGAGGTTTAGATGATAAGTTATATGGAGTTTATTGCGTATGTACTAAGAATGAAAAATCAACTTTTGGCAAAATACCTCAACAATCTATGTATAGCAATGGATTATGGATAAAAGATGAAAAAAGACATGAATCTATTAAAAATTCAAATCTAAAAGAGTTTGATTTTAATAAGTTAAATTTAAAAAAAATTATTTAATTTAATTAAAATCTTTATTAAAAATTTCTATTTCTCTCATAACTATATCAGAATTATCTTCATCCCAGATATATTTCTGTTTTTTTTCATTTAAATATTTTGGATTTAGGCCAACACTATATCCCAACATTTTCAAAAATTTTGGATCAGTGTGAGGATTTTCTTCTCTAGTTTCGAATTTAAACATAATAAAATTTACATTTTCACTTAAGCTAGAAACAACACAAGGACCATTATTAACAAATAAATTTAAGTATGATGTTTCGTATAAAGCAAGTCTATAATCAAAAGTTGATAAAATGGGATTAAACAAATAATCATAATATAACATTTCATAACTTTTATTTCCGGAATCATGACCTGTGAATTCGAACGTATCTGGAACTAGAACAATAAAGTATTTATCTTTTAATTTATTAATTGTTTTTTTCCATTCTTCTAAATTAGAATTTCTAGATAATTGATCAAAATAATTTCTTATTGTTATAGTTATAACTTTCTTATTTTTTTTGTTTAATTCTTTAATAACTGAATCTATTGTTTTTTTATTACTAATACTGGATGAAATATTATATTTTAATTCAGGATTATTATTAAGTTCTTGATAATATTGAGCGTGATGAATAAATTCACCCTCATAATAATATTCTATATCTGAATCAAAATCTTCAACATATTCTACTTTGTCAATAGGGAAATATTTAAATGATGGTAAAATTATAGTTTCAATTTTTTCTGTTATTGTCTCGAAATTGTGTCCCCCTTCAAAAGTATTTTCTGACTTTGTTAAATTTTTAATATAATTATTCATATTTCTATCTTTAAACCAACTCGGTACTTTTATGAATAATCTTATATTAGTATAATCATATTTTAGTTTTATTATTGCGGCTGCTTGTAGGAAAAAATAAAAATCAAAACTTACAGGATTTTTAGTTAAATCATATTTAAGGTTAAGCTCCCTGTCTGTCTGTATAATTTTTCCTCTTTTATCTAGTTTATTGGATAAATTATTTATTATATTTTTATTATCTGCCTCTAATAATTCTAAAAATAATTCAACTTTATGCATTGTTGTATAATTATTCAAAGTTTTCTTCTTGCCATTATCAGAAATCTGTTTTGCTATATCCTTATGCTTGTCTAAATATTTAATTTTTTCTAACATTTCTTCAATATTATTAAATCCAACAATTTCTCTCTCAGGATCAAAAAATTCTTTTAATTCTTTTTCACGATCGGTTACCATACAAGAGCCAAGTCCAGTAATCTCGAAATCTCTAATATTTCCATAATCAGCATCCTCATCTCTATGTAAATTTAAACAAAAATCTGATTGTAAAATTAGCTCATAGTAATCTTTTGTTTTAGTAAAACTTTTTTTAACTCTATTTGGAAATTTTTTTTTTACAGATTTTTTTAAATCAAAGTAACTTGGAATTAAAAAATCATATCCAGATACTCGATTTAACTCAATAATACGTTGAGCACTCAACAATCGATCCTTATTAATATCGTTGGGTCTAATTAATCTAGTTATAGCTTTAAATATTAAATTAGTTAGTGAAATAGGCAATGTCTCCATCGCACTGATAATTAGCTTCTTAATTTTGAAGTAATTCCTTGGTTCTGATGTCCATACTCTTAAATCTGATTGCTCAAGAATTTTTATTAATTGCTCATACCTTTGAGTATGATCTATGTATCCATAGCCACTGACACCACTGAAAGTAAATTTATATTTTTTCTTTAGTTTTTGGTTAAACTTTATATTTGGCTCAAAACAATTTCCTAAAGTTTTTGTATTTGAAAATCCTTCATTTTTAAACATTTTAGTATAAGTGTCTGTACTAGTTAATATTAGGTCGTAGCCTTTAAAAAAATATTTAAAACTTAAATCATTGATATATTCATCACCCCAATATGCAATTAACCTAGTACCTCTTTTTGTATGATTTTTAATTTTTTTAATATAATTTGGTGGGAAATAATTTACAGCACCAGCATAAATAAAAACAACATCTGGATTAAAATATGTAATTTGGTCAAGAAGAATTTGTAAAGCCTGGTCAGCAAAGGTATTTGAGACATAATTGAATTTCTGGTTTTCAAAAACCCACTTTAACTGACTTACTGAATCAGAATAAACTATTTCAAATACTTCATGACCTTTTTTTTTAATTTCTTCAGCCCAAGATCCTGGTAATAAAATATTATCATCTCTATAACTTTGAATAATTTCAGAAAAAGTCTTATTAAATAGTGACTCTTTTTTCTGAAATTCATAAAGTCTTTTTCCTACTAATCCAGGACATATTCGAAAGAACTTCATATTTTAAAATAAATTTTTCAATTAAAATAATTATATTTACAAGTAAAATTTTTTATACATCTTTAATACAAAAAATAAATAAAATATAAGTAAATAATGAAAAAAATCTTAAGGATTTGTCCAGCTCCTAGTACATATCAAAAAATACGAGAAAAATTTAGTCTTGATACAGAAACTTTTGAAGCACAAAAAAAAATTTATGAGAAAGAGAATATTGTTTTACCTGGAAGCTTATCAAGTGAAATCTCTAAATATGGATTTATTTGTCTTGATATGCTTTACCCAGACAATTCATATATTTGCAAGTGGTTAGCTGAAAATACTTCAAGATTAACTTTTAGTGAAAATGTTAGAGAAAATTTTTTAGAAGTTGTTAAAATTTTTGATCCAGATATAGTTTTTTATTTTGCTGGAGCTAGCTTTCATATGAATAAAGAGTTTAGAGATGAAATTACAACCAGACTGGGTTCAAAAAAAAAATGTTTTCACGTCGTATATTGGGGGGATGAATTGAATGAAAAGTTATATAGTTACTCTAATTATTTTGGAAACATAGACTATGCATTAACGTCATCAGAAAAATATAGCAAATTTTTTACAGAAATAGGTGTTAAAAATAAAGTAATAGGAAATATGTTTGATGACAAAGTGGATTATGATAAATCAGAAGTAAGTAAAGATATTGACGTTCTTTTTTGTGGGACAACAGGCTATTTAATTCCTGAGCATTTGGATAGATATAATTTATTAGCAAAGTTATGTAGAGAAACAAACATTAAAATTTATACCGATGATTTAATTAGATTAAATATTGATACCAAAAGGAAACAGGAAATTAAAATTTTGTACTACTTACCTTTGTTTTTTTTAAAATTCTTTAAAAAAATATTAGATAAATTTTTCTCAAATGAGGTTATTGAACTAATAATTAGTGAAAAAAATAAAAACATAAGTTTAGAAATTATCTTAGCAAAAGAAACTAGCCAGCATCCAGATATTGAAATTTTTAATAACAAAAAACCGTTAAGTAAAATTTTTAAAAAACAATTTTTTAAACCTAAACTTTTGGTTTCAGAATATATAGAATTATTGAAACGTGCAAAAATTGTTGTGAATATTCATAGAAATGAACCTTGTGATATTGGCAATGTTAGATGTTATGAGGTTACAGGTGCTGGAAGTTTCTTAATTACTGATAGAGGAAGTGAATTAAATTATTTTTTCAAGGAAAACGTTGATTTTATATCTTTTAATAGTGACGAAGATCTTATTTCAAAAATAAAATATTTTCTTGCAAATGATACAGAAAGAAAAAAAATAGAGGTTAATGGAAAGAAAACTTGTCTTTCAAAACACACCACAACTCAAAGAGCAAAACAAATAGTAGAAAGTTTTGAGGAATTACTTGCAGCATATGAGTAAGTTGTAGTGAGACATTTTAGAGAAGCCTGTGTGTAAGACTTCGTCATTCATAGAAAAAGCAAATACATTTTTAAAATATTTTTCTAAAAGTTTTTTGAAATCTTTTTGACTTTTACAATTTACATGACCTAATTTAGAAAATTTTGATGCATACTTTTGAGACTCTAATGATGGAGTGCCTAAAATTAAAACACCGTTTCTATCAAGTGAGTTTATAATATTATTTAAAAACTTTTTCTCCTTTCTTTTTTCTATATGTTCAAATACATCTAATGAGTAAATTCCATCATATTTCTTTTTTAATTTATTTTTTAAAATATCATGGAAATAAAAATTTATTTTGTTTTTTGATTTTTTTTGTGTAATCTTTGCGCTTTCTAAAAGCTCAATATCAAAATCATAGCAATCAAGATGTCCTACACTTTCAGATACTACTCTTGATCCAAATCCGTCACCACAACCAATTTCAGCGACTCTTTTAAAATCAAAAAACATCTTTGATACAAACTTGTATCTGGAAATCATAAATGCCAAACGTTTAGGGTCATCATACCATGCCCAACTTGTCATTAACCCCATTTTTTCATAACCTTTTTTATTAATGAAGTTTATAAATTCAAGGTATTGATGTTCACCAGATTTTCTTTTTTTTGTTTTCATAAAACCTATATAAATTATATATAAAAAAATTTATATTGATAAATTAATACTTTAATATTAAGTCTTTTTATATCAATCAAAGTAAAATTTATGAATTTTATTAATGCTCATTTAGAGGAAACAGCCAACATAGCTAATAAAATTGATAGGTCTCAAGTTCAAGAAGTAATAAATTGTATAAAAAAAATTAAAGATAAAAATGGAAGAATATTTTTTTTAGGAGCAGGAGGAAGTGCTGGAAATGCTTCACATGCAGTTAATGATTTCAGAAAATTGTGTAATATAGAGTCTTATGCTCCAACTGATAATGTTTCAGAGCTGTCTGCAAGAGTAAATGATGAAGGTTGGGAAACTGTATTTTCAGAATGGTTAAAAGTTAGCAAACTTAGAGAAAATGATTTGTTGTTTATATTTTCTGTTGGAGGAGGTAATAAAGAAAAATCTGTAAGTGTTAATTTAATTCATGCAATAGATTACGCTAAAAATATTGGGTCTACAGTAGTTGGTATAGTTGGTAGAGATGGTGGCTATACCTATAAAAATAGTAATGCTTGCGTTTTAATACCCAACATTAACAGTAAAAGTGTTACCCCACATGCTGAAGCATTTCAAGCGGTAGTGTGGCATCTAATAATTTCTCATCCTGATATTAAAGTAAATCAAACAAAGTGGTAAAATATGAATCTTAAAACTGAGTTATACGCTGATGGAGCAAATATTGAAGATATAAAAAAACTTTCTAACAATCCTTTAGTAAAAGGTTTTACAACTAATCCATCTCTTATGAAAAAATCTGGTGTAAAAGATTATGAAAAATTTTCAAAAGAAGCAATAAGTATTGTGAGTCCAAAGCCTATTTCATTAGAGGTATTTGCAGATGAAATTGAAGAAATGGAAAATCAAGCTAGAAAAATTGCAACCTGGGGAGATAATGTTTTTGTCAAAATTCCAATTCAAAATACAAAAGGCATGTCTACATCTAAATTAATAGAAAAATTAAATAAAGATAATATAAAATTAAATGTAACAGCTATTTTTACACTCGAACAAATTGAAAGCTTAATTTCATCAATAGATAATGTTACTCCAATAATTTTTTCTATATTTGCTGGTAGAATTGCTGATACAGGAATTGATCCATTAATTATAATGAAAAATAGTGTCCAGTTATCTGAGAAGCATAAAAATGTAAAAATACTTTGGGCTAGCCCAAGAGAGGTCTTTAATATAATTCAAGCAGATCAAATAGGAGTGCATATTTTAACTGCAACTAAGGATATATTGGATAAAACCAGGTTATTCGGGAAAGATCTTGATCAATATTCCCTTGAGACAGTTGAACTGTTTTATAAAGATGCATTAGTATCTGGATATAAAATTTAATTAATGAAAAAAATATTTATTACAGGCGGAGCAGGCTATTGTGGTAGTCTTTTGGTTGAAAATCTTTTAAAAAAAAATTATGAAATCACAATTTTCGATACTTGTTACTTTGGCTATTCACATTTGCCCCTAACAAATAAAAATCTTAAATTGGTGATAGGAGATATAAGAAATGTTGACTTATTGAATAATACTTTAAATAAAGTTAGGTACGATACTTTTATAAATTTAGCATGTATTTCTAATGATGCCAGTTTTGTTCTAGATGAGAATTTATCAACTTCAATAAACCTGCACGCATTTGAGCCAATGGTGAAAGCTGCTAAAGACAATGGAATTAAGAGGTTTATATACGCTTCTTCTAGTTCTGTGTACGGTGTCTCTGATCTACCAGATGTTAAAGAAGATCATCCCTTGTTACCTTTAACTCTATATAATAAATATAAGGGGGAATGTGAGCCCGTTTTAAAAAGTTATATAGATAATAATTTTGAAGCAGTAATATTCAGGCCTGCAACTGTTTGTGGTTATTCATCTAGACTAAGACTAGATTTATCAGTTAATATTTTAACTCATCATGCTTATAAAAAGAATTTAATTACAATTTTCGGTGGTGACCAACTTAGACCTAATTTGCATATTAAAGATTATTGTGACTTAGTTGAAAAATTAATTGAAGCTGATGGAAAACTAATTAATGGTGAAATATTTAATGTAGGATCTCAAAATCTTAAAATTAAAGATATCGCAATAAAAATCCAAAAAATTTTTAAAGAAAATTTTAATCGAGAAGTGGATTTAAAATATCAAGACAGTGACGACAAAAGATCTTATCATATTAATTCTGATAAAATATATAATGTTCTAGGTTTTAAGCCACAGTACACAATAGAAGATGCAGTAGAAGATTTATATGATGCTTTTGAAAGAGGAGTAATTCAAAATTCAGTTGATGATATAAACTTTTATAATATTAAAAAAGTTCAAAAATTAATTGATATAAACAAATTAGTTGTATCTTAGATATAAATGAGAAAAGCCATAGTAACTGGAGGAGCAGGATTTATTGGTTCTCACATGGTAGATTATTTAATTAAGAAAAACTATTCAGTAATTATTATTGATAATTTAACTGGCGGACATTTAAAAAACCTTAGACATTTAAAAAAAAAAAAGATTAAAATAATTAAAAAAGACATTAGAAATTTAGATATTAAAGATAAAGTTTTCAAAGGAACCAAATATCTTTTTCACTTTGCTGGTATAGGAGATATTGTACCATCAATTGAAAGACCGAAAGATTATATGGAGGTAAACGTAATTGGAACAATTAATATGCTAGAGTTAGCAAGGTTTCATAAAATAAAAAAATTTGTATATGCTGCCTCTTCATCTTGTTATGGATTGGCTGAAACTCCAACGAGTGAAACACACATAATAGATCCAAAATATCCATACGCACTTTCAAAATATCAGGGAGAACAAGCAGTTTTTCATTGGTCTAAACTTTACAAATTAAAAGCCGACTCAGTTTGCATATTCAATGCTTATGGACCAAGAGTAAGAACAACAGGTGCATATGGTGCAGTGTTTGGTGTTTTTTTTAAACAAATTTTGTCAAAAAAACCTTTAACAGTTGTTGGCGATGGAAGTCAAAAAAGAGATTTTATTTATGTTACAGATGTTGCTAAAGCTTTTTATCACGTGGCTAAACTTAAATCATCCGGCAATAGATTCAATGTTGGGGCAGGAAATCCTATAAAAATTTTAAAACTTGTAAAAATATTAAATTCAAAATATGAATTTATTCCTAAAAGACCTGGCGAGCCAGATATTACTTTTGCTAACATAAAAAAAATAAAAAAATATACAAAATGGAGACCCTCTATTTCATTTAAAGATGGAGTAAATGAGATGTTGAAAAGTATAAATAACTGGAAAGATGCACCGCTTTGGAATAAAAAAACTATAAAAAAAGCAACATCAACTTGGTTTAAGTATTTAAAATGAAATTAACAAATTTTAGTAAAAGTTTTCGTAATAAAATTTTTGCCTCACCAGAAAATCTTTTAAAAATTATTTTAACACATGGTAAGCGAAAGAAAAAAGTTATTATGTGTCATGGGGTTTTTGATATAGTTCATCCTGGGCATATAAGACATTTAATCCATGCTAAAAGTAAAGCGGATATTTTAATTGTAAGTATTACAGCAGATAAATATATTAAAAAAGGAGAATATAGACCTCATGTGCCTCAAGATTTAAGGGCTATGAATTTAGCTGCTTTTGAAATTGTGGATTTTGTTCTAATTGATCAGAATGATGAGCCAATAAAGAATCTCAAAATATTAAAACCTGATTTTTTTGCAAAAGGGTTTGAGTATATATCTGGAAAAATTAATGAAAAAACAAAAGAGGAAGAAAAAACTTTAAAAAATTATGGTGGTAAAATTTTGTTTACCCCAGGAGACTATGTTAATTCATCTTCGTCTTTGATTAAATTTAAAGAGCCAGATCTAAGATACGAAAAACTACTAATTATATTAGAAAAATATAATTTAAGTTTTAAAGATTTAAAAAAATCAGTAAAAAATTTAAAAAAACAATCTGTTCATATAGTTGGTGATACAATTATAGATACTTTTACTTATTGTAATATGTTAGGAGGACAAAATAAAACTCCAACTCTATCAGTTCTGTATAATAATAAAGTTGATTTTTTAGGAGGCGCTGGTGTAGTTGCAAAACATATAGCATCAACAGGAGCAAAAACTTATTTTACTACATTGTTAGGTAACGACAAATTTGCAAAATTTGTTGAGAAAGAATGTAAAAAATTCAAAATTAAACTAAATAAGATAGAGGACAAAAATAGACCAACAGTAAACAAAAATCTATTTATTTCTGAAAATCATCGTCTTTTAAAAGTAGGTACATTAGATAATACACCAATAAACCAAGAACAATTGAAATTATTTTCAAACTATATAAAAAAAATAAATACAAAGGCTGTTATCTTTTCTGATTTTAGACATGGAATTTTTAATAAAAAAAATATTCCTCATTTATCTAGACACATAAATAAAAAAACCTTTAAAGTTGCTGATAGTCAAGTAGCTAGTTGGTGGGGAAATATTGTAGATTTTAAGTACTTTGATCTTATTACTCCAAATGAAAAGGAAGCTAGATTTGCACTATCAGATCAAGTTTCTGGAGTTAGATCTTTAGCAGCTGAAGCGTACAATGAAGCAAAAGCAAAATGGCTTATTTTAAAGATGGGAAAAAGAGGAGTCCTTTCTGTTATAAATAAAAGACATTTTTCTAATGAAAGCTATATTTCTATTGATAGCTTTGTAAATAATTTAGTAGATCCAGTTGGAGCAGGTGATGCACTATTAGCTTATTCAACATTAGTTTATTTGAATACTAAAAATAAAATTTTAGCAACAATAATAGGTTCTTTAGCTGCTAGTTGTGAGTGTGAAGTGGATGGAAATATGCCTGTAAGTCCCTATGAAATTATTGAAAAATTAAATGATATTGAAAATAGATTAAATGTTTAAATTACGATTATGAAAATTCTTTTAGTTGGTTTTGGTAATCAAGGCAAAAAAAGATGGAATACATTTAAAAACAATATAGTAGCAACAGTTGATAAATTTCATAGTGGGGCAGATTTTAAAAATTACAAAGATGTTCCTCTTCATACTTATAATGCTGTTATATGTTGTGTGCCAGATAAAGAGAAATTTAATCAAGTAAAATTTTTTTTAAATAACAAAAAACATGTAATGTTAGAAAAACCTTTCTTTGTTAATGATTTAAAACAATTGTCACTAATTAATCATATTACAAAAATAAATAAAGTTTGTTGTTATGTTGCATACAATCATCGTTTTGAGCCAAGTCTTCAATTTTTAAAAAAAAAATTAGATGAAAATAAAATTGGAAAAATTTATTATTGTAATTTTTTTTATGGAAATGGAACATCTTATGAGGTTAAAAGATCAATTTGGAAGGATAAATCAAAAGGAGTCGCTTATGATCTAGGTTCACATTTAATTGATTACTCTTATTTTTTATTTAATCAGGATTTTAAATTCAAAAAAAGATCTAACTATCTCCACGAAAATAAATCTAACGATCATTCATACTTTTATTCAGATAATAAAAGTATTAAAATAAGTTGTGAAGTAAATTTACTTACTTGGAAAAATACTTGTAGGTTTGAAGTTGTTGGTAGTAAAGGGAGAATAATTGTTGATTCTTTGCAAAAATGGGGTGGTTCAAAACTTTCTTATCAGATTAGAAAATTTCCAAGTGGAATTCCAAAAGAAAAAATTTTCCATTTTAATGGAAAAGATCCTACTTGGAAAAGTGAGGCAAAATATTTTGTTAATTTAATTGAAAAAAAGAATTTGGGAAATATTGATAAAGAAATTAAAATTCTTAAAAATTTAAAAAAAATTGTATAAAAAAAATCATAATTTCTTACTCGAAGGTGATGTTAATCCTGAAAATGCAAGTGCAGCTTTACTTTTTTATAAAAATAAAATTTTACTTCAAAAAAGAGACAAAAAAAAAAATATATTTTACCCTGGTTATTATAGTTTTTTTGGAGGAGGAAAAAAAAATAATGAAAGCTATTTAAGTTGCGTTAAAAGAGAAATTTATGAGGAAATAAATATTAATATTAAAATGAATGATTTTAAATTTTTTTGTAAAAATATGCTTGATTTTTCTCCAATCAAAAAACAAAAAGTTTATAGATATTATTATGTAAAAAAACTTAGTGCTTTAGAGTTTAATAAAATTAAATTGAATGAAGGAAAAAATCTTAAACTTTTTGAAATTCATAGTTTACTTAAATCATCTATAAAAATTGCTCCCTATGATGCATTTGTATTATGGCTTTACGCGTATAAACAAAAAAATTATAAATAAATAATGAAGATTAAAATAGGAATGTGTGGATTGACTCATCTTGGTCTTGTTTATGGATCAGTATTCTCAAAAAATTTTCAATGTATTCTATACGACCATAGATCAAAACAAATTGAAAAATTAAAAAAAAATGATTTAGAAATAAAAGAAAAAAATTTAAAAAATTTGCTAAAAAAAAATAAAAAAAATATATTTTTTACTAACGAATTTAATGATATTTTTAAATGCGATATTATTTTTATTTCCGCCGATGTAAAAACTAATTCCAACGGAAAAAGTGATTATAGTTTAATTAAAACTTATATAAAAAAAATAAAAGAAAAAATTAATAAAAAACAAACACTGATAATACTCAGCCAATTGAAACCAGGCTTTTGCAATAAATTGAAATCTGAATTGAAGTCTGAATTAATATATTTTGTCGAAACATTAGTTTTTGGAAATGCTGTTGATAGAGCTCTCAACCCCGATAGGATTATTTTGGGTATAAATCGCAAAATATCAAGGAAGGCTAATTACTTTTTTAGTAAATTCAAATGTCCAATATTAAAAATGAATTATGAGAGTGCCGAATTAACAAAAATTTCTATAAATTTATTTCTTGTTTCATCTGTAACAACAACCAACTTAATTTCAAGTATCTCCAATTCTATTGGAGCTGATTGGAATGAAATTAGAAAAGCATTAACCTTAGATAAGAGAATTGGAAAATTTGCTTATTTGAGTCCTGGATTAGGTATATCTGGAGGAAATCTTGAAAGAGACTTAAATTCAATAATTGAAGTAGGAAAGAAAAAAAAAATTAGTACAAAATTAATTTCTTTATGGCAAAATATGTCAACTATAAGAAAAAATTGGATTTCAGACAATTTAAAAAAAATTATAAAAATAATCAAAGTAAGAAAAGTAGGAATATTGGGTTTAACTTATAAAACAGGTACAAATTCTATAAAAAACTCTCCATCTTTAATGACTATTAAAAAAAATTCTAATATTTTATTTAAATATCATGATCCAAAAGCAGATATTTTGAAATTAAAAAATCTTAAATTTTGTAGCATCGATGAATGTTGCAAAAATGTTAAAATTTTAATAATAGCTACACCTTGGCCAATTTATTCAAAATCTAAGCTAGAAGAAAAAATTTTAAAAAATAAAATTCAGTATTTAATTGATCCATTCAAGGTATTAAAATTAAAAAATAAAAACATGAAAAACGTAAAATATTTATCATTATGACCAAGAAAATTTTTATTTTAGGATCAAAAGGTTTTGTTGGTTCGAGTGTTCTAAGTAAATTGAAAAAACAAAATGAGACTTTAGTAGCACTTTCAAGAGATAATTTTGATTTTTTATCACTCGATTTTGTTGAATATATGAAATCAAAAGTTCATTCAGGAGATGTTATTATTAACGCTGCTGCGATTGCGCCGTGTAAAAATTTCGATCAATTAAGAGTTAATGCTCAACTTATTATAAACATACAAAAATCAATTTCAGAAATACCGAATTTAAGAGTTATTAATATTAGCTCAGATGCAGTCTATCCAGATGTCGACGGTGATATTTCTGAAGAAATAGATAGCAAACCATCATCCTTGCATGGATTGATGCATGATTTTAGAGAAAAATTTATATCTTTAACTCATTCAAATCTATTAAATATAAGGCCTACATTAATTTATGGGTATGGAGACCCGCATGGTGGATATGGACCCAATTTATTTTTAAAAAAACTTTTAAAAAATGAAAATATTTCTCTTTTTGGTAAAGGCGAAGAGAGAAGAGATCATATATATATAGACAATCTAGTAGAAATCATAACTGCTTGTATAGATAGTAATTTAGTTGGAAATTTAAATGCAGTCACTGGAGAGGTAAAGAGTTTTTATGATATCGCGAAAATTATTACAGAAATTTCAAAAAATAAAATTCAAATAAATTATACAGAAAGAAATGGCCCAATCCCTCATAATGGTTTAAGAACTTTTGATAATTCAAAATTGTTAAAAAATATTCCTCAAATTAAATTTGACCCAATAGAGAAAAATATAGAAAAAATATTAATCAAATATAAAAATGAAAAATAAATTTTTTGAAAAAGAAATCAATTTACTTAAAAGTCTTCCTAAATCAAAGCGAAATATAACAAAAAGAAAAGACGATAAGAAACAATCGGTAATTACGGAAGCAAAAAAATTTGGCTTTAATTATTGGGATGGCCCCAGAGAATATGGTTATGGTGGTTACAATTATGATGGTAGATGGATTGCTGTCGCAAAAGATATCATTTCTCATTTTAAACTAAAAAATAATTCAAAAATATTAGATATTGGAAGTGGAAAAGGTTTTTTATTACATGACTTAAAATTGCAAAATAATTCTTTTGAAACTTATGGATTAGATATATCAGAGTATGCAATTAAAAAATCAATTTTAGGCATGAAAGGAAAAATAATATTACATAATGCCAAAGATCCCTTACCTTATGAGGATAATTTTTTTGATCTTGTTTTATCAATTAACACCCTTCACAACTTAAAAAAAGAAGAAATCATAAGTTGTCTTAATGAAATAAATAGAATATTAAAGAATCAAAATAATTGTTACATCGTAGTAGATAGCTACTTAAATGAAATGCAGAAAGAAATATTTGAGAGCTGGGTTTTGACTGCGGAATTTTATGGGTACCCAAATGAATGGTTTGAAGTATTTGAAAAAGGTGGCTATAAAGGTTTCTATAGTTGGACAATTATTAAATAATTTATGAAATATTGTATCTTAGGTTGTGGAGGAAGTTTTGGAATTCATGCTGCAAAATATTTACTTGCTCAAGAAAATGTTTCTAGTGTAATTGGTATTGGAAGAAATCCATTACGTGAAGATTGTTTCTCATTGGGTATAGAAAAAATTCAAAACTTTGAGTATCATACTAGGCATATATATTATGAGCAAGATTTGCTTCTAGAGTTATTAGATCATCATAAACCTGAAATAATTGTAAATTTTGCAGCTCAAGGTGAAGGTGCTGTATCTTGGAAAAATTCTTGGAGATTTTTTGAGACAAATTCTACAGCATTATCGAAGCTTACTGAAGAGTTAATGAAAAGAAAATGGTTAAAACAGTTTATTCAAATTGGAACTTCTGAAATGTATGGTCAGGTAACTAAGCCTTCAAAAGAAAGTGATCCAATTTTACCATCTAGCCCTTATGCAGCATCAAAAGTTGCTTTCGATATGCATTTAGTATCAATCCATAAATTTTTGAAATTTCCGATGAATATTATTCGTCCATCAAATGCATATTGTCCTGGTCAGCTTTTACATAGAATTATCCCAAGAACTATATGGAGTATATTATCCAATCAAAAAGTTCCGTTGCATGGTGGAGGTAAAGCTAAGAAATCTTATATTCATGCTACTGATCTTGGAAGAGCTATACACTTAGTTGCAGAAAGCAATATAAGAGGTGAAATTTTTAATGTTGGCCCAGCTGAACCCACTTCAATTAGAGAAGTGGTGGAGAGGACTTGCAAAGCTATGTCCGTTAATTTTAATGATGTTGTAGAAATTACAGAAGATAGGTTAGGACAAGATTCGCAATATTGGCTAGATTCTTCAAAAATAAATGAACTATTGGGATGGAAGCCCGAAATAGATTGGGATAAAGGATTGAAGACTATGACTGAATGGGCATATGAACATAAAGAAAGAATAATAAAAAATTCAACAAATTATATAATGCGTGGTTAAATTATAGTTACTCTGGTGAATAATTATTTAGCAAGCATAAAAAGATGTAAAATCTATAGAAAAAAAATTCTTTTATTATCAAAAAAACTTTCAGCCTTACATATCGCTCCAGCTTTTTCATGTATTGAAATTGTTGATTTCATATATTCAAAATTTATTAATAAAAAAGAAAATATTTTTATCATGTCAAAGGGACATGCAAGCATTATTCAATATATAGTATTAAATGAGAAAGGCTTAATATCAAATAAAGAGCTTGATAGATTTTGTAAACCAAACGGAATTCTTGGAACGCACCCAGATTATGGAACTCCAGGAATTTATGCAAGCACAGGTTCGCTAGGACATGGCGCAGGACTAGCAGTAGGGAGAGCTTATGCAAAAAAAGTTATGAAACAAAAAGGTTTTGTAATTTGTTTATTATCAGACGGAGAGCTTCAAGAGGGATCAACATGGGAAGCAGTAATGATGGCAGCAAATAAAAAATTAGATAATTTAATTTTTTTTGTAGATAATAACGACTTCAGTGGTCTAGAAAGAATGAGTGTTTCACATAAAGCTTTTTATCCCATAGACAAAAAATTTTCTTCATTTGGATGGCAAACATTTAAAGTCAATGGCCATAATTATAACCAAATTAACAACTGTTTTAAAAAAAAAAATCTAAAACCCAAAGTAATAATTTGTAAAACTATAAAAGGAAAAGGAGTTAGTTTTATGGAAAATGTACCTATATGGCATTATCGTTCGCCAAATGAAAAAGAGCTTATAACTGCACTAAAGGAATTAGATAATGAGAAATAAATTTGCAGATGTTTTCTTTGAAGAGTCAAAAAAAAACAAGAAATTAGGTTTAGTTGTTGCAGATATCTCTCCCGCAGGTTCAATTGAAAAATTTAGAAAATCATTTCCTAAGCGATTTATAAATACAGGAGTAGCTGAGCAAATTATGATTGGAATGTGCGCTGGTATGGCTCAGCAAGGAATGAGAATGGTCGCATATACAATAGCTACTTTCTCTCTCTATCGACCATTCGAGTTTGTGAGAGATGATATATGTTATCAAAATTTACCAATTACTATTGTTGGAATAGGTGGTGGAGTAACTTATTCAACTTTAGGAGCAACACATCATGCTCAAGAAGATATTTCAATAGCAACATCATTACCAAATATGCAAGTTATTTGTCCAGCTGATCCTTTGGAAACCGAAGCGGCTACTAAATGGTGCTTAAAAAAATCAAAAAAACCAACTTATTTAAGATTAGGAAAGGCTGGTGAATATAATTTTACTAAAATTTCTAATGAAAAATGGTCTTTTGGAAAAATACGTTTAATAAAAAAAGGAAAAAATATAGCAATATTATCAGTAGGTACTGTAATTAAAATTGCATTTGATATTATTAATAAATCAAAAAATAATTTAAAAGACTCATCTGTATATTCTTTTTCAACAATTAAACCTTTTGACACTAAAACGCTTAAAAAAATATTTAAAAATTACAAAAGAATAATTGTAATTGAAGAGTCATCGGGATCTGGAACGGTTTCTAGCCAATTAAAAGCATTTGCTCAAGAACAGAGATATTTTGGTAAAATTAACACATTTAATTTAAAGGATGAGTTTATCCATGTCTATGGTAGTCATGATGATATTCTTAAATCACATGAATTAACATTTAAAAAAATAATTAGAAAAATTAAATGAAAAAAGAAACAATATATGTAACTGGTGGAGCAGGGTTTGTTGGAAGTAACCTATGTGAAAAATTGTTGCTTTTAAAGTATAAAGTTGTAGCTTTAGATAATTTTAAGACAGGAAGAAAATTTTTTTTGAAAAAATGTTTGCAAAATTCAAATTTTCAAATAAAGAAATTAGATCTTAAAAATAAAAAAAAACTCATCAGCGCAATTAAACCTAATTCAGTGATTTTTCATTTATCTGCTAATGCAGATTTACAATTTGGGATTGATAATAGATTAATTGATATCAAAGAAAATATTCAAGTAACGCATAATATTCTAGAAGCATGTATAAAAAAAAAAATAAAAAAAATTATATTTTCCTCAACAGGATCAGTTTATGGTGAGGCAAATCTTTATCCAACACCTGAAAATTACAAGTATCCTATCCAAACCTCTTTATATGCTAACTCAAAAAATTGCTGTGAAGGGATGATAACCACATATAGTAAGTATTTTAATTTAAATTATACAATTTTTAGATTTGTTTCTGTTTTGGGTCAAAAATATACTCATGGTCATGTTAAAGATTTTTGTAAAAAATTAATTAAAAACAAAAAAGAAATTAAAATATTTGGTAATGGAAAACAAAAAAAATCTTATATCCATGTAGATGATTGTGTAAATGCATTAATTTTGTCAATTAAAAATAAAAAATTTGATAAAGAGATATTTAATTTAGGAACAGAAGATTGGATAACAGTAAATCAATCTCTCAATTTAATTTGTAAAATATTAAAGTTAAAACCAAAAGTTATTAGAGAAGAAAAAAAAAGAAGTGGATGGCCAGGAGATAATCCAAAAATTTTATTATCTACAAATAAAATTAAAAAGTTAGGTTGGAAAACAAAAAAAAATATTAAAGAGAGTATTAAAGATACAGTTGAATATTTGATTTCAAATCCCTTTTTATTAAAATGAAACTTCCAGTTGTTATTCTAGCAGGTGGCTTGGGTAAGAGAATATCTACAAAATATAAAAATATTCAAAAATGCATGATAAAGATAAAAGATAAACCTTTTATACATTATGTATTAAAAAATCTTGAAAAAAACAAAGTTAAAAATGTTATTTTCTTGTTAGGACATAGATCTAATGATGTAATTAAATTTTTAGATAAAAAAAAAAATCTCTATAATATAAAAATTCAAATTTCATATGATGGTAAGTATCTACTTGGTACAGGAGGCGCTGTTAAAAAAGGTTTAGATTTAATAAGTAATGATTTTATACTTACTTATGCCGATTCTTATTTGGAATATAATTTTCAAAAAATTGTTAAATATTACCTTAAAAACAAACTTACTAGTTTAATAACAGTATATAAAAATAGAAATGGAACAGATAAGAACAATATTATATTAAAAAATAACAAAATTACACATTACGGTAAAGATAATCTAAATAAATATAATTATATAGATTGGGGAATATCCATTTTTAATAAAAATATTTTTAAAGACATTAAAAAAAGGAAATTTGATTTAAACTTAGTCTATAATACTCAAATAGAAAAAAAATTGCTATATGGATATAGGGTCTTTAAAAAATATAGAGAAATAGGTACACCCAATTCTTTAATCGAATTTAAGAAATATATTAATGAAAAAAAATAAAGCAATTTTTTTAGATAGAGATGGTGTATTAAATTTACCTATAGTACGAAATAAAAAGCCATACTCACCAATAAATAATAAACAATTTAAAATTTATGATGCAGTCAAAGAATTAAACAAATTTAGACAAAGCTATTATTTAATTGTAATCACAAATCAACCTGATATTAAAACAAAAAAAATTTCTTTAAAAACACTAAAGTCATTTCATAATAAAATAAACCAAAAAGTAAAAATAGACAAATTTTATGTTTGCATGCATACAGATAAAGACAAATGCAAATGTAGGAAACCAAATATTAAATTTTTTTTAGATGCTAAAAAAAAATATAAAATTAATTTTAAAAAATCGTATTTTATAGGTGATAGATGGAAAGATATGATTGCTGGAAATAAAATTAAATGTAAAAATATATTTATAAATAAAAATTATGCTGAAACAAAAAAATATGTTTTTAAATATGATTTTATTTGTAAAGATTTGAAATCAGCAATTAAGTTTATAGATTATTAATAATTTTTGCTCCTTCAAACTCAAAGTTAAACTTTGTCTCAGTCAATCCGTTTTCAAACATTTTTTCTTTTAATTTATTTTTATTTTCGGTTGCAAAAAGTAAAAAACCTCCTCCACCTGCGCCTACTAATTTTCCTCCAAATGCTCCATTTTCTATTGCATCTTTATACCACTTATTAATTTTTTTGTTTGACATTGACTTTGTTCTTTGAACTTTGTGCATCCAATGCTCATGCATAATTTTTCCATATTTTTCTAAATTACTTTCAATAAGAGCATCTTTTGATTTAAAACCTAATTCTTTTGTATATTTGAGGTTATTTATCATATCTTTATTAAGCTGAAGCGTTTTCTTTTTTTGATCTTTAAGAACTTTTGAGGATTTTCTGCTAAATCCTGTAAAGAACATAACCATATTATCATTTAATTCATCTATCATATTTTGTTTTAAATTAAGTCTTTTCACTTTTACAGTACCATCTCTGCTGAAGTAAAACTCTGAGATTCCACCATATGTTGCTATATATTGGTCTTGTTTACCAACAGGAAGCTTTAGTTGATCAATTTCTATTTTAGCTGCTTCAGCTGCAATTTCAGCTTTATTTATAATTTTATTTTGAAATGATTTTAACGCGTATAATAGTCCTACACTAAATGAACCAGATGAACCAAGACCAGTTCCAGATGGTATATCAGCAATGGTAATTATTTCTATTTGAGGTGAAGCATTTAACTCATTTTTTAAAATTGACTTTATTATTTTATGATTAACCTGGCTAATCTTTTCTCTTTTTTCAATTTTTGAGTATTTTAGAAATATACCTTTGGTAAAAGGCTTAATTACTGTTGTAAAAACATATTTATTTATACTCCCAGCAATTAAGTAACCCCCATATTTTTCATAAAACGAAGGTAAGTCAGTACCTCCTCCTCCCAGGGAAAGCCTTAATGGAGATCTTGATGTTATCATTTTTTTTGATAAATTTTATTCATAATTTTATGTATTTCATACATATCTTTAAGTGTAGCATATTTTTTTAAAATTTTCTTATTAAGTATTGATTTAAAAAAATTATCCTGCTCTAATTTCCATGAAAGATCTTTTTTAGTGTATTTGTATTCAATTGTTTTTGGAGGACCCATTTTTTTTTTCATAATAAATAGCTTAAGTGTTTCAACGCCATATGATCTACCCAAACCAAATATTTGTATTTTACCTAATTTTCCATAAATTTCGAAATTAAAGGTATTTTTCCATTCTGTGCATGAAGCTTGTAAAAATGCGATATTTTTCTTTTTGTTTTCTAAAGTTAAAAAACAATTATCCTCAACTTTCATGTTCCAATAATAATTTCTTATTTCACCATTAACTATAATTAATTCGCCAAGTAATTTTCTCGATAAATCAATCAAATGAGATCCTTGATCAATCATTTCTCCACCACCAGCAATTTTTGGTTTAGCTCTCCATTCTTTATTATAACCAACTCTTCCACCATGTCCATATTGTCCTCTTATAAACATAAGATCTCCAATTTTTTTTTTTTTAATCAGATCAAATGCCTTGATAAAAGCTGGATGAAATCTATGATTTAATCCAATGCCAGCATCAAAATTTTTATTTTTAAGATGAAGTTTGTAAAGATGTGCAATTTGTTTTATATTTAAAGCACCAGGTTTTTCAATGAAAACATGTTTTTTTTTTGATATAAAAAATTTTGCAATATCAAATAATTTATCATGAGTGGTGCTTATAAATGCTATATCAAATTTATTTAATTCTAAAGATTTATAGTTTTCAGCGATTTCACAATTAAATCTTTTTGAAAATTTTTCTGAATTTTTCTTGTTTATGTCGTTACATGCTACTATTTTAGCATATCTGTCATTAATATTTTCCGCCCTTTTATTACCAATTAAACCACATCCAATAGTGAATATTCTTAAAGTTTTAGACATCAAATTTTTTTAGTTTTCTATCGCCACCTATTATTCTTCTTAAAGTATATACGTCTGTTCTATTTAGTTTTTCACTATTTACAAAATTACTCCATTTATCCCAAAGTGAACTTATTAATTTGCCGTTAATTTTAGATTTTTTATTTGATAATTGGAGACATAAATCTACAGTTCTACTCATATCATCGCCCCCCTTTTTCTTAATTAATAACATCTTTTTGTAAAAGTCTTTTCCAGTTTTTTTTGGACCAGCTTTTAATGCTTGATCTAAAAAAATAGTATTCAATGCACCAGGAGCAACGCTGTTTATATTTATATTATACTTTTTTAATTCATCAGAGATAGTTTCAGCAAATCTTACAATAGCTACTTTAGCACTTGCGTAAGATGTAAACATAGGCAGAGATTTTGTTGCACCTCCACCAGAAATTTGAATTATTTTTCCATAATTTTTTTTTTTCATAATAGGGATAACTTCTTTAAACATATTTATTGATCCAAAAAAATTAATATCAAAAGCTTTCTTCCACTTTAAAGAGTTAATTTCCTCAAATTTACCAATAGGCCCGTAAACACCTGCATTACTTATTAAAATATCGATTTTTTTTTCTGCTTTAATTACATTTTTTATAAAATTTTTTACTTCAGTTTGATTTGAGATATTAACTCTTTTTAACGAAAAATAATTTAAATTAAAATTTTCATCTTTGAGATTTTTTAAAGTTTTTTTGATTTTGATTATATTATTGGAAATACCGTATATCTTATAACTTTTTTTTTTAAGGAAACCTCTTAAAATTTCATAACCCAACCCAGAGGTGCATCCAGTTATTATACATATTTCTTTTTTCATTTTTACCAATAAATTATTTTTTTATCTTTTTTAAAAGTTTGACATGGATCATATAATATTGTTCTTTTGTTTTTTCTATACTTAGTAATTTTTTTATCAAAGTCTTTAAATTTTTTTTGCTTGTACAGAAAAATAAATATATCAATCTGAGAAATTTGATCGTCTAAATTTATTATATGATTATTTTTTAATAATTCTGGAAGTTTAATAATATTTGGGTCGTGCAAATAAAAATCAAACATATTCTTTTTTAACCATTTTGCTAATTTTATTGAATCTGACTGTCTGGTTGTGGATGTACCTTCTTTATATGAGAGACCAACAATCATGATTTTTTTATTTTTATATTTATTTAACTTTTCATAAATATATTTTTTCTGATTTTCGTTGGATAGCAAAATGTTTTCTATAATGTAGTTTTTGATCGACTTATTTTCAGAAATATTTTTTAAAAAACCTACATCTCTTTCAAGAGTTCCACCAGAGAAGGCATTTCCTGGAGACAAATATGATTTATATCCAATTCTTTCCTCACTCTTAAGTCCTGTTGAAATTTCTGATGGATTTGCATTATATGATTTAGCAATTTTTGTAATCTCATTAATATAACAAATTGATAAAGCTAGAAAACCATTAATTGAATGTTTAATTAACTCTGCTGATTCTGGTGAGACATTAATTAATTTAAATTTAATTTTATTAAATATTTTTTTTATAACATTGAATTCATTTTTTGATCTTGCCCCAACTATAATTCTGTCAGGTTTTAAAAAGTTCTTGATAGAATTTCCTAATCTTAAATTTTCAGGTATATATATTAATTTAGTTTTAATTTTGTTTTTTTTAATAAAATTTTCGATTAATTTAAAAGTTCCTAACGGGATTTGTGATGAAATAATTAAGTATTTTATCT
>CACAUA010000002.1 GCA_902535625.1 uncultured Pelagibacteraceae bacterium | reverse complement strand
AAGAGATTTACGAAAAACTTTTGCAAAAAGGTTAGAATTTAATTAAATCCCTAGATCTACTCTGATCGAGGTATTTAGCTTCTTTTATATTCTTTTTTTCAAATTTCAAAAGTAGAGGATTTCCGGTTGGTATTTCAAGTTTGGAAATTTCATTGTCATCAATTTTAAATAAATATTTTAAAAGCGATCTAATAGAATTTCCATGAGCAGATATAATTGTGTTATCGTGTAAATTTTTCTCTATGTTTTCAACAAAATAGGGCACAACTCTATCATAAGTATCTTTTAAGGACTCTGTATCTGGAATTAAGTTACGAGGTATATCATTATAAATACTTATATTTTTTGGATGATATGGACTATTTGTGTTCAATGGTTTTGGCGGATTATCCCAAGATCTTCTGAATTTGTGAACTTCTTCTTCTCCTAATTTTTTTCTCATTTCATCTTTATTTAATCCTGTAAGTGACCCGTAGTGCCTTTCATTTAATTGCCAGGCCTTAATTATATTATTTGGTTTTACTCTGATCGTATTTAAAATGAGCTTCAAGGTATCAATCGATCTTAGTTGATATGAAGTATAAAAATGTTTTATTTCTAAATTTAATTTTTTTATAAACTCTCCAGCTTTACAGGCTTCTAATTTACCTTGTGGTGCGAGCTCAACGTCGACCCATCCTGTAAATTTATTTTCTAAATTCCATTCGCTTTGACCATGTCTAACAAGTATTAAGTGACTCATTTGTGAAAATTTAATATAGATTAACTATGAATTACTTAAAGCAGTTTTTTTATCTGTCTAACGTAGTTTTATTTATTTTTTACTTATATCCCGGTAGTATTTTTGGATGTTTTATTTATAGTGATTGTAAAATTCAACCACAATTAACAAGAGATTTTTTAGTATCTTCAAATCACGTTTATGTTTTCTTTATTATATCAATTCTAGGATTAATTGTTTTTAAACATAAATTAAAAAATATATTTATTTATCTTATTTGTATTTCTATTGTTTTAGAAATTATGCACTTAATAATTCCAGAAAGAGGATTTGAATTAGGTGATTTGTTTGGTAATATAATAGGAGTATTTATATCGTTTTTAGTTTTTAAAATAATTTATAAAGGTAGATTGCAATGAGTTCATTCGATGAAAGAAAAAAAGGTTTTGAAAAAAAATTTGCTCACGATGAGGAAAAACAATTTAAAATTAATGCAAGAAAAAATAAATATTTAGGAGAGTGGGCCTCACAAATTCTTGGATATGATGAGGAAAAAAAAAATCAATATATTCAAGATGTAATTAAAGCAGATTTTGCTGAGGCAGGTGATGAAGATGTGTATAGAAAGCTTTATGGAGATTTAAAAGATAAAAATATATCCGAAGATCAAATTAGAAAAAAAATGCAAGAATGCAATGAAAAAGCAACTACTGAAGTTAGTTAGTTTTATATTTTTATTTACATTTGTAGCAACAAATTACTTACTATCAGAAACAATCCTAATTTCAGATAAGATTAAAATAATTGATGGTGATACAATTTTATTAGATAATAAAAAAATTCGTTTTTCAGGCATAGATGCTCCAGAAACTAAATTTAAAGGGAAGCAACAGTTTTGCCTAAAAAATAAAAAAAAAATTAATTGTGGAAAAATTTCAAAAAATTTTCTTACAGAAAAAATTATAAATAAAAAATTAAAATGTCTAATCGAGCCACAAAAGGACTATTTTGGTAGGTATTTAGGTGAGTGTTTTATCAATAATGAAAGTGTTTCAGCTTACATGGTAAGAAATGGATTAGCCTTCGATTATCCAAAATATTCGAAAAAAAAATATTCTAAAGATCAAATTTATGCAAAAAACAATAAGTTAGGTTTATGGAGTATGGAATTTGATTATCCATGGATATGGAGAAAAAATAATAGATAATTTATATTAAACTGTGATTCTTTTTAGAAAGTATTTTTTATTTTTTGGTCTATTATTTTTAACTGCTTGCTCATCTATACCACAAAATACAGCAGACGGCTGTTCAATATTTTCTGAGAGATATCTTTGGTATAAACACGCAAAAAAAACTGAAAAAAAGTGGGGAACACCAATCAACTTACAATTAGCAATAATAAAAATGGAATCTGATTTTGACTGGCTCGCTAAGCCTGCGCGTCAAAAATTATTTAAAGTTATACCTTATAAAAGACCTTCTAGTTCATTTGGATACTCACAAGCTATTAAAGGTACTTGGAAACAATATAAAGATGAGACTGGAAATAAATATGCTTTAAGAACTAGATTTAAAGATAGTGTTGATTTTATTGGCTGGTATACAAACAAAACGGAAAAAATTTTAAAGGTTTCAAAAAAAGATGCTTTCAGACAGTATATTGCTTATCATGAAGGCTGGGGAAATTATAAAAATTATAAAAGCAATCAGAAAGTTATAGTATTGGCAAAAAAAGTAGAGGGTTATTCAAATAAATTCAAGAAGCAGCTTAATAAATGTAGTAAATCTTTGACGACTAGAAAATATATTATTTTTTAATCAGCTGCTTTTCTAGCTCCAGATCTACTGCATCTATTCTCTTTGTATTTTTTGCTAGTGTTAAGTACATAGTTGGCGTCACATATAATGTAAAGAATGTTGAAATAATCATTCCACCAAAGATTGTTGATCCAACTGCTAATCTAGACGCCTCACCTGCGCCTGGACCTATGTTACCTACTATAAGAGGTAACATTGCAATCATGGTGCTTAATGAAGTCATTATGATTGGTCTTATTCTTAATTTGCAAGCTTCCATCAATGCTTCCTCAATTTTTGCACCTGTTGTTCGAATTTGATTAGTATAGTCGACAATTAAAATACTATTTTTAGTGGATATACCGATTAATATAATCAAGGCAATTTGTGAAAATATATTTATCGAACTATTTAAAAATAAAATGAATACAAGACCTCCAAAAACAGCAAGAGGAACAGTCAATATAATAATAAAAGGATGGACAAACGAATTAAAAGTAGCAGCCATAACTAAATATGCAGTTATTAATGCTAAAGCGAAAATAAGAAATATTTCGTTACTTGTCTCTTTTAGTTCTTCGGACTTACCTTTCCAAGTTATTTGATTTTGAGGAGCAACTCTCAACATTACGTCTTCTAAATATTTTATAGCTTCAGACAATGTATATTCTTCAGATAAAGCTGCCGATATAGTTACTGCTCTTTGTCTATTATATCTAGGTAATGATTCAGCAGTTCCTTTCTCTTCAAATTCTACCAAACTTGCAACAGATACTAATTTTCCAGTAGTTTCAGATCTTACAAAAATCTTTGATAAGCCATCTTTATCTCGTCTATCTGCTAAATATTGCTGAAGAATTATGGGGTATTCTCTTCCTTCTTTATTATATGTTGTAACCCTCTTTCCACCGTATAATGTTTCGAGAGTTCTACCAATATTTTCTATTGAAACTCCTAAATCATTTGCACGATTTTTATTTGTGATTAATTTTACTTCAGGTTTATTTTTTGTGTAATCACTTTCAATTCTAAACATATTTCTATTTCTTCTTAGCTCTCTTAAAACTTGACTTTGAATTTGCTCTAACTCTTCATAACTTGTTCCATAAATCACCATTTGAACTGGTTTATTGTAGCTAGAAACTCTTATAGATTGAGGTGATATAGGAAACGCAAACGTCTCAGGCACACTAACAACTTGTCCAATAGCTTCTCTTAATACAACTTGTGTGCTCTTTTCTCTATTTTTCCATTCATCTAAAAGTGCAATTATAATAAATGTATTATATGAAGTTGCGGACCTACCGAAACCAGGTACCCTCATAATTAATCTTTGGTAAGGGCTGTCTTCTGCCTGTAACAATTTTAATATTCTTCCCTCAATTATTTGGGCTTTTTCTTGTGTGTACTCGAATGAACTCCCTTCATCTGTAGAGCCAATTATTAAATAAGCCCCCCTATCTTCTAATGGTATCAATTCTTTCTTAGTAAAGTTAAACAAATAAATTGAAGCTGCAATTAATAAAATTATAAATATCGAAATTGTTTTCTGTTTATTAATCCAAAATTTTAAGGTGTCAGTGTAAAATTCTGTAAAAGATTTAAATCCATTATTGAATTTTTTTACAAAAAAATTAATTTTTTCTTTTTTATTTAAAAACTTACTTCCTAACATTGGTGAAAGGGTTAAAGCCACAAAAGAAGAAACAACAATTGAGAAAGATAGTGCTATTGCAGTTTCTTTAAACAAGGTACCAGCTATACCCTCAATAAAAATTAAAGGTAAAAAAACTGCAACTAAGATTAAAGTTGTAGCTATTATCGCAAATGTTATTTGTCTTGAGCCTTTATAAGCAGCCACAAGTGGCGTTTCTCCTTTTTCAATTCTTGTATAAATTGCATCTGTCATTATTACAGAATCATCAGTTATTATTCCAATTGCTAAAATAAAACTTAGGAGAACAAATATATTTATAGAAAGATCAAATATATATAAACCTAAAAACGAACCAATTAAACTTACTGGCAAAGCTACAGCTGGTACAATTACAGCTTTTAGGTTTCCTAAAAACAAGTAAATTATTACCACGACTAAAATAAAAGCAATAATTAAACTTTTATAAACTTCCTGTATTGCAGTTCCTACGTAAGTTGCTCTATTAAATGCTATTTCTAACTTTAAACCATCTGGTAAAGATTGATTTAAAACGTTTATTTTCTCTTTAATTTGGTTTGAAAGTTCGACAGTTGATGCTCCACTTTTTGCGTATATTCCAATCCCAACTGTCTTTAAATTAGCTGCATTTTTTCTTTGAGCTTTAAATAAAGTTTTTTCAGAAACTGGACCAAGCTCAACATTTGCAATATCAGAAAGGGTTGTGACTTTATCTTTGTTTTTCTTAAGAGGAAGTTGCTTGATTGTTTCAATGTTAGAGTAAGATTTATCAATATTAAGAGTTAAATCTTTGTTACTAGCTTCTAAAGTTCCTGCGGGGATGTTTATATTTTCATTTCTTAATGCTCTCTCGACTTCCTGAATAGTAAGATTATTGGCTGCTAATTTGATAGGATCTACCCAAACTCTAACACTTAGCTCTCTTAATCCGCCGACTAAAATTCTACCAACATTTGGTACACTCGAAAAGGCATCTATAAGATATCTTTCTGCATAATCACCCAAATCTAAATCATTCCAAGTTGGTGACGATAGCGCAACCCACATTGTAGTTGTAAAACCCGCTGCTTGTTTCAAAATTTGAGGTGGGTTTGCTTGATCTGGCAAATTGTCCGCAACTCTTGATACTCTTTCTCTTATGTCATTTGCTGCATCATCTAAATCTATATCTGTATTAAAATAAATATTTATTCTACTTCTTCCATTAAGCGAACTAGAATCAATGTTCTTAATTCCTTCCGCTCCTCCTATAACATCCTCTATTTTTTGTGTTATTTCTTCATCAACAATTTCAGCTGAAGCAGATTTATAATCGGTTTGTACCTGTACCACTGGAGGCTGTATGCCATCTGGTAATTCTCTAACAGGTAATTCCCAAAATACAAAAATTCCAAAAATAATTAGTATCATTGACATTACCCATGCAACGACAGGTCTTTTAATACTAACTTCAGTTATATACATGTATTAATTATTTTTTATTTTCTTGTTTTTCAGAGTCAGACTTTTTAAATATATTTAATTTTTGTAACCACGCAAACATACCATTCTTGTTTTCTTTAGTATCTTTTTTCTTTTTTCCACCCCAACTAGATTTGTTTTTATTTGCTACTTTAGCACCCTTTTTTATAGGTCTTATTATTAAATTTGGTCTGACTTTTTTTGTACCCTCAGCAACAACTTTGTCACCAACCTTTAGACCATTTAAAACTTCAACAAAACCCAGGTATCTATCGCCGGTATCAATATTTGTTTTTAATACTTTATTTTTTTCGTCAACCTTATAGATAAATATATTATCACCTTCCACTATTGTGCTGGTATCTGGGATACTTAAGCTTTCTCTTGTATCATATTTTATTGAAATTTCTAAAAATGAGCCAGGCAAAATTTCACCAGATGTATTGTCCATTTTTATCCTTGTTGGTAATGATCTAGTATCCTCACTAATTCGACTAGCTAATGAGTCAACTTCACCTTTATAGGTTTTATCTTTGTATCCAGAAAATTTTATATCAACAGGTAAACCAACTTTAATAAATGGCACAAACATTTCAGGTATATCTACATCACAATAAATAATACTGGTATTTTCGAGATTAACTAAGATTGATGATTTTGAAACTTCGATGTCTTCTGAAAATTCTCTTTTTCCAATTGTTCCATCAAACTGAGCAGTAATTTTTCTATTTTTAAGTTCTGCAATTACATCACCTTTTTTTACTTTTTGATTAAAGTTTATAGGTTTAAGTATTTCATACTTCTCAATTTTATAGGATTGTGTTTTAAATGGTCTAGCTGTTCCGTATGTGCTTATTAAATTTTCAAAAACTCTATTTTCAGCTGAAGTAACAATTATTCCTGGAGGTGGTCTTTTACTAAATTTCTTTTTAAAATGATTTCCAATCATTGTTCTACCAACAATCACTGTAGCTATAATTAAAAAGAAAATTATTATTATACTTGTAATTTTTGTTGATCTTTTCATATTTTATATTTTACCATATTCAGCCCATGAACCATCATAAATGACTGGAAGATACTTATTATTTACTTGAGAATATGCAAGTGCCAAAACACATGCTGTGATCCCAGAACCGCACGAAAACACTACATTTGCCGTGTCATTTAAAGATAAATCTTTAAAATAAGAGGAAATTTCAGATTTACTTTTAAAAGTAAAATCGTCATTGATAAGAGTTTTAAATGGTAAGCAAATTGAATTAGGTATTGAACCACTTCTTACATTTTTTCTTGGGTCTGGAGTTGTACCATTAAAACGATCTTTGCTTCTCGCATCAACTAAATCAAATTTTTTTTTAATTATATTTTGGTCAATCTGATCTTTGCTCTTAACCATTCCATTATTTTCTTTTGCTTTATAGCTAGTTGTTTGAATAATTATATTATTAGCAGAAGTTATTCTTTTTTCTTTTTTCCATTTATTAAAACCTCCATCTAAAACATGTACTTTCTTTTTATCATGGCCAAAGTAAATTAAATTAAACCATACTCTACAAGCACTTAAAACATCAGAATTATCATAAATCACAATTTCGTCTTCGTTAGATATGCCCATAGATGATAATATATTTTCCCACGAACTATTGTCCGTTAGCATATGTGGTAAGTCGGTTGATTTATTACAATTTTCATCAATATCAAAAAAAATTGCATTTGGTATATGCTCTTTATTAAATTCTTCTTTACCACTTCTTTTTGTTGCAGGCATATGCCAAGAGCCATCAATTATTTTTACATTTGAGATATTTTTTTCTAGCCACTCAGTTGATATAAGTGACATTAGAAACTTTTTTCCAAATATTTCTGATGATAATCTTCGGCTTTATTATAATTTTTTGATTTTGATATTTTGGTAACGATTTTACCTTCAAATTTTTCATTAATTTCCTTCAATACTTTGTTAGCGATTTTATTTTGATTTTCATCATGAACAAATATTTCACTTCTATACTGAGTACCTACATCTGGACCTTGCCGGTTTAAAGTAGTTGGGTCATGAAATTCAAAAAAATTTCTTATTATTTCCTCATAAGAAATTTTAGTATTGTCAAATTCAACTTTAACTACTTCTGCGTGATTGGTATCACCATAACATACTTCTTTATAAGATGTCTTCTCAGTATTACCTCCACAATATCCAACCTCTGTATTTATTACTCCATCTAACTTGCTAAATTTTATTTCGGGTCCCCAAAAACATCCAAGTGCTAAAGTTGCTATTTCCATTGCTAAAAATTTTAATTAATCTAAAGTTATTATCATGCTTTCCAAAAATCAATTAGGCTTTTTTTACATGTTTTTATCAATATGTGCCTTTTCATTTATGGATGTAATAGTCAAGTGGTCATCAGATTATCCAATTGGACAGGTAATGTTCTTTAGAGGTCTATTTGGTATTTTGCCAATAATTTTTTTAGTTCCTAAGACAAGATTTAGAGATTTTTACAAAACAAATAGACCAGGATTACATTTAATTAGATGTTGTTCAGGACTGATAGCTTTAGCTGCAATATTTTTGGCACTGAGAAACCTACCACTTGCAACTGTGACAAGTATTTCATTTGCTGCACCTATATTTACAACTTTGCTATCAATATTTTTACTAAGTGAGAAAGTAGGATTATATAGATGGGCCGCAGTATTTGTTGGTTTTATTGGTGTTTTAGTAATTACCCAACCAGGATTTTCTAGCTTAAATATTTATTACTTATTTCCAATAATCTTTTGTATTGGAATGTCTTACGTTGCAATTACAATTAGAAAACTTTCATCCACAGAACCAGTATGGTTGATCTCATTTTTTTTTTCTTTTGCAATTACAATTGTTGGAGTTCTATCAATACCATTTGGTTGGATCATGCCAACTTTCAATGATTTCTTACTTTTATGTACAATTGGCTTGTTGGGAGGAACAGCTAATCTATTATTAAGTCAATCGTATAAATTATCTGAGGTTTCTCTGGTTACACCTCTTAAATATTTGGGATTAATATTTGCAATATCTTTTGGATATTTTATTTGGGATGAAATTCCCACAATTAAAACATTGATGGGTGCTTCACTGGTAATAATATCATCAATCATTATATTTCGAAGAGAAATATATTTAAATAAACAAGTAACGGTAAGTAGAAATGAGTAAGGCACCGAAATATTGGAAAAAAGCTAGAGCATATCTTTCAAAAAAAGATAGTATTATGAGATCATTGATTAAAAAATATAAAGATAATAATTTAACTACTAGAAAAGATGTCTTTTATTCTTTATGCAAAAGTATAATAGGACAACAAATAAGTGTTGCTGCTGCAGATTCTGTCTTCAAAAAATTTGAATCGGTATGTAAAAAAAAAATTAATCCAAAAACTGTTTCAAAGCTTAAAACATCACAACTTAAAAAATGCGGTCTTAGTCGTCAAAAAATAAGGGGTATCTTGGAAATGTCTCAAAAATTTAAAGATAAAAGTTTTAATCCAAGATTAATTTCGAAAATGAGCGATGAAGAAGCAATTATATACTTATCAACTTTAAGACAAATTGGAAGATGGTCAGCAGAAATGATTTTGTTATTTACTTATAATAGGTCTAATATCTGGCCAGTTCAGGATATTGGGTTATTAAGAGCAATATCAAACAACTATGAAAAAAAATATTTTCCACCTGAAATTTTTGTAAAAAAGCTTCAAAAAAGATTCTCCCCATATTGTTCTGTTGCCACTTGGTATTTGTGGCGTTCAATTGATGACGATACTATTCAGTATTAGCACCCTCCACAATAAACATATGTCTTTTTGTAGTTTGTTCTGCATAAGACCAAGCTTCTAAATAGTCTTCTGAGTCATGACAAGATATGGCCATGTCATAACTGGGAAATTCCCAAATGACGGTCCTTAATATTTTGTCACCACTATAATATTTTAGTTTGCCTCCTCTAACTACAGGAGTACCACCAAATTTTTTTATAACTGGTATTGCATTTTCACCATATTTTTTTAGGTTATCTTGATCTGAAATTTCTGTATACAAACTCACCCAATATGCCTTCATATTTGCCCCTTTTCTAAGTTATTCCATTCCTTCAAATATCATATGTTCTCTAATGACATTATCTTTAAGATATGTTCTTGCCTCAACATATTCTTCAGAATCGTAGCATTTTTTAGCAGTTTCCACGTCTGGGAACTCTGCAAGTGCTATTCTAATCATTTCTCTACCCTCAAGTGCAATGTTATTAGCACTTCGAGCTAAAATTTTTCCAGAATGTTTTAATACAGCTTCCTTTGCTTTATCTGCATATTTTTTCATTCTTTCAGGGTCTTTAATTTCACTGTAAGTTGCAATCCAGTAACCTTTCATAATTCTCCTTTTTAATTTTTTTTTTTTATGTTACCAAATTTTATGGCAGAAAAATTAATAATCAATTATGAAGATTATAAATTAGCAGTTGAAAAGTTAGCTCTTACAATTGAAAAAAATTACAAACCATCTGTTTTAGTCGGAATAATGAGGGGTGCAGCACCTATAATTGATATGCTATCAAGAATATTTAAATTACCCACTGCTTATGTTGTTATTCAAAGTTATTCTGGAGAAACTGTAGAAAATAAACAGGGCGAACTTATTTTTGCAAGAGACATAAGCTCAATAGCTAAAAACGAAGACTTTAAAAATGTTTTATTAGTGGATGATTTATCTGATACTGGTCTTACATTAAATGAAAGTATCAAATGGTTAAAAAATTACGCTCCAGTGAAAAACTATATTCAAGAAATAAAAACAGCTTGTCTTTGGAAAAAAAAATCTTCTTCTTTTACTCCAGATTTTTGTCCAATTTTACTAGATGGAGATCCTTGGATAGTTCAACCTTCAGAATATTATGATGAAATAGATATTAATGGCTTAAAGAAAAAACATTCATAAAAAAAAGGCCAACTATATAAGTTGGCCTTTTTAATTTTTTTTTAAAAATTATTTTGGAATATCTCCTTCAACACCTTTTACATAAACGCTCATTCCAGCTAACATTCCATCATCAGCAACTTTTCCTTCAGCAACTAATATATTACCTTTTTGGTCATATATAGGACCTGTGAACGAATGAACTTTTCCAGATGCCAGATCTTTTTGAAGCTGCTCTACTTCTTTAACTAAGTCAGCACCCATTGCAGAATTATATGGTCCCATAGCAACCATACCTTCCTTTAATCCATGCCATGTATCTTGTTGTTTCCATGTACCATCTCTTGCAGCAATTGCTCTTTCAACATAATATGGTGCCCAATCATCTATAATTGAAGTCAAGATTGATTTAGGAGCAAATCTTTGCATGTCACTTGCTTGACCAAACGACCATACACCTGCTTTCTCCGCTGTTTGAACTGGTGCGGTACTATCTGTATGTTGCATAATTACATCTGCACCTTGATCGATTAAAGCTTGCGCTGCTTCAGCTTCTTTACCTGGATCGTACCAAGTAAACACCCATACAATTTTAGTTTTAATATTTGGATTGACCTTTTGTGCAGCAAGAGTCATTGCGTTAATTCCTCTTATTACTTCAGGAATTGGAAAAGATGCAATATAGCCAATAGTGTTTGTTTTAGTCATTTTTCCAGCTATATGGCCTAAAAGAGTTCTTCCCTCGTAAAATCTTGCAGAATAAGTAGAAACATTTGAGTGCTCTCTTTTATAACCTGTTGCGTGTTCAAATTTTACATTTGGAAAATCTTTTGCAACTTTGTTTGTTGGATCCATATATCCAAAACTAGTTGTAAAAATTAAGTCGTGGCCAGATTGAGCCAGTTGTCTTATCACTCTTTCTGCATCAGCACCTTCTGGAACACTTTCAACAAATGTTGTTTTTATTCCAGCTGCCTCTACAGCGTTTCTGCCTTCGTGATGTTGAAATGTCCATCCATGGTCACCAGTTGGGCCAACATAGACAAAACCAACTTTAAAATCCGCATTTGAGTTTACACTAAACCCAAGTAGAAAAATTGCAGAAATTAAATATCTAAAAAAGTTTTTATACATTTTGAATTTCCCCTTTAAATTTTTTTTGTGAAGCATTAAGTTAATCAAAATTCAAAAAAAAAAAAATAATTATTTTCGAATAGCTAACATTACTTTTCCTTATAGAATATTCTTCCTAAGGAGGTTGGGGTATTAAGTTTTATTTTTCTACTGTCACGAGAGATTACAACTAAAACTATTATTGTCATCAGATAAGGTAATGCACTTAAAAATTGAACTGGTATTCTAAACCCAATTGCTTGCATATGTAATTGTAGAATTGTAATACCACCAAAAATTAAAGCACCAATTAAAACTTTTATAGGACTCCAGGTTGCAAATACAACCAAAGCCAAAGCTATCCATCCTCTTCCAGCTGTCATATTTTCAATCCACTGTGGAGTGTATATTAAAGATAGATATGCACCTGCCAAGCCACACATGGCTCCTCCATAGAGAATACAACAGTATCTAACTAGAATAACATTTATACCTTGATTAGATGCAGAAACAGGCGAATCACCAACAGCTCTAACAACCAAGCCTAATTTAGTTTTTTTCAAAAAATAATTAGTTAAAAATGGTAAAGCAAAAGCAAAATATAAAACTATAGAGTGTCCAAACAATATTGGACCAAAAAACGGAATACTTTCTCTTAAACTTGAAAATAAAATTGGAAATTCTTTTCCAGGGATACCAACAAAATTTTTTCCTAACATTGCTGATAAACCAATGCCAAAAATAGTTAATGCCAAACCTGTTGCAACATGGTTTGTAAGAAGAGATTGCGTTAAAAATCCAAAGATTAGTGAAATTATAACTCCTGATAACATAGAGCCTACTATTGCAATAAAAAGGTTGTCTGTTATTACCATTAAAGCAAAACCAGATATTGCCCCGATTATCATCATTCCTTCGACACCTAAATTTAAAACCCCAGATCTTTCAGTAATCAATTCACCTGACGCAGCAAGTATTAATGGCACTGATGAAGCCATTATTGATCCTATCAGAATTCCTATAAAACTAATGTCTAAGCTCATTTTTTTTTAAATTTAAAATTTTAACTTTGAAAAAAAGCAAATAATCAGATGCAAGTAAAAAAAATAAGATCATACCCTGAAAGACTTGGCCGGTATATTTTGGTATTTGTAAAAAAATTTGAGCCGTTTCGGCACCGAGGTATGTCAATGCAACAACCAAAGATGCAAAAATTATGCCGAAAGGATTAAGACGACCTAAAAAAGCAACAATAATTGCTGTAAAACCATAATCGGGGGATATCATTCTATGCAATTGTCCAATAGGCCCAGTAATTTCACCAACTCCGGCTAATCCTGCACAAGCACCACTAATCATAAAAACAACTAAAATCATGGTTTTTCCTTTAAACCCAGCATACTTAGCAGTTTTTAAACTTAGACCGGATACTTTAATCTGAAAGCCTAAATAGGTTTTATAAAGAATAAACCAACTCAGCATAACTGCTGCAAGAGCTAAAAAAATACCAGCATGAATTCTCAAACCCTCAAATAATAATGGCATTCTAGATGAATCACTAAATTGTCTTGTTTCAGGAAAATTAAAACCTTCAGGATTACTCCATGGCCCAACTACTAAGTAATCTAAGAGTAGCTTTGAAACGTAAACCAACATAAGACTAACTAAAATCTCGTTTGTATTAAAATATGTTTTAAGAATTGCTGGGATAAGTGCAAAGATCATACCACCGATTGCTCCAGCAAATATAACTAAAGGCAGTATATAAAAACCTTCTTGATTATAAAATAAAAGAGCAACTCCACCTCCTACAATCGCACCAAAAGTTAATTGTCCTTCTGCACCAATATTCCAATTATTACTTTTAAAACAAAATGATAATCCAATAGCAATTAAGCAAAGGGGTGTTGCTTTGAGCAACAATTCACTGAGGCCATATAAATTTGAAATTGGAGTTATAAAGTAAAACTTAAGTGCTTCTATTGGATTAAAACCTAAAATATAAAATATTATACCACCACCTAAAATTGTAAGTATGATTGCAATAAAAGGAGTAAAAAAATATAATGCCATTGGTACATCATTTCTTTTTTCAACTTTAATCAATGGAACCACCTCCCATTAGAACTCCTAATTTTTCTGGAGTCACTTCCTCCGAAGGCATTATTTTTGAAAGTTTTCCTTTGTATATAACAGCAATTCTATCGCTGAGTTTTAATAATTCCTCTGTATCTGTAGAAATTAAAATCGTTGATTTTTCTTGATCGTTAATTTTTATAAGTGTTTCATGAATATAATTGATTGCACCCACATCCAGCCCCCATGTTGGATTGTAACAAATTAATAATTCTGGAGCTGTAATTAACTCTCTCCCTAAAATAAGTTTTTGTAAATTTCCACCCGATAGAAATTGACTTTTTAATTCAACATTGTCTGTATTTACTGAGAAATCAGATAATATTTTCTTTGAATGCTCTTTAATTTTTCTTTCATTTACCAAACCTTTTTCAAAAAAATTTGATGACTTGAAATTATTTAAAGCTACATTTTCATATATTTTTAATTCAGGTACAGCTGCTTGAGATATTCTATCTTCAGGAGAAAAAGCCATTAAATACTCTCGTCGTTGCTTTGGATTTAGTTTGGCAATTTCTTTATTTCGAAAAATGATTGATGTATCAGGTGTAATTATTTCCCCACTCAAAATTTGAAAGAGTTCGTTTTGACCATTGCCAGAAATACCTGCTATACCTAAACATTCTCCTTTCTTTACAGAAAAATTTAGATTAACTAAATTTGTTTCAAAAGGATCATCGCTATAAAAATTTAAATGTTTTACTTTAAATATCTCATCTTTATTTTTGGAAATATTAATTTTTTTCTTAATTTTCGCTAGTTTTTGACCAACCATCTTATTTGCGAGAGTTTCAACTTTTTCATTTTGTGTTTGGCTAACAGATACAACCTTACCTTTTCGCATTACTGCAACTTCATCGCATAAAGACAAAACTTCTTTTAATTTGTGAGTAATGTAAATAATTAATATTCCTTCATCACAGAATTTTTTTAAAGATATAAATAATTCTTCTGTTTCTTGCTCAGTCAAAACAGATGTAGGTTCGTCCATGATAAGAACTTTAGGGCTTCTTAAAAGGCATCTTATAATCTCAACTTTTTGCTTTTGTCCTGCTGATAAATTTAATACAGGAACATCAAGGTCAATACTAAAGTTATATTTTTTTAATATTTCATTTATTCTCACCCTTAAACTTTTGTTATCTTCAGTTGCATCTATACTTAAGTTTTCAAATACTGATAAAGTTTCAAATAAATTGAAATGCTGAAAAACCATTCCAATTTTATTTTTTTTGGCATCGAGTGGAGAACTTAATTTTAAATTTCTTTCATTTAAAAAAACCTCACCATTATCTGGGCTTATCACACCAGACAAAATTTTTACCAATGTGGATTTACCAGCTCCGTTCTCTCCCAAAAGTGCGTATATTTTTCCACTTTTAAATTGAAGAGATACATTATCATTAGCTACACATCCTGGATATATTTTTGATATATTTGATATTCTTAAGTCTGTTGCCATAGCATTTCTTTAATATATTAAATCAATAACTCAATAATCTTTAAAATTTCCTATCTTTTCAAATTTGTATTAAATTCAAACAATTTAATGAAAGTTTTGAACAAATTGTTAACATAATTCAACTTTAGGTATGTATTAATGATTATTGCTTTTAAAAATAATACTTTATCAAAAAAATTTATTGCTCTGTTTATTACATTAACAATAATTTTTTTAACTGGATGCCAGACAATTAAAAAGAAATCTGATGAAGTGGCTGAAAAAGAGAATGAAAAATTTGGTCAATTCGTTGGCAAAGAAGTTAATGAGATGAGATTAGAATTAGGCTCACCTTCAGAAGATTTTGTAAATGAACTTGGAAATGAAATGCTTATCTACAAAACAAAAAAATATGGAATTCCTTGTGAAAGAAAATTTGAGGTGAATGCATCAGGAGTCATTATCGGATTTAGCTCTAGCGGATGTATTTAGTCTTGTGGGGACTAGCCCCACAAGCAAGGTACTTATTTAATTTCAATAAGTTTCTTTTTTTTATGGTCCGGGATAATCCTTTCACATGCAATTGTTAAAAGACCATCTTTTAACTCTGCACCATTCACTTTTACATCATCAGCAATTGTAAATGATCTCGCAAACTGTCTTTGCGATATACCTTTGTGGATTATTTCTCCATCTTGGTTTTTGTTTTCAGTTCTATCAACTTGTTTAGTTCTTACAGTTAATAGATTATCTTCAAACTCTACCTCAACATCTTTTTTGTTAAAACCAGCTAAGGCAACCTCAATTGAGTAGTTATCTTTGCCAGTCCTTCTTATGTTGTAAGGTGGGTAGTTTGATTGCATACTTAAACCACCATTGCCCAACATGCTTTCAAATTGGTCAAACATATCGTCGAAGCCAATTGAGAAAGGCCGAAGTGAGTTGAAAATTGATAGATCCTTACTTGTCATATTATCCTCCTTTAATTAAGCAAGTTTATTTATTGTTAGCCCCATTAGGCGACTAACCAGACTTATATGGTAATTAATTTTGATATTTCAAGATCAGGTGTTTAATTTTCCAGCTATTTTCAAAGCGAATGCGTAGTCTACTGCAATCTCCTCAATTGCTCCATCTCTTCCAGATTTTCCTCCATGACCTGCATTCATTTCTGTTTTTAATAGAAGTAAATTGTTATCAGTTTTGTAATCTCTTAACTTTGCAGTAAATTTTGCTGGCTCATCAAACAATACCCTATTATCACTCAAACTTGTTGTTATCAAAATGTTAGGGTAATCCATCTTTTTAATATTGTTATAAGGTGCATATGAAAATATGTAATCAAAGTGTTCCTTTTTATCTTTAGCATTTCCAAATTCGTCAAATTCGCCAACTGTCAATGGTAACGAATGGTCTAAGTTCGTGGTCAATGAGTCAACGAAAGGAACAGCCATAACAATACCCAAAAATAAATCAGGCGCTTGGTTAACAACTGCACCCATTAAAAGGCCTCCGGCAGATCCGCCCATTCCGATAATATTACCTTTAGACGTAAACTTTTTTTCAATTAAAAATTTTGCAGAAGCAATGTAATCTTCAAATGTATTTTTCTTGTTTAATAATTTTCCTTCTTTCCACCATTTCATTCCTTTTTCCATGCCACCTCTAATATGAGAAGTTACCCATATAATATCTCGATCTATTAAACTTATTCTGGTTGAAGAAAAACTTGGTGACATAGAACTACCGTATGATCCGTATCCATATAATAATAATTTTGCCGAACCATCTAATTTAGTTTTTTTATGTCTTGTTATTGTAAGAGGTACCATCCTTCCGTCATGAGAAGCGCACTCTAGCCTTTCAACTATGTAATTATCAGAATTGTGCCCACTAGGAATCTCTTGTTCTTTAACTAATTTTTTCTCTTTTGTTTTAAGATTGTATAAATAAGTCTTTCCGGGTGTTTTTGGTGATGAAAATGATAAATAAACTTTATCAGTGTTTCTATCTCTTTGGGTTAACGAAACACCAGGTACTATAACTTTTTCATCTGAAAAAAATATTTCTTCTTCGTCATCATTTTTTGGGTTTCTTAATATTAATTTTGATAATGCATTAGAAGTTTCAGATCTTATAATCCAATCATTTAAGAAAATTAATCCACCAATTAAAACCTCTTCTCGCGCAGGTATAAATGTTTTCCATTCTTTTTTTTCTAAATCATTTGTTTTTTCAATTTTAAAATCTTCTGCATCTTCATTTGTATGTTTGTAAAAATTACCATTCCATGAATTAATAGAGTAAATTATCCCTCTTTTTCTTTTATCAATTAGTTTTGGTTTTGGAATTATTTCATCTGCTTTAAAATAATACTGTTCTGAGGTATTGTGATCAGATGAGGTAATAAAAAAATATTTTTCATCAGAGCTAAGTCCTATCCCTACAGTAAATGCTTCACTTTCTTCTTTAAAAATAAGAATATCTTTACTAGTAGGAGAGCCAATTTCGTGTCTGTAAATTTCTCTAGGTCTATGATTATCATCAAGCTTTGAGTAAAAAATATATTTGTCATCTAGGCTAAATGTTATTCCACCACTGGTATTTTCAATTTTTTCACCAATTTGATTTTTATTTTTAATATCTCTTATGTGTATGGTGTAATATTCAGATCCTTTTAAATCTAAGGAGTAAGCTAATAATTTATCATTATAACTTACCTCTAAGTCTCCAAGCCCAAAATACTCTGTTTTAAGCTTTTCTTTTTCTAAATCACCATTCCAAATTTCCTCTATTTCATCAGAGTCAATTTTTTTTCTTAACTTTATAGAGTAGTTTCCTTTTGTTGTTGTTTTTGTCCAGTAGCTATATCTTACATCTTTAAATGGAAGAGACTCATCATCAAGTTTAATTCTACCTTTTATCTCATCAAATAAAACTTTTTGAATTTCCTTTGTATCTGACATCTGATGACTAAAATAATCATTTTCATCCTCAAGATATTTTCTAACCTCTGGTAATAATTTTGAACTATCTTTCAATACCTCAAGTATGTTTTCCTGATGTATCCAACTATAATCGTCTTCCCAGGTTACGTTGTGACAAGATTTTAATTCTGGTTTTTTTTTAAGCTGTGGTAATTTCATTTAAATTTAATTAATTTATGAATATTTTTTTTGCAATACTAATTATCTTTATAATTCTTTATATTTTACTCAATTGGTTTGCCAAAACTTCAACAAAAAAAATATCAAAATTTGTAAGAACATTTATTATAATTTCTTCAATATTGTTAGCGGTAATAATGGCATATGCTGGAAGGTACATTTTTTCTTTACCTTTTATGTTGGCCATTTTGCCATTAATAAAGACAAAGGCTGGTATTTCGTTATTTCAATTGTTTAGATTATGGGGCCTTTTAAGAGTATTGAAAAATTCTGGAAGGTTTAATTTCAACCAATTTAACCAAAACGTTTCATCTCAAGCAATGTCTATTGATGAATCTTATAGAATCTTAAATTTAGACCCCAAAAAAAAATATACAAAAGACGAAGTATTGCAATCTTACAAAAAAATAATGAAAAAAATACATCCCGATAGAAGTCCAGAATTAAATAATATTGCAACTTTGGTAAATGAGGCCAAAGAGAACGTTATTAAAAATATTAGCTAATTAAGATCTGAAATTTCTCAAAGATTTTTAACGGATTTATTCGCTCCTTACCCTCCGTTCCATGAGTAACATTCTCTACACCATCTGGTATAAGAGGATGCATTTTGGAACTATAACTTCCATATATTAATGGAGTATCTGACATTAAAACAATAGTTGGTTTTCCTAACCCAGCAGATAAATGGCTGAAACTTGAGTCATTACAAACAGCAATATTGCAATTTTTTATTATAGGTAAAGTTTCAGAAATACTAAGTTCATTTAATGGAGTACATAAATTCTTATGGTAACTTAAAATTTCGTTCATAATTTCAATTTCTTCATTTTTGTTACCCGTAGCTAAAAAAAATCTGCATTTAAAGTTTTTTATACATAAATCCATAAACTCTATAAATATTTTTGGTGGAATTCTTTTTGTTGGTCCCGATCCACCAATTCCTAACAATATATTTTTCACCTCATTACTAAATTTAAATTTTAACTTTATCTTTTGAACATTTTCATCTTTAACGTCAATAACTGGGTCACTTTTAATTTCTAGATTAAAATTATTTTTTAATAATTTATTAGCAGCTTCTATAATATGCTGATTTTTTTTTTTAAATAATGGATATTGATAAATATCATTAATTCCTGCAAACTTACAAACTAACTTGTATCTAAGTGAAGAATTAAAAATTAGTACTTTATCAAATTGATATTTTTTAATATCTGAAACTAGTCGAAAAAATCCGTTCAATCCGTCGTGAAAACTTTTATTTGTTTTATCTCTTTTTAAAATAATAATTTCATTAATGTATTTATTATCTTTAATTAAGTGTTCAGCTTTTGAATTTTCTTTTACTAATAAAGTTACTTGACCCTTATATTTCTTTGCAACGGCCTCTATGTATGGAAGAAATATTACCATATCACCAATTCCCATCCTGTTTTGAATTGCTAAGATTTTCATGTATTTTTAAAACCTTTACTATTTTATATTTTTATATAAATTTTTGGTATGGGATATTTCAATGGTATATATGCGGCAAGCCTTTCTATACTTGATAATAATTTGCAGTTAGACTGCGAAAAAACATTAAAACATGCTGAAAATCTAATTGAAAAAGGTTGCCATGGAGTAATATTTTTTGGCAGTACAGGCCAATCTCAATTAATTTCGTTAAGTGAGAAAATTAAACTCATTAATATTTTACCTAAGAGCAAACATAAAGATAAATTTATTATTGGAACTGGCCTAAATTCTTTGGGGGATAATATTAATTTGCTTAATATTGCAAAATCAATTGGCTTTGAAAATTTTTTAGTTATGCCACCAGCATACTATAAATATAACGATGATGATGTTTTTAATTTTTATTCCAAATTAATAGAAAATGTCAAAGATTGTAGAATAATTTTATATAATTTCGAAAAGTTATCTGGATATAAATTTAGCATAGAATGTGTTTCAAACTTAGCAAAAACCTTTCCTCAAAATGTTCTCGGGGTAAAGGATAGTAGTTACAACTTGTATGAAAATTTAAAGATTGAAAATTTTTCTGTCATGCCTGGATCTGAAAGTAAGTTGTTGAAGGGCCTAGAATTAGGATGCTCAGGCATTATTACAGCAACAACAAATGTCACCTCTTATTTAGCAAGGGATGTGTATGATAAATTTAAAAATAGTTTAAATCAAACATCAAACGAAAAACTTTGTATGGTGAGAGGTATATTTGACAAATATAACCTCATTTCAGGCCTGCATACATTTATGAGCACAGAAGATTCTGATTTTAAAAATTTAATCCCACCTTTAAAACTTTTATCCAAAGATGAAGAAAAATTATTTTTTTCAGAATTAGATAAATTAGATTTTAATATAAACAATCTTAAAGCAGCTTAATGAAACTTATAAATTTTTTAAATGATTTATTTAAAGAAGATGGCTTTATATTAATAGATTATAATTCTAACAGGTATGTTATAGGAAAGCCTTTGAAAGAAATTCCTATAGAATTACAGTTGTTAGATAAAAGTTTGCATAAAAAACTACTTTTCCATCCAGATCTATATTTTGGTGAGGCGTATACAAATGGTTCTTTAAGATTAAGAAATGGAACTTTGACAGAATTTCTTGATATAGCTTTTAAAAATATTGGAAGAGCAGATATTAATATTTATGGAAAGACATTAAATAAATTAAAGGGAACTTTAAAATATTTAACAAGTTTTAATAAAATTGTTAAATCTAAACAAAATGTTGCACATCATTATGATATTTCAGAAAAATTATACGATTTATTTCTTGATAAAAAAAGACAATATTCATGCGCATACTTCAAAAATGAAAATGACACTTTAGAAACTGCTCAAGAAAATAAAATCGATCACATAATTAAAAAACTTCATATACAACCTAACCAAAAGGTTTTGGATATTGGTTCAGGGTGGGGAACACTTGCAATTGACATTGCAAAAAAAACAAAAGCTTCAGTTACAGGAATTACACTTTCAGAAAATCAATTAAAATATAGTCAAGAAAAAGCTAAAGAATTAAATTTAGATAATCAAGTTGAATTTAAATTAATAGATTACAGACAATTGAATGAAAAATTTGATAGGATAGTTAGTGTTGGAATGTTTGAACATGTTGGAAAAAAATTCTATCAAACCTATTTTAATAGAGTGTCTCAAATGTTAAAAAAAGATGGGGTAGCTCTAATACACACAATTGGATCAAATCTTCCACCAAGAGACCCACAGCCTTGGATAACAAAATATATTTTCCCTGGGGGGTATACCCCTAGTTTAAGCGAAATAGCAAGGCCAATTGAGGATTCTGGACTAATAGCTACAGATATTGAGATTTTAAGGATGCACTATGCCCACACTTTAAGAAATTGGAAAGAGAGATTTCTATCAAAAAAAGATCGCGTTTTAGAAATGTTTGACGAAAAATTTTTAAGGATGTGGGAATTTTATCTTACAAGTTGTGAAATGGCTTTTAAATGGGGAGATCAAGTTGTATTTCAACTTCAGCTAACTAAAGATATAAGATCTGTTCCTAATACTAGAGACTATATTTATTAAAAATTAGCTGATAAAGCTTTATTTCTTAAATGAAAAAAAAGAAAAAAAAATCTAAAAAAAAAAATCTAAAAATAAAGGTTAAAAAATCAAAAAATAGATCTAAGTCAAAATTTAAAAAAAAAAAATCAAAATTAAAAAAAAAAACGACAAAAAGATTAAACCAAAGAAAAAAATTTAAAAAAGTTAAAAAAAAGATAATTCTTAAAAAGAGTATAATTTCAAGAACAGTTAGACTTGAGGAAGATTTAAAAAAAAAGTTTTCTTTCAAATTTAATTTTAATTTACTGGCAATAGATAAATTAATACAAAAGTTTTTTCAAAGTATAGAATTTAGATTAATTCGTTTTAAAGAAATAAGGGCTGAGGAAAAAAGACAAATTAAACTAGAGAAAATAGAACAGGCAGAAAAAGAAAAAATCGAAATTGAGAAACAAAAGAAAACAGATGAGGCAGCTTTTTTAAAAGAAAAAGAAATCCAGTTAAAACAAGAACAAAAATTAGAAAGAGAAAGAGCAAAGGATATAAAATTATTTTTAAGAAAAGAACAGGCCATACTAAGAAAAGAGCAGGCAGAGAGACAAAAGAAATTTTTACAAGAATTAAAATTAGAAAAACAAATCGAAAAATTTAGAATAAGAGAGGTAAAAGAACTAGAACAATTAGAAAAATTAGCTTTAAGAGAAAAGAGAGAGGATTATTCAGGATTACAAGAGCGTATCGAAAAACTAAAATTAAAATATCAACAAATAAGAGATCAAAAAATAAGAGAACGAGTTGAGGCGCTAGGTATAGAAACACAAGAAGGAGACGATAGAGCAAAATTACTTCAAAGAGAAAGAGAATATACTTTAGCTAGGCAAAAAATTGAGTTTGCACTTGAAAGCTTTTACAGAAGTGCGAATAGTTTAGTTTTTCAACTTAATAAAAGATATATAACTAAACATATGTCTATCTTGAGATGTATAGACAGAAGATTTGAAACAGGAGAGATTTTCATAAAATGGGATGAGACAATTGATGATGAGTGGTTAATACTAATTTATATAAAAAATAATTCTCCAGACGAAGGTATAGTCATTGAAGATAAAACAAATGAAGAAAAAAATATTTCACATGAATTTAAACCAAGTGAAATTTTTAGAGCCTCGGATTTAATGGTAGATTCATTAACACAGCTGATTGCAAAAAAAAGATCTAAGAATAATTAAATTTGTTGCTCTTTGATAATTTTTTCTATTAACTTAATATTTTCTCCGCTTTTGATTAAAGGATAAATTGACTTTGCTTTTCTCAAGTCATCAACTGCTTTTTCATATTCCTTTAAGCTTAAGTATATTTGCGCTCGTCCTGATAATGCTCCAAAATGTCTTGGCTCTAGATCTAAAACTTTTTCAATATCATCTAACGATTTCTCGTAATCTCCTAACATAAATAGCAATGTGGCTCTCTTATTCCAACCTTCCGCCCATTTTGGGTCTTCATTGATCACGTCTGTAAATAGTTTTAATGCTATTCTATACTGCTGATGATACATGGAATAAGTTCCGTTCTCTAGTTTGTTCGTCAGATAATCACTGTTTGGGTGTCTTGTCCATTTATTCCAAATTTGATCCTCTAGTTTTTCTGCTTGTTGTAAATTTTTTGCGTTAAGCAATTCTTTAAACAATGTATTTAAATTTTCTGAATATACATTGTTTGTACTTACAAATAAAAATATAATTATAAAACTTATATGTTTTTTAATCACTGACATATACAGATACTCCTCTAGAATTAATGTCTACATCAAATTTTTTATGCAATGGTGGAAAAGCTCTTTGAGAACAATCCAGTCTATCACAAGTTCTACATGAAACCCCCACAGGTATCTCTGATTTTTTATCATTCAAATCTAAGTTTTCCGTATAAACAAAATCTCTTGCATATTTGGCTTCACATCCAAGTCCAATAGATAACATACTTTTTTTTTGTCCATATCTTCCTATACCTTTTTCAACAGTTCTTGCTATACATACATACTTTTCACCATTAGTCATTTTACTTACTGCAGCCTGTATAACACCAGGTCTAGAAAAAGCCGAATATACGTTCCATCGAGGACAAGCACCACCATAACGTGGTATTTCTATACCTGACAATGAAAATCTTTTTGAAATATTACCAGCTACATCAACTCTCAAAAAATGAAATGGAACCCCAGGTAATTTTGGATCATTCAAACATGTTACTCTATGTGTGACTTGTTCGAATGAAGTTGCAAAAGTATTTTGCAATAACTCTAAATCATATTTAAGTTTTTTACATTCAGAATGAAATAATTTGTAGGGCATTAAAATTGCTGCACCACAATAATTTAATAAAGCAACTTTTGTTAATTTTTTCGATTCTTCATTTGGATAATTAAAAGTATCAAGATAAGAATTTATTATGTCACTAGCCCCCTCTTGCGCAATTTGAGCTGCAGCGTGTAATTTCTTTGTTTCCAAAGACAAATAATCAGACAATAGCAACTTTCTATTTTTGTTATCATAAATTTTTGAAAAGGGTTTTCCTTCCTCAGGAATTATATCTTGTACTTCAATTTTATACTCTGATTTTAAATAATCACATAAAGCAATATATCTTGTTCTATTATTTTGTTTTATTTGTTCAAAGATTTGATTTGCAAATTCCTCTAGTTTTGGAAAAAAATTTCTATTTTCTTGCAAAAAATCTGAAATTACTTCTCCAGGAAATGAGTTTTTTCTATTATCTACAATTTTTCCTGAAAGCTTTTCAATTTTGTTAACCAATTCATGATCTTTTTTTTTCAAAATGTCTCCTAATCTTATTAGAGCTTTACCAATTTTTGGATTACTATTTGCTAGATCTTTAACTTCTGGACCAACTATATCCAAATCTTCAAAAAGTTGATCATCAAGCAATTCTGAAATTGTGTTGACCATATTGATATCTGATTTATTTGTTAGATCACTAATGTTGATGCTTAACTCCTCACAAATTTTTAAAAGTAATTCCCCGTCAATTTTTCTTTTTCCTCCCTCGATTAAAGCTAAATAACTCGGTGAAATGTTAAGTTGTGAAGCTAGTTTGTTTGCTTGCATACCTAGCTGCCTTCTAAAAGCTTTTATTTTTGGACCAATATTTAATTCTACTTGACTCATTTACTATTTGTAAACTTTGTAAATTATTATTTACAAAAAATTTATTGTATTTACTGGATTTTTAACATTTTTTGTAGATTTTGTAAACATTGTAAATTATAAAGTTTACATGGACAAAAATACTATAAAAAACATTGAAACTAGTTCACAAACCACAAACCACCAAGAGCATGAAGAGCATAGAAGCAGAGGGGTTTATTTAAGAGATGACCACTGCGATTGGGGATCAAGTGGAATGAATGAGTTTACAGAAGAATATAACGAAAAATAAAAAGAATTAGTTTTAAAGGAGGAATAATGTCAGCCGAGAATATCTCGTACGAGTTGAAAAGATTTGCAGGAATACAAAGGGATTATAAGCCAGATGAAGTAGAAAGGCTAAGAGGATCTATCAAAATTGAGTATTCAATGTGTAAACAGCAATCTCAAAAACTCTGGAGATTGTTGAATACAGAGCCATATGTAAACACACTTGGTTCATTATCAGGAAATCAAGCTGTTCAACATGCAAAAGCAGGTTTAAAAGCTATTTATTTAAGTGGTTGGCAAGTTGCAGCAGATGCAAATAGTGCTGGTGAAATGTACCCTGATCAATCTTTATATCCTTATGACAGTGCACCTAAATTAGTTGAAACTATGAATAATTCCTTAATTAGAGCGGATCAAATTCAACATATGGAAATTGCAGACGGAGATATGAAAAGCAGCGAAAGAACTGATTACATGTTGCCAATTATTGCAGATGGCGAAGCAGGATTTGGTGGGCCGTTAAATGTATTTGAGCTAACAAAAAAATTTATAAAAGCTGGCGCAGCCGGAGTTCATTTTGAAGACCAACTAGCTAGTGAAAAAAAATGTGGACATATGGGTGGTAAGGTACTTGTTCCTACTGGAACCATGGTCCGAAATCTAAAAGCAGCAAGATTGGCAGCTGATATTGCCGACGTTCCTCTCATTATTCTTGCAAGAACAGATGCCAACGCTGCGAAACTAATAACAAACGATTTTGATGAAAATGACAAACCATTTTTAACAGGAGAAAGATCACCTGAAGGCTTTTATTATGTAAAAGATGGTATTGATCAAGCAATCTCAAGAGGGTTAGCTTATGCACCTTACGCGGATTTAATATGGTGTGAAACTGCAACACCTAACTTAGAAGAAGCAAAAAAGTTTGCTGATGCAATACATGCAAAATTTCCTGGCAAGATGTTAGCTTATAATTGTTCTCCATCATTTAATTGGAAGAAACATTTATCTGATGATGAGATTGCAACATTTCAAACTAAAATTGGAATGATGGGGTATAAATTTCAATTTATAACTTTAGCAGGTTTCCATACGCAAAATATTGCTATTTTTGAGCTAGCAGAAAAATATAAAAAGGAAGGTATGACTGCTTACTCTAGAATACAACAAAATGAATTTGCTAGAGAAAAAGATGGATATACCAGTGTTAAACACCAACGAGAAGTTGGTACTTCTTATTTTGATGCAGTTTCCAATACAATAAGTTCTGGAAAGAGCTCTACAACAGCAATGGCAGGCTCAACAGAAGCTGAGCAATTTTAATTACTCTTTAGCTTTTGAATTTGATCCCAGGCTGAATTAATAGCTCTCATTTTCTTTTTACTTTCCTCAATAACTTCCTGAGGAACTCCTTTACTTAGAAGTAAATCTGGATGATGTTCTTTACTTAATTTTAAATATCTTTTTCTAATATCTGTAAGATTGTCATCAGGTTTGCTCTCTAATACCACATATGGATTGAGTTTATCTGATGATTTCCTACCCTCAACTATTCCATTGAACTGGGCATCACTAAGACCAAATAATTGGGAAACATGTTGTATCATTCTAAATTCTTGATCACTTATATTTCCATCAGCTTCTGCAATATAAAATAATATATTAATGACTTCTTCCAACACATTTATATTTCCTTGATAGATCTGAGCTATTTGTTTTGCATATGGTTCGTAACCAGTGCTTTCTTCTTTAGCTTTATTAAAAATTTTTCCAACTTGATCTAATTCATGTTCTGGAATTTTGAGTTTATCTTTTACCGCTATTAATTCCTCTCTACTAACCCGACCGTCTGATTTACTCAGTTTCGCTGATAAAACTATAAGAGCTAATGCAAAAACTTGTTGAGGCTGTGCAAAAGATTTAAATGATGATCTTGATCTTGATACTTTTCCACCAATTAAGGAACCTAATAGCATCCCAAACGGTCCTCCTAAAGAAAAACCGATCATCCCCCCAATTAAACTTCCCCAGATAGACATATAAAAAAAATTTAATATAATTTAATATATTTATGTTCTCAACTTTTTTAGCTTTAACATTTTTATTTTTAATGTTTATGTGGTCATTGGCTTGGGTAAATTATTATAATAAACTAGATAAAAGATTTGGTTCGTCTTTATGGAGATGGAGTTATGATTATCCAGTGCCAGGCGATAGAGACATTTCTTTTCTTGATGATAAAAAATTTGTCATTTTAAGAAGAAAGAGAAATAGAGCAGTTACAGTTATGTATTTTATTTTATTTTTCTCTTTTTTTATATTTTTATCTTTTGTAACCCAAATTTTATACGCTATTCAACATTAGTCTAGTTGATGTTTATTTTTTAAATACAAAAAGAACGCTACAATTTCATATCCAACATAAAATAATTGGTAAATGAATGGGAGTTTAAAAAATTTATAAAGAAACTTGTATTTTGGAATACTTTTCCAAATAAGTAAAAAAGCATCAATACCCACATAGATTTTTCCATCTTGTTCCACATGAAGTCTTCTCAGAAGCTCTTTATCAGTTTTTTTTGTTTCTAATTCAGCATTTTTATTTTTAGTAATGTCTATCCAATTCAAATTTTCTATGTTTTCTTTTTTATAAATATTAATTTCTGCTCTGCAGATTTTGCATGAATTGTTATAAAAAACCTTCATAATCAAACTATATTTGAATATTTTATTTTTACAAATGTGCCAAATAAGCAGTTGATATATTAATAATCACTACTACATTCTTCAAATGTCAAATTTCTTCAAAGAAACAGATATAGATACATCAAAAGCTGAAGCAATTGTTACTGAAACCTTAAAAAATTGTGATGACGGAGAATTATATTTAGAAAATCATAAATCTGAATCTATTGTTTTAGATGATAATAAAATAAAGAGCTCAACTTATAACTCTGATCAAGGATATGGTTTCAGAGCTGTAACAGGAGAGGTTGTTGCTTACTCTCATTCTAATGATATTTCAAAAGAGTCACTAAGAAAATCAAGCGAGAATTTGAAAGATACGTTAAAGTCAAAAAAAGGAACTTATAATCACGAAATTCCTAAAACTAATAGCAAATATTACGAAAACATTAATCCTATAGAAAGCAAGACTTTCGACTCAAAGATAGATTTGCTGAACAGTGTTAATAACTATTTAAGATCAAAAGGGTCAATAGTAAATCAAGTAACTGCAAATTTTTTAGGTGAACATAAATCAATAGAAATTATTAGGTCTGATAATCAAGTTTTGAAAGACGATAGACCATTAGTCAGATTCAACGTTTCCGTAGTATTAGAGAAAGATGGAAAAAAAGAAACAGGTGTTTATGGAGTTGGAGGAAGACAAAGTTATGATGATTATCTAAAAGATGGAAGCTGGAAAGATGTTTGTGATGAAGCTTTTAGAATCGCAAATGTGAATTTAGAAAGCAAACCAGCGCCAGCAGGAGAAATGAAAGTTGTTTTAGGTCCTGGATGGCCAGCAATTTTAATTCACGAAGCGATCGGACATGGTCTTGAGGGTGATTTTAATAGAAAAAAAACTTCAGCTTTTCATAATTTAATGGGGCAGCAAGTAGCTAGCGAAGGAGTTACGATTGTAGATGACGGCACCTTACATCAAAGAAGAGGAAGTTTAACGATAGATGATGAAGGAACGCCTACTGAAAATACAGTTTTAATAGAAAATGGAATTTTAAAAAACTATATGCAAGACCGTTTAAACGCTCGTTTGATGGGAACTAAGTCAACAGGTAGCGGAAGAAGAGAAAGTTATAAACATGTGGTTTTACCAAGAATGAGAAATACAATGATGTTGTCAGGTAAATATTCACAAAATGAAATGATAAGTTCAGTTGATAAAGGTATTTTCGCTGTAAGTTTTGGGGGAGGACAAGTAGACATAACATCAGGAAAATTTGTCTTTAACTGCACAGAAGCTTACGAAATCAATAATGGTAAAATAGGATCACCAATCAAAGGAGCTACATTAATTGGAGATGGACCATCAATTTTAAAAGAAGTTTCACTAGTCGGTAATGACATGAAATTAGATCCAGGTATTGGAACATGCGGGAAAGCTGGACAAGGTGTTCCAGTAGGAGTAGCTCAGCCGTCAATTCTTATAAATAAGATGACTGTTGGTGGAACAAAACTTTAATCTAAATGATAAAGGATCAGGAATTTTTAAAAGATATAGCGTCTCTTTGTATTGAAAATTCTAAAAAACTAGGAGCAACAGATGTGGGTGTAAAAGTAATTCACTCTGTCTCAGAAAATGTTAGTTTTAGAAACAAAAAATTAGACGAGTCAAATAGAGCAGATAGTTTTGCTGTCAATTTAACTACTTATATAGAGAAAAAAAAATCAAGCATTAATTCATCAGATCTATCTAAATCAAACTTAGAAAAACTAATAGAACGTTGTATTGATGCTACAAAAATCACTCCATCAGATGAAAATAATTCATTACCAGATAAAGATTTAATGTCTAAAGAGATAAGAGACCTTAATCTTTATGATGAAACACATTATTCAAATAATAAAAAGATTGAATTTTTAAAAAAAGTTGAAGAGACAGCATCAACGGACGAAAAAATAGTTAATACTGAAGCTGGTTTTACCGAAAATAAAAATAATTTTATACTCGCAAATAGTAACGGTTTTTTAGGTGGATACAAAACCTCAAATTTTTCGTCTTCATGTGTAGCAGTATCAAGAATTAATGGTGCAATGGAAAGAGATTATGAGTTTGGTAGCACAAGATTCTTGCAAGATATGATGAAACCAGAAGAAATTGGAAAAATAGCTGCCAACAAAGCAATAAAAAAGTTAGGTCCAAAAAAAATTAAGAGTGAAAAAATTGGAGTAATATTCGATAAAAGAATTTCCAAAGGTATATTAAGTACACTAGCAAGTGCAATTAGTGCGAATGCTATTGCAAGAGGAACTTCTTTTTTAAAAGATCAAATCAATTCTGAAGTTTTTCCAAATTCAATTAATATCATAGATGATCCAAAAATTGAAAAAGGATTAGGTTCTCAAAATTTTGATAGCGAGGGTGTTGAAACAAATTCTCTGAAACTAGTTGAGAATGGCATTTTAAAAAATTATTTAATTGATACTTATTATGGTAAAAAATTAAATTTAAAATCTAACGGTAGGTCTGGAGGAACAACAAACTTATACTTTGAAAACGGTACCTTAAGTTTTAAGGATTTGCTAAATTCAGAAAAGAAGTTTCTATACATAACAGAGACTATAGGCCATGGAGGTAATATTATTACAGGAGATTACTCAGTTGGAGCGTCAGGATTTATGGTTGAGGATGGAGAATTAACTTACCCAGTAAGTGAAATAACTATTGCTGGAAATTTTAAGGAAATGTTCAAGAATATTACTTTGGCAAACGATTTAGAGATGAAATACTCTACAAATGCACCTACACTTTTGATTAATCAAATGACAGTAGCGGGAAAATAATTATTGAATTTTTTTTAGTCTATATTCCCATAAACCCATTCTTTTATAAGCTACTTTTATAATCAATGCTTTTTTCTTATCATACCATACTTCAAAATTTAATTTTTTATCATCAGGTAGATTTGGGTCAGTAGAAAATAGTCTAAAGTGTTCTACATCATATTCTTTATTATAAAGTTTAATTTTTTCTTTTCCTAAAAATTCTATGTTTTGTTTTTTTACACTTCCAGATAATGGACTTATTTGTGTCTCAGTTTGCAAAATTCTATGATTCCACCAATGGCCGATTATATTTTCTTTATCCGCCTCACCCTTATATGATGAACCATCAATTATAAACTTCTCTTTTTTTTCATCAAAAATTAAATTTACATATTTTCTCTTATTGTTTTGAAATGTTTCTGAGTTAAATGAAATTAATTGGTCTCCAATATATTCTTCAGTACCTCTACTATTTATAGAGAACACTGTAACACCCAATAATTTTACATTGAAATTAGTCTTATTTTTAACAATAAATTTATTTTCTTCTTTTTTAAATGTGAAAATACTTTCTCCAATTTTTTCATCATCTTTAAATATCTCCATTTCTATGTTTGTATAATTTTTATAGTGGTCAGTATGTGCTTGCAAAAAAAGAGGAGATAAAACCAACAATATTACTAAGAATTTTCTCATTATTTCATATCATTTTAATTAACTTGTTTGAACTTTATATAGAATTTTTATGTTTAAAAGATAAATAGTCTAAAGAATTATGTTTTTAACCATTAAAAATATCCCCTCAAAATCTTGGAGCTCAGAAAAACCTTTAAATTTAAAACCTAAATTTACAACTTTTTTACTTTTATGTGTTGGTTTATCTTTGTTTGGGTTGGGAGAGGGTCTTTTATTAGTTTCTACTACTGGTAATTCTCCATGGTCTGTTCTTGCAGAAGGGTTATCAAACATATTAAATATTTCGATCGGATTATCTACATTCATAATAAGTATTATTGTTTTAGGGTTTTGGTTTCCACTAAAACAAAAACCAGGAATTGGTACAATTCTAAATATTTTAATTATAGCAACGATAATCGATTTGACACTTTTTCTTTTTGATCCTCCTTTAGCTACTTTTTCAAAATATATTCTTGCTGTATTTTCTGTTTTGCTTGTCGGTCTAGGAAGTGGGATATATTTAATCGCAAATTTAGGTCCTGGTCCAAGAGATGGATTGATGACAGGTCTAACAAAAAAAACTCAACTTCCTATTGCTTTAATTCGAGCTACTTTGGAAATTTCAGCTGTTATATCTGGTTGGTATTTGGGAGGAACTGTTGGTTTGGGTACTATAATATTTGCATTTGGTATAGGTCCTGCAGTAGCTTTAGGAATTTATATTGTGGATAAAGTTACGAAGTAAATGTTTTTATTGGACAATTAGTCGATTGTTAATATTGAATAAAAATTGTAAATATAAATTATGTCTATAAAAAATTGGATGAAAGAATCAGCGAATATACTATTTGACGATAGTAAAAATGATTTAAGAGCTCTTCCCAAAACTGTGAGACTACAAATATTATTAGTTTTGAGTTTTATATGGACAACAGTATTTAGTTTATACGTATTTTCTTATGCCACTTTTGCATTTGGTTGGGCAGGGACATATGTTGCTCATATAGGTTTAATATTTGCTGTTTATTATACGTTTAAACAATTTCATAGAGCTGAAGCAAAAGCTGTTAGTGTTTTTAAGACAAAAAATTTTGATCCATTTAAAATAATGACAATTGTTTTTGTCATAGTTTTTATTTTTGTTTTCTCAAAAGGAATTGAAGTATTGACAAGAACAAACTCTTACTCAATTCCATATGACGGACCTAGTAAATCAGCGTTTGAAAAGTGGCTGCCTTTTACCAAAAATAAATCTGAATAATAATTTTAAGAAGCTTCAGATAATTTAGAGAGCTTTTTTCTCTCGTGAGGATCAAGCACAGCTTTCCTTAATCTGCATGAATTTGGTGTAATTTCTAGTGCTTCATCAGAATTTAACATACTCAATTGTTCAGCAATAGACATCTTTCTTACGGGAGTTAAAACAACATTTTCATCTGTTCCTTGTGTCCTCATATTTGTAAGTTTTTTACCTTTCATGACATTTATAATCATATCACCAGGTTTAGGTGACAATCCCACAATCATACCTGAATAAACTGGATCGTTATGAGTAACAAACATTTCTCCTCTTGCCTGTAGATTATAAATTGCAAATGCTACTGCTTTTCCTTGCTCCATAGAAATTAATGCACCATTTCTTCTGCCTTCCATATCTCCCTCAAATTTTCCATAGGAATGGAATATTCTGTTTATTACTCCTGTTCCTTTAGTTAGAGTAAGAAATCTACTAGTGTATCCCATTAAACCTCTAGTTGGTGCATGAAAGATTAATCGTTTTTTATTTTTTCCAGTATCTTTAAGATCTATTAACTTTCCTTTTCTTTTATTCATGGAGTCTATAACTTTTGAAGAAAACTCTTCATCAAGGTCCATAGTAATTTCTTCAATGGGTTCTAATTTTTCACCATTTTCATTTTTTTGAAATAAAACTCTAGGAGGGCTTACTGTCATTTCAAACCCTTCACGTCTCATTTGTGTCAATAATATTTCCAACATCAATTCACCTCTTCCGCTTATTTCAAATGAATCTTTGTTTTCATTTTCTGAAAATGAAATCCCGACATTATTTTGAGCTTCTTGAACTAATCTCTCTCTAATTTGAGTACTTGTAAGTTTTTTACCCTCAGTTCCAGCTAATGGAGAACTATTTACTGTAATCTTAATAGACATTGTTGGAGGATCAATCGGGGTTGCTTGAATTGGTATATCTACCTCAGTATCACATATTGTATCAGCAACATTTGCTTTTTCTAATCCAGCGATAACTACAATATCTCCAGCTTCGCCAACTTCTATTGGTACTTTTTTTGTCCCCTCATATCTAAATATTTTAGTCAACCTTCCCTCATCAACTTTTTCTCCATCAAGATTAATTGCCTTGATTTGTTGATTTGCTTTTGCAGTACCTTGTGAAATTCTACCAACTAAACTTCTACCTAGAAAACTATCTGCATATAAAAGAGTCGAAAGCATTGCAAAAGGCTTGGACTTGTCAAATTCTGCTGGCTTTACATGATCTATTACTAAATCTAATAATGGATTTAAGTTCTCTCTTGGGCCATCTATTTCGTTAGATGCCCAGCCAGATCTTCCACTTGCGTAAATAACTGGAAAGTCTAATTGCTCTTCGTTGGCATCTAAGCTTACAAATAAGTCAAAAGTCTCATTTAAAACTTCATCGGCTCTTTGGTCAGCTTTGTCTAATTTATTAATAACTACGATTGGTTTAAGGCCTTGTTTAAGTGCTTTAGCTAATACAAATTTAGTTTGAGGCATTACCCCTTCGGCTGAATCTATTAATAATAATGCACCATCAGCCATACTTAGAACTCTTTCAACTTCTGCAGCAAAATCTCTGTGTCCAGGTGTATCAATAATATTAATTCTAGAATCTTTCCAATTTATTGAAGCTGGTTTGGCAAGAATTGTAATACCTCTTTCCTTTTCAAGTTCGCCGGAGTCCATCAGTCTTTCATCAACAACTTCATTTTCTCTAAAAGAACCACTCTGTTTCATTAAGTTATCAATCAAAGTAGTCTTGCCATGGTCAACATGAGCAATTATGGTGATGTTACGTATTGATGTTGTCATTTGCGCGTTCTTATATATTCAAAATATTTTTTTTCAATTCAAAAAAAAAGGACAGTAAAAACTGCCCTTTTTCAATTTTTTTTTGAGTAAAATTGGGATTACATTCCCATTCCACCCATACCGCCCATACCACCCATTCCTCCAGGAGGCATACCAGCTGCACCAGCGTCTTTTTCATCTGGTTTATCTGCTATCATGGCTTCAGTTGTTACTAACAATCCAGATATAGAAGCAGCATCTTGAAGTGCTGTTCTTACAACTTTGACTGGATCAATAATACCTTCTTTAAACATATCAACATATTGCTCTGATTGTGCATCGTAACCATTGCTAGGTTTGTTGGTTTCTAATAATTTACCAACAACTACTGATCCATCAACACCTGCATTTGTTGTGATTTGTCTAATAGGTGCTTGTAAAGCGCTTTTGACAATTTCTACTCCCGCTTTTTGATCATCACCTTTTACTTTTAGACTATCAAGTTCTTTTGAAGCATAAAGCAATGCACATCCACCACCAACAACAATACCTTCTTCAACTGCTGCTCTTGTAGCGTTTAATGCATCCTCAACTCTATCTTTTCTTTCTTTAACTTCAACTTCTGTAGCACCACCAACTTTGATTACAGCTACACCGCCCGCTAGTTTAGCAAGTCTCTCTTGTAGTTTTTCTCTATCATAGTCTGATGTTGTTTCTTCGACTTGAGCTTTGATTTGAGCACATCTTGCTTCAATGTCAGATTTCTTACCTGCTCCACTTACAATTGTACTATTTTCCTTATCAACTTTTACACGTTTTGCAGATCCAAGATCATTAAGTTTAACATTTTCAAGTTTAATTCCTAAATCCTCAGAGATAACCTGTCCACCTGTAAGAATTGCAATATCTTCCAACATAGCTTTTCTTCTATCTCCAAAACCTGGAGCTTTTACAGCTACAACTTTTAGACCACCTCTCAGTTTATTAACAACAAGTGTTGCGAGCGCTTCACCCTCAACATCTTCTGAGATAATCATTAATGGTCTACCTGCTTGAACAACTGCTTCTAAAAGTGGAACCATTGGTTGAAGATTTGTTAATTTTTTCTCGTGAAGAAGAATTAGTGGATTTTCTAACTCTGTAGTCATTTTATCACCATTAGTAATAAAATATGGAGATAAATATCCTCTATCAAACTGCATACCTTCAACTACATCGAGTTCTGTTTCAATTCCTTTTGCTTCTTCAACAGTAATTACTCCTTCATTACCAACCTTCTGCATAGCTTTTGAAATCATTGCACCAATCTCTTTATCACCGTTTGCTGAAATTGTTCCGACTTGTGCAATTTCATCACTATCTTTTACTTTTTTAGCTGACGAAATTAATTTATTTTTTACATGGTCTACAGCAGCATCAATCCCTCTTTTAACATCCATTGGATTCATCCCTGCTGTTACATACTTGCAACCTTCTTTAACAATTGCTTGAGCTAATATTGTTGCAGTTGTTGTTCCATCACCAGCTTCATCGTTTGTTTTGCTAGCAACTTCTTTAACCATTTGTGCACCCATATTCTCAAATTTATCATCAAGATCAATTTCTTTTGCAACTGAAACACCATCTTTAGTTGTTCTTGGGGCACCATAAGATTTGTCTATAACAACATTTCTTCCTTTTGGTCCAAGAGTAACCTTTACAGTATTGGCAAGTATATCAACTCCCTTTAACATTGATGCTCTAGCATCTGAATCAAATTTTACTATTTTAGCCATTCTAAACTCTCCTTATTAATTATTTACCTGTTGCAATACCCATAATATCAGATTCTTTCATTATGCTGTACTCTTTACCATCAATTTTAACTTCTGTTCCTGACCACTTACCGAATAAAACTTTATCTCCTACTTTAACGTCCATAGGTATTAGTTTTCCATCTTCAGTTTTTGCACCTCCGCCGACAGCAACAACTTTACCTTCTTGAGGTTTTTCTTGAGCTGTATCTGGAATAATTATGCCACCAGCAGTTTTTTCGCTGCTATCTAAAACTTCTATTAAAACACGGTCATGTAACGGTTTAAACTTCATACGAATTCTCCTTTAAATTAGCAGTCATATAGAGATATATTTAATAATTTTCAAGATCTTGAATAAAAATTATGGTCTAAAAAACCCAAGAATAATGCATATTTTTAAGCTATACCTCAAGTATGCCCCAAAACTTAGACAAAGATGGATTAAGATCTAAAATAAGTAGTTACGAATTATTTTTTATCGACATATGGGGAGTGATCCATAACGGATTACAAATTTTTGAAGATTCTATTGAAGTATTAGAAAATTTAAAAAAAAATAATAAAGAGTTTGTATTACTTACCAATGCTCCAAGACCAAATTCTACAGTTATTGATTTTTTAAAAAAAATAGGACTCAAAAAATATTATGAAGATGTATACACCTCAGGAGAAGCTTCATTAAAATATTTAATGGAAAATTTTCTAAATGCAAAATTTTATCATATTGGACCACCAAGAGATTTTGACTTATTTAAAAGATTTGAACAAAATAAAGTTAGTAATATTAGTCAAGCTGATTATTTTATTTGCACAGGGTTATTTGAAGATCATGAGACAAAACTTGAATATTATAAAGATTTACTTGAGAAATTTTCAAATAAAAAATTTGTGTGTACTAATCCAGACCTAATTGTTGATAGAGGAGATGTTAGAGAGTTTTGTGCTGGATCAGTTGCAAAAATATTTGAGGAAATTGGTGGGAAAGTAATTTATTTTGGAAAACCTTATCCTCCAGTTTATAATTTATCTGCTAACATAAATAGTAAAAATGTTTTATGTATCGGAGATAATATGAATACAGATATAAAAGGAGCTAATATTCAAAATTTTGACAATTTGTTAATAACGAGTGGTATACATAAAAAAGAATTAAGTAGTTTAAATATTGATAAATTAGAAAAAAAATATGGAGTGAGTGTGAATTACACTCAAACAAAATTAAAATGGTGAACAAAATTAAAATTTATAAAAATTTTGAGATTTTAAAAAAACATCAAAATGCCATGATACTAATCGGTAATTTCGATGGATTACACTTAGGCCATCAAAAATTATTCAAAGAAGCAAAAAAATATAAAAAAAAATATAATTCTAAAATTGGAGTGGTGACATTTGATCCAATACCAAAAATGTACTTTAATAAAAGTATTACGAATTATCGACTTTCAAATCTTAATCAAAAAAGCAGATATTTTAGTGATTATAACGTTGATTTTTTAATAAATAAAAAATTTGATAAAAAATTCTCTAAAATATCTTGTCATAATTTTATTAAAAATATTTTATGCAAAAAGTTAAGTGCAGATTATATTTTTGTTAGTAATAATTTTAGATTTGGAAATAAGAGAGAAGGGGACGTAAATCTATTAAAAAAACTTCAAAAGAAATATGATTATAAATTAATTAACCCAAAACCATTATATAAAAAAAATAAAATTATTTCTTCAACATTAATAAGAAAATTAATCGAAAATGGTAATTTAAAAATTGCAAATCAACTTTTATCTAGAAATTGGTCAATAGAAGGTGTCGTTGAAAAGGGTAGAATGATGGGAAGAAAAATTGGTTTTCCGACCTGTAACATAAATATAAAAAACTATGTAATACCAAAAGTAGGAGTTTATGCAGTTGATGTTTATATCGAAAAAAACAGAAAAAAGATCAAAGGAATAGCAAATATTGGTTATAGGCCTACTTTTAATCAAAAAAAATTATTATTAGAGGTAAATTTATTTAAATTTTCTGGAAATCTTTATAATAAAAATCTAACTATTAATTTTACAAAATTTATTAGAGGAGAAACCAAATTTAAAAATATTGATGCTTTAAAAAAACAGATAAAGAAAGATATTAAAATTGCCAAAAGATAAAATATCATGAGCAAGGAACATATAAATCTACCTAAAACAAAATTCTCAATGAAGGCAAATTTGCCAAACAAGGAGCCAAATTACATTGAATTTTGGAAGAAAATTGACCTGTACAATTTGTTAAGAAAAAAAAGTAAAGGGCAAGAAAAATTTGTGCTCCATGATGGGCCTCCATATGCAAATGGAAATATTCATATGGGTACCGCTTTGAATAAAATTTTAAAAGACATAATTACAAAATTTCATCAAATGGATGGAAAGGACTCAGTTTATGTTCCTGGATGGGATTGCCATGGGTTGCCTATCGAGTGGAAAATTGAAGAACAATATAAAAAGAATAAAAAAAATAAAAATGATGTTCCAATAATTGAATTCAGAAAAGAATGTAGGGAGTTTGCAAACAAATGGATAGATGTTCATAAAGGAGAATTTACAAGACTTGGGGTAATTGGTGATTGGGAAAACTACTATTCAACAATGTCATTTGATGCTGAAGCTCAAATAGTCAGAGAACTTGGAAAATTTCTTAAAGAAGGAAGCCTTTATAGAGGTTACAAGCCAGTTCTTTGGTCTACTGTTGAAAAAACAGCTTTAGCTGATGCTGAAGTTGAATACATGGATCATGTTTCAGATACTATTTATGCTGCATTTAAAGTGAAATTTTCAAATTTAGATATAATTAAAGGTGCTGACGTAATAATTTGGACTACAACTCCCTGGACTATTCCTGCAAATAAAGCATTAGCTTACAATGCTAGCCTTAAATATGTATTGCTTGAAATTAATGATAACAAAAATTTTGTTAACAGAAAAATTGTAATTGCAAAAGATTTATTAGAATCTTTTAAAAAAGATACCTCTATAGAAAATATTAAAGTTTTAAACGAATTTTTAGGAAAAGATTTAAATGGAACTATTTGCAGTCATCCATTTTCTAAAATGGAATATAATTATGATATTCCTATGCTTGAGGCTAATTTTGTCACTACTGAACAAGGAACAGGCATTGTTCATTGTGCTCCGAGCCATGGACCAGATGACTTCAATCTTTGTTTAAATAATAATATCAAAGCAATTGAAACAGTTGATGGTGATGGAAAATATACAAGTGAAATTAAACTTTTTGAAGGTTTACATATTTTTAAGGCTAATAACTTAATTATAGAAAAATTAGATGAACAAAAAAATTTAGTAACAAATGGAAAACTAACTCACTCTTATCCTCATTCTTGGAGATCAAAAGCTCCACTAGTTCATAGGGCAACTCCACAATGGTTTATATCAATGGAAAGTCACGGGTTAAGAGATAAAGCATTAAAAGCTATCGATAATACAGATTTTTATCCTTCCAAAGGAAAAGAAAGAATAAAATCAATGATTGAAACTAGACCAGACTGGTGTGTATCAAGACAAAGAGTTTGGGGTGTGCCACTACCAATTTTTATTTCAAAAAAAACTGGTGATGTTTTAGTTGATGATGAAGTATTTGAAAATATTGCAAAAATTTATGAAAAAGAAGGTTCTGATTGTTGGTTTAATGATGATTATCAGATCTTTCTTGGAGACAAGTATAAAGCAGAAGATTATGAAAAATTATCAGACATAGTTGAAGTTTGGTTTGACAGTGGATCCACTCACTCTTTTGTTTTAGAGAAAAGAGACGACCTCAAATGGCCAGCATCTATGTATTTAGAGGGGTCAGATCAACATAGAGGATGGTTTCACTCCTCATTACTTGAATCATGTGGAACAAGAGGAGTCGCTCCATTTGAAAGCATTCTTTCTCATGGTTTTGTTGTAGATGGAAAAGGTCTAAAAATGTCAAAGTCAACAGGTAACGTTATTGCTCCACAAGATATATTAAAAAAATATGGAGCTGATATATTAAGAATTTGGGTTGCATCTTCAAATTATGCTGAAGATTTAAGAATAGATTATTCAATTTTAGATCAACACGCTGAGTCTTATAGAAAAATTAGAAATACATTTAGATATCTATTAGGAAATATTCAAGATCAATACGAAAATCTTGACCTAGAAAAAGTTAAATTTGAAAACTTTGATTCTCTTGAAAAATTTATGCTTCATAGAATTTATACAATAAATGAGAATTTTAAAAATAATTTTAAAGTTTATAATTTCCATAATTTATACAAAGAATTACTAAATTTTTGCACAGTTGAGCTTTCTGCTTTTTATTTCGATATCAGGAAAGATACTCTATATTGTGACGCTTTAAATTCCGATAAAAGAAAGAACTGTATAACTCTTTTAAATATTATTTTGCAGTGTCTCCTAAAATGGTTTGCACCAATATTATCATTTACAACTGAAGAAATTTATCAACTAGTTAAAAAGGAAAAAGATAGCCAAAGTATCCATTTACAAAATTTCGTTTTAGTTCCTAATTCTTGGAACGATGAAGAACTTAGCTCAGATTGGGATTATGTTAAAAAAATTAGAGATGAGGCAAATATTTCAATAGAGAATATGAGAGCCGAAAAGTCAATTGGTTCAAGTTTAGAAGCAACAATTGAGATAAAATTAAATAAAGAATTTTACGATAAAGCAAAAAATATAAATTTTGCTGAAATTTGTATAACTTCATCTGCTTCTGTAATTAAAGAAGAAAATTTAAAAAATAACATTGATATAGTTGCAAAAAAGGCCCAAGGAAATAAATGTCCTATCTGTTGGAAAATTTTTGAAACGAGTTGTGAAAGACCAAATTGTGGACTTTTAAATACTAATGGGTAATGAAAAAATAAATAAACTTCTTGTTGGTTCTATATTTCTAGTTATTTGCTTTTCTCTAGATAGACTATCAAAAATTTATGTTCTAAATATTTTAAATAATGAAGGACAAGTTGATTTATATATAAATCAATTTTTAAATATTTATTTAGTTTGGAATACAGGAATAGGATTTGGTTTATTTTCTTCCGAAGATCAACTTTTCTATAATATCTTTACTACGATTATAGTTATTATAAACTTGGTAATATTGTATTTCGCTTTGATTGAGTCAAAAATTAAATCATTTTTTTTAATGATAATATTAGGAGGTTCTTTAGGAAACTTATTTGACCGAGTTTATTACAGAGCTGTTCCGGACTTTATAGATTTAAATTATTCAGGATATCATTGGTTTATCTTTAATGTAGCTGATATTTTTATAACAATTGGTATTATATGCCTTATTTTATCTGAATTTATATTTTATAAAAAAAAAGATGAAAAAAATTAAATTAAATTTAATCTTATTAATCGCTTTAGTGCCATTATTAACTTTTTGTGGTGGAGTTAGAGATGCTTTAGAAGGTAAAAAAAGATCCGAACAAAGTGACGAATTTCTTGTAAAAAAAAAAAATCCTCTCCAAATGCCGCCTGACATGAATAAACTTCCTATGCCAGGAGATGATTTAGAAGTAAGCAGTCAATCAAATAAAGATGAGGTAAAAGATTTACTCAAAATAAAAGACGATAATAATTCTGAGGATTCTAGTAGTGGGTCAGATTTATTAAATAATATGAAAAAGAAAATCCAGTAATTAATGGAGACAAAACATATTATTTACAAAAGCTTCAATAATAAAAACAAACAATTAAATAAAAAAAAACTCAATAAATTTCTAAATTTTAAAATTTTATTTCAAAAATATCCTTTATTAAAATCTCTAACAAATAATTATAATTATTCATTTCAGAAAAAAAATTTACTAAATTTCAAAAAATACGATGAGTTTAATTTAATAGGAATGGGAGGATCTATATTAGGCGCACAAGCCATTTATGATTTTCTTAGTCATAAAATTAAAAAAAAATTTTTCTTTTATAATAACCTACAGAACATTAGAATTACAAAATCAAACAAAAAACGTTTAAATATAATTATATCAAAATCAGGTAATACCCTAGAAACATTATCAAATTTAAACCTGCTTCTAACAAAACAGAAGAGAAATAAAAATTTAATAATAACTGAAAAAAAAAATAATATCCTTAGAGCTATAGCGAATAAACTGAAATCTGATGTAATAGACCATAAAAATTATATTGGAGGAAGATATTCAGTCTTATCTGAAGTCGGAATGGTTCCGGCAGAATTAATGGGTTTAAATGAAAAAAAATTTAAACGATTAAATTATCTAATAAAAAATAAAACATATATTAATTTTTTAATAAAAAATGTTTCTTCAATTCACTCAAATATTATTAAAGGAAAAAAAAATTGCGTAATTTTAAATTATGATGAAAAATTAAATAACTTTTTGAAATGGTACCAACAATTATCTGCTGAAAGTTTAGGAAAAAAGGGTGAGGGATTTTTTCCTATAATTTCTACAATGCCAAAGGACAATCATAGTCTTTTACAACTTTATTTAGATGGTCCAAAAAATAACTTCTTTAGTTTTTTTTCCACTAGAGAAAGAAGTCGACTTAGATTTAATAATGCATATTTAATTAATGGATTGGAACATTTAAAAAAAAATAGCCTAAATCAAGTGTTGTATGCTCAAAAAAAAGCTACACAAAATGTATTTAGTAAGAAAAAATTATCATTTAGAAGTTTTGAAATTATTAATAAAAACGAGGAAACTTTAGGTGAACTATTTACATTTTTTATTTTAGAAACTTTAATGCTAAGCTCCTTATTAAACGTAAATCCAATTAACCAACCTTCTGTTGAATTGATTAAAATAGAAACAAAAAAAATTCTAAAATAGTAATTTTCCAAATATTATTTTTGATAATCCATAATTTTTTTCTCTAAGAACTTTAAAATCATCTATAAAATTTTCTTTAAATTTCTTATTTCTATGTATTACTATTAACGTGCTTTTGTGAGCAATTTTTAAGTCTAAAATTTTCCTCAATAATTTATTTATATTTTTATCTTTAAATGGTGGATCCAAATAAATTAAATTAATTTTTTCATAATCTATATTTTCTTTAGAAATTTCATATGCGTTTATTTCCTTAATGACTGAATCTTTATCAATTTCTAACTCCTTAATGTTTTTTTTTAAAATTTTCAAAGAAGGTTTGTAATTTTCAAAAAAAAAAACTTTTTTTACTCCTCTAGACAAACACTCAATGCCAAACGAACCAGAACCGGAAAATAAATCCAAAACTATGTCATTTTTGAATTTAATTTTTTCATTCTTAGAATGCTCTAAAATATTAAATATCGACTCTCTAACCATATCTTTTAAAGGTCTTGTTGTTTTATCTGTAGGATTATGAATTAATTTCCCTCTTAGTTTTCCACCAATTACTCTCATTTATCTATGACTTTATGACCTATATCTGATCTATAAAAACCACCTTCCCAATTCAATTTCTTAATCTGATTGATGATTTCTTTTCTGCTTGATAAATAACTTTCTGAGATATTCACAAAATTTATTACCCTACCACCAACTGCTACAATTTTGTTTCCAGAACTTTTTGTTCCAGCATGAAAAATAAAATTATCCTTAGTAGATTTGAATTTTTTTAAATTTTTAATTTCAACATTCTTATTATATTTTTCAGGATATCCTTTTGAGCATAAAACAATGCACATACTTTTTTTATTTTTCCATTTTATTTCGTGGGTCTTTAATTTTGAATTACAACAAGCATTTATTATTTCCAATAAATCACTGTCAACCAAAGGTAATATTGTTTGGCATTCAGGATCACCCATCCTGACATTATATTCAATTAAGTATGGTTCATTACTTTTTATCATTAACCCGGCGTATAAAAAACCGATGTACTTCTCTTTCATTTCACTTATAGCTTTTAAAGTTGGCTCAATAATTTTGTTTAAAATTTTATTCTCTAAATCATCATTAATTAAACTTGAAGGTGAATAAGCTCCCATTCCTCCCGTGTTCTTTCCAGTATCGCTCTCACCAACTCTTTTATGGTCTTGAGCTGTATTAAAAGTTTTATAACTAATTCCATCTGAAATAATAAAAAAACTCATCTCATCACCTTCTAGAAATTCCTCAATTAACACTTGATCTGCTTTACCAAATTTACCATCAAATATTTCATTAACAGCAGTTTTAGCCTCATCAACATTTTGACAAATATAAACACCTTTACCTGCAGCAAGAACATCCGCTTTTACAACAAGAGGAAAATTAGATGATGATAGAAATAAAAATGCGTTTTCTTTTGATTTACAAATTTTAAATTTAGCAGTTGGTATGTTAAATTTCTCACAAATTTGCTTTGTAAATATTTTTGAGCCTTCTAATTGAGCAACTTTTTTTCTAGGACCAAAAACTTTAATATTTTTTGATTCTAGGAAATCCACTAATCCTTCGACTAATGGTTTTTCTGGACCAACAATCACTAATTCGATTTGTTCATTTTTAATAAAATTATATAAATTTTGAAAATTCTCCAAATTTAAATCAATATTTAAAGATATTTTTTCGGTACCAGCATTACCAGGTATTGAATATATTTTTGTTATTTTTCTTGAATTACTTAAGTGATGAACTAGAGCATGCTCTCGACCTCCACTTCCAATAATTGCAATTTTCATTTAGTAAATATATATCTTAAATATGTTAAATAAGTTAGCTAAATTAAAATACTTAGCAAATAATTTTGAGATCATTGAAGATGGTGATCATGTGATTTGTGCCATCTCACAAAAAAAAATACCACTTGAAAACTTAACTCACTGGAATGTTGAAGAACAGGAAGCCTACTTTTCTCATGTTGAGGCCTCAATGAAAAGAGATTTATTAGACAAAAAATGATTATGTTTTCCATCTATCATGAGTCCAGATCCACTGGTCTACATTTTTTAAAATCATTTTTTCAAGTATCTTATTTAGATGTTCAGTGATTTCTTTAATTGACTTATTGTTCCCAATTTTAATTGGTTCTGAAACAAACATTTTGAAATAATTATTTTTTCTTCTCTCTATATAAATAGGCACTAGATCACATTTATATTTTTTAATTAATTGCGCAGGTATGGTCGTAGTACTAGCTGGTTTACCGAAAAAATTAATTTTTATACCTTCTCTTACTCTTTGGTCTATCATTAGAGCTACTGAGTTACCTTTCTTTATATTTTCAATAATCTGTCTTGTGCCTGATCTTCCTTTTTTAATTTGATTTTTGCATATAAAATTTTCTCTAATTTCTTCCATAGTTTTGTTAAGGAATGCGTTATTTAGCGGTCTATAAATAGCGCACAAATTTATACCAGCTTTTTCTATTTGGAGCGCCATTAATTCAAAATTATTGAAATGACCAGATATAAATACAGCGCGTCTTTTTTCTCTCTTAATTTTGTTCAGGTTTTCAAGACCGTCTATTTCAATAAATTTATTTAATTTGTTATTTCTAAATGCTTTAAGAAAAGGGTATTCAGCAAGTATTCTTCCATAATTTCCATATATTTTGCTGATAATTTTATTGTAATTTTTTTTGTCTACAATGCCAGATTGTTCCAAATTATTTTCAATTAACTTTTTTGATCTAAATATTGGTCCAAACAAGCGTCCAATAAAATTTCCCAAATTAGATCCATTTTTATAACCAATTATAATTAGTATAAAAAAAAACAATTTTATTAAAATAAATTCAATTAAATAAAAAAACTTCCTCATAATTTCTTTAATAAAAAATTTTTAAATTCTTTTTCTTTTTCAATTTTTAATCCTATTTTTAAAAATTGGATATTTTTTTTTTGTATATTTGATAATCGATTGTAGTCTTTTTCGGTTGTTATAATTTTTAATTTATTACTCTTAGCCATATTTTTTATATTATTTATATCAGAATTTTTATATTTATAATGGTCTGGAAAAGTGATTATTTTTTTTATCTTAAAATTATATTTTTTTAATGTTTGTTGAAATTCTAAAGGATTACCTATACCTGAAAAAACTAGAAAGTTATTTTTAAATTTAAAAGACTCAAGATTTTTAGGAGTGTATTTAGCTCTAAATATTTTTAAATTCGGATTTAATCTCTTTAAAGTTTTTTCGAAACTTTTATTATTTTTTTCACCATTAAGAAATGCAAGATCATAATTTAAAATATTTGTAATTCTTTCCCTTAATGGCCCAGCAGGCAAAACTAGCCCATTTCCAACTAGCTCTGAACTATTAAAACAAGCAATAGAAATATCATAATTTAAACTTTTATCTTGTAAACCATCATCTAATATAGCTAACTGGTATTTCTTTCTCTCAGCAATTCTCAGCGCGATATCTCTAAAACTTAAACAAATTAGATTTCCATATTTTGATAAAATATTTTGCTCATCAATTTGATCAATATATTTTTTTTTAATAAATACAGTTTTAAACTTATATTTTAACATATCATTTACTTTTAAAACTAAAGGTGTTTTTCCAGTTCCACCTAAGTAAATATTTCCAACACAGATTGTTTTTATTTTGAAATATTTTTTTGGACTTAAAGATTTAAAAAAATTAAAAATAATTGTTATCAAACTAAATGGTAATAGTAATAATGATATGAAATTGAAACTATCCCAAAAAATGGGTCTTTTTACTTTCATTATAAATAATTTTTAATTTCTTTAACGTTATTTTCAAAAATTTTGGCACCTAAATAATTAATTTTATTAATTTTACTATTTGATATTTTGTAATTATGATTTTTTATAAATACCTTTTCCATTTGATCAATATTTTTAATCTCTGAAGATATTTTTAAACTTTTTAATTCTTTATATATTTCTTTAAAATTATTTACTTTTTTACCATGCATCACGTAATTTCCCATTCTTACAGCTTCTAATGGGTTTTGTCCTCCATGGTTTACTAAAGATCCACCAATAAATGTTACATTTGAAAGTCTTAAAAATTTTGACATCTCTCCATATGTATTAACAATATATATGTCACAATTTTCAGACGGTTTATGTCCGCTTGATCTTTCGGTAACTATCAGTTTTAATTTTCTAAGTTCTTGCTTTATATCCTCTGATCTATTTATGTGACGCGGAACCAATATAGTAATTAAATTCTTAAACTTTTTCTTTAATTTTAAATGTAATTTTCCAATGATTTTCTCTTCATTATAATGAGTACTGGCTGCACAAAATACTTTTTTATTTTTAAAATATTTTTCAACATTTTTCTTCAAACTTTGTTTATCATTTTTGAAATACTTTAAATTTCCTACAAATTTAATTTTTTTAACACCCAATCTTTTTAAATAATTTTGGGTTTCTTGATTTTGAGGTAAAGCTACAGTTATTTTACTAAAAACATTCTTTGCAAAAGATGAAATGATTTGCCATCTTTTGAAACTTTTATTCGTAATTCTAGCATTGATTAAAATAAGAGGAATTTTTTTTGAATTTATTCTTTTATACATATTCGGCCAGATTTCAGAATCTACAAATATTGCAATTTTTGGTTCCCAATAATTTAAAAAGTTATTACATATAAATCCAATATCAAATGGATAGTAAATATGAGTTGTTTTCTTTAATGGTTTCTTTGCAACTATTGATGCAGAACTTAAAGTAGATGAAGTAAGTAAAATTCTTTTTATAGATTTGTCTTTTTCAAACTTATCTATCAAAGGAAGAATGCTCATGATTTCCCCAACACTTGCACCATGAAACCATACAGTTGTATCAGTCTTTTTTAAATTATAATAAGCGTATTTTTCTAAGATTCTTCTCCAATCTTCCTTTCCATTAATCATTCTTAAAAATAATATAAATGGAGAGATTAAAAAAAAAATAATTCCTAATATATTATACAAAAAATACATTAGTTATTTTTTATTTGTCTCTCGTAGAAGTTTTTATAAAGCAATGAATTTTTGATTAGATCAGCATGTTTCCCTGATGCTTCTATAGAACCTTTATCAACAACATAAATTTTTTCTGAATTAAGAATAGTTGATAGTCTATGAGCAATAACTACAGTTGTTTTATTTTTTGTTAATTCCTCAATAGCTTTTTGTATCTTTTCTTCTGTTTCAGAGTCAAGAGATGAAGTTGCTTCGTCTAGAAGAATTATTTTGCTATCCTTTAACAAAGCTCTCGCTATCGAAAGTCTTTGCTTTTCACCACCTGATAATTTTACTCCATTTTCCCCTATAACAGTCTGAAATTTATTTTCTAATTTTTCTATAAAATCTGTACACATTGATATTTTTGCAGCTGTAAAAATTTCTTCTTCACTCGCCTCTGGTTTGGCATATTTGATATTATTAAAAATAGTATCATCAAAAAGTGTTGTATTTTGATCAACAATAGATATTTCTTTCCTTAATGATTTAAGATTAAGGTTTTGTACTTTTTGATTATCAATTAGAATTTCCCCAGAGTCTGCATCATAAATTCTTGGTATTAAATTTAATATTGTAGATTTTCCTGATCCACTGTGTCCTACTAAAGCTGTCATTTTTCTGCCAGCTATATCAATATTAATATCCTTAAGGACTACATTATTAAGATTTGATTTGTAACTAAAATTAATATTTTGAAATTTTATTGATGCATTACTTATATCTAATATTTTTCCATTTTCATTTTTAGAAATTTTATTTTTTTGATCAATAATAGGTAATATTCTTTTTCCTGCCGATAGTCCTTGGCCAAATATTACATTCACTGTTGCTAAAGATTTAACTGGTTGATAAGCAAGCATCATAGCAGCCAAAAAAGAGAAAAAATTGTTTATACTAAGCTGTTCACTCATAATTAATTTTCCTGAGTAAAAAATTAATATTGCAATCATTATTCCAGTTACAACTTCCATTATTGGAGTGGATCTTATAAAAACAGTTGCAATTTTTATTGATTTTTCTTTAAGATCATTAACGAATTTTTCTGATCTTTCATGTTCATAATTCTCTCTTTGAAAAATTTTTATAATTTTATGATTTTTAAAAAGATCAATTAAATATTTATTTAAGTCACCCGATTTTTCTTGCGCTTCAGTCGTGACTTTTATTACCCTTTTTCCTAACTTTTTTGCAGTTATTGTTGCTATTGGTAGCATTATTATTGCTATGAGAGAAAGTCTCCAATTTTGAAAAAACATTACAGATATTAAACCAATTAATGTTAACCCATCTTTGAATAAACTCAAAAATGCATTACTTAACATACCTGTAATTTGATTTACATCAAAGTTTAAATTTGAAATATAATTTCCAGAGTGCTTATCATCAATTTTTTCTGTATCTGAGTTTATAAATGAAGATAGCATGTCAATTTGTATATTTTTTTTTACTTCCTCTGCTGTTTTGATCATTAAAACTTTGGCCATATATAGAGATATACCTTTTGTTGCAAAAGCCAGTATTATTAAAAGTGGAATTACAAAGATTAAACTTTGATCTTTATTTATAAAAATTTTTTCTATTGCTGGATCAAGCAACCATGCAGTTGCTGAAGTACTGCCAGCTACCAAAATAGAAAAAAATATAGCAAGAATTATTTTGTTTAGATGTTTTGTTGTATAATCGTTGTATAGCCTTTTTATAATATCAATATTTTTCATTAAGTTAATTTTCCTACTAACAAAATTATTAAAATAATAAGACCCAAAAGATTGTTGCTTTTAAATTTTGCTAAGCAGTCATTCCCACTTTCAGTTTTTAATTTAAGAGATTGAAAAATTAACAAATGAGTTATAGGTACTATTAATGCAATGTAATATAAATAATTAAAATTCATTTTATAACCAACAAGAAACAATGATATTAAAAATATAATGTAACAAAACGATATAAATTTTTTTGGGTTATTTTTAAATTTAATCGATGTTGATTTAACTCCAATTATTTCATCATCATTAATATCTTGATATCCATATATTGTGTCGTAACCTAATGTCCAAAATGTGGCTCCTAAATAAAATATAATTGGTATTATAGAAACTTCATTTTGAATGGATATCCATGCCAAAACTAGACCGTAATTAAAAGTAATACCTAAAAAAAGTTGAGGCCAGTAAGTAAATCTTTTCATTAATGGATATGTAAAAGCTAATGGCATTGAAATAAGAGCCATATAAATAGTAAATTTATTAAAATTTATCAAAACTAAAAAAGCGATTAAACATAAGATTGCGGCATATATTGCTGCATTAAATACTGAAATTTTTTCTGACGCGATTGGTCTATTTTTTGTTCTTTCGACTAACTTATCAATTTTTCTATCACTTATATCGTTAACAATACATCCTGCTGATCTCATTAGAACAGATCCAGAAAAAAATAAAAAAGCATAAATAAAAAAAGTATTTAAAGGAAGAGAAAAATCATATGAAATTGTTAAACCCCAAACACAAGGCCAAAATAGAAGCATGAAACCAATTGGTTTATTAAGTCTTGTTAATTCAATAAAAATTTTAACCTTTTCAGACATAATTTACTTGTAAATAACAAAGCGTAGATTCATAATCAAACTGATTCGCATGAATATTGATTACACTGTTACCGCATTAATGTTTCCCGCCATTCCTCTTATTATGGCTGTCTATAGTAACAGATTTCATACATTAAGTGGTTTGATTAGAAAAATACACGACGAATATGTTTTTGAAAAGCATACTCCTCCAGAATGGAAGCAGCAGTTAATTAATTTAAATGATAGAGTAAAAAATTTAAGGATTACTATACTTTTTGCAGCATTTGGTTTCTTATTTAATATGCTCACAGTTTTTGCTCTTTATTTAGAGACATATTTTTTAGCTAGAATTATATTCGGATCTTGTTGTTTATCCATGATGGTTTCAATAATATTTTTTATAAGAGAAATACAAATCTCGACTAGAGCGTTGAGACTTCATCTTTCAGATATGGATGATCAATTTAAGGAATAATAACTGCTGGTCCAGTTAAAACCCTATTCTCTAAATCTATATGAGCTTGTTTAGCTTCACTTAATTTATATTTTTTAGAAACCTCAATTTTTATTTTTCCTGAAAGAACCGCATCAAAAACCAATTTAGCAGATTTTTCTAATTCATCTCTTGTGATTGTATAATGCATTATCGACGGTCTTGTAAAAAAAAGACCTTTTGTATTTATATGTTTTTTGACATCTATAGTGTGAACATAACCAGATGCATTTCCAAATGCCACCATCATTCCTCTAATTTTTAAACATTCTATTGATCCTTCAAAAGTCTTAGCTCCCACACCATCATAGACAACATCTATTCCGTTTTTACCTACTATTTTTTCAACTTCATCCACAAAATTATGATCTGTATAATTGATAACATGATGACACCCATTTTTTTTTGCTATTTCAACTTTTTCTTTAGATCCAACTGTTCCTATGACTTCACATCCTAAAGCATTAGCCCATTGGCACAATATTTGGCCAACACCACCAGCAGCAGCATGAAATAAAACTTTATCTCCTTTTTTAACAGCATATGATCTGTGTAATAAATATTCTGATGTTATTCCTTTTAATAAAATACAAGAAGCTATTTCATCTGAAATACCTTCAGGCACTGTAACTAACTTTTCTTCTGGCATTATTTGTTTTTCTGAGTATCCACTTATTGGAGCAGATGCGTGACTTACTCGATCTCCAACTTTAAAAAGACTTACTTCTGAGCCAATTTCTTCTACTACTCCAGACGCTTCTAATCCAAGTCCACTAGGTAATTCAATAGGATACAAACCTGTTCGATGGTAAACATCAATATAATTAAGTCCAACTGATAAATTTTTAACTAGAACCTCCTTTGGACCAGGTTTACCAATTTCAATATCCTTGTATTCTAAGACCTCTGGACCTCCAAACTTTTCAAATCTTATAGCTTTCATATTTACTTTACGAAATTACCATTATGGTAATCATCAATTGCTTGAAGTATTTCTTGTTTGGTATTCATGACGAATGGGCCACCTCTTGCAATCTGTTCTCCTATCGGTTTTCCAGATATTAATAAAAATTTAGCGTTTGTTAAAGCAGTTACTTTCAAGTTTTCACCCTTAGATAATAATATTAATGTAGAGTCTTTAACACTTTCATGTTTATTGTTTCCAATTTCTATTTCACCTTCAATTAAATATATGAACGAATTGTGTGTGGATGGAACTTGATGATTAAAAGTTTTACTTTCATTTAATTCTACATCAAAATAAATTGGATCGACATTGTGTTTTTTTATTGGACCTTCTGAATTTTCAAATTTTCCAGCAATTACTTTTACAAATTTATCTTTATCCTTATGTGTGCTCATTTTATCTGAGTCAATATAATGGTATTCTGGTTTACTCATCTTCTCGCTGGCAGGCATATTAATCCATAATTGAAAACCATGAAGTTTTCCATCGTTCATAGCTGGCATTTCAGAATGAATTATTCCACTACCAGTTTTCATCCATTGCACATCTCCTGCAGTCATTTTTCCTTGACCACCTGTACTATCTTTATGTTCAAAACTCCCAGCTAACATGTATGTAACGGTCTCAATTCCTCTGTGTGGATGAGGAGGAAAGCCCGCAATATAATCATCTTTATTTTCTGATCCAAATTCATCTAACATTAAAAATGGATCGTAATAATTTGGTTCAACACCAATACTTCTTTTTAATTTAACTCCCGCACCATCTGATGCTGGTGTTGGATCTATAATTTTTTCTACTTCGATATTTATCATGTTGTTCATATAGGATATATCTAAATTAAATCAAGCAATTCTGATAAATTACTTATTTGTTTGTTAGGTTCAAAATCTAATTTATCAAAAATATTATTATTTCTATTCACCCAAACTGTGTTGTATCCATAATTCCCTGCACCAGAAACATCCCATGTATTTGCACTTAAGAATAAAACTTCATTCTTTTCAATATTATATTTATTTATTGGAAGATCATATACTTTTGAATCTGGTTTAAAAATACCAGCTTCTTCTACAGAAAAAATATCATCAAAAATATCTTTTAATTGATTGCTAACTACAAGTTCATTTAAAAGGTCAGGTGTACCATTTGATAGAATTGCTAATTTATAATTTGATTGTTTTAATTTTTTTAAAGCATCCCTTACTTCTGTAAATGGTGAAAGCACTTTATATAAATTTAATAGTTCTGATCTCATTGAATTATCAACATTGTAAAAATTCATAGATTTATCCAAACTATCTTCAGTGATTTGCCAAAAATCTTTGTGTCTTCTCATTAAACTTCTAAGCCAAGTATATTCAAGCTGTGTAGTTCTCCAATAATTAGCAAATCCTTCCCATTTATCTCCTAATTTTTCCTTACATTTTTCAGCTGCAGAATTAACATCAAATAGGGTGCCGTATGCATCAAATATGATTGCTTTAATTTTTTTCATAAATTAATTTAAATATAATGAGCAATATTAGAATATTTTATCCAGAAAAATTATCAATTAATTTAGAAACTAATTTAACTAAGTCTAAGTCACATTATTTACTGAAAGTAATGAGGATCAAACAAGGAGAGACCTTTTCAGTTTTTAATAAATCTGGAGAATGGAAGTCAATTGTAACTGAAATTTCAAAAAGCAGTTTAAATTTCAAGGTTGTTGAACAGTTGAGACAAAAAGATAAAGAGCAAAAAATCTGGTTAGCCTTCTCACCAATTAAATCAAATTATTTTAACTTCATGATACAAAAAGCAACTGAGCTTGGAGTAACAAAATTTGTACCAATTATTTCTGAAAGGACAATTGTTAGAAAAGTAAATAATGAGAGATTAAATAAAATAATTATAGAGTCGTGTGAGCAAAGCAATAGAATAAATATTCCTTCAATTGAAAAACCTCAATCATTAGATAGATTCCTATCTAATAATTTAGATATCAATTTAATTTTTGCAGATTTAAATACGAATAATAAAAAAATTAAAATTTCTAATTCAAAACCAAATTGTCTTTTAATTGGTCCCGAAGGGGATTATTCAGCCGGTGAAATTAAAAAGATTCTAAACTTTAGAGGGTCTCAATCGATAAAACTAAGTGATAACATTTTAAGGTCTGAAACTGCAGTTATATCCGCGTTATCTGTGATCAATTATTTGCAAAATTGATAAATTGTCGCGAATTCTCTAGTATTTTTTATAATATTTTCGATCTATATAGAAAACAAATGAAGAAACTATTTTTTGTTTTTATAGCATTAATTTACTCAGTGGAGGCGTTTGCAAACCAACCAAAAAATTGGCAATTAGGTTTCCAAGAGCCTGCATCGCAAACTATGAGAGATATAGTTTGGTTTCATGACTATATGTTAGTACCAATAATAGTTGCTATAAGTGCGTTTGTTTTATTTTTAATGCTTTATGTGATGGTAAGATTTAGAGCATCGAGAAATCCTAATCCATCTAAAAGAACACATAATGTTTTAGTTGAAATTGTTTGGACATTAGTTCCTTGTTTAATATTGATCGTGATGGCAGTTCCGTCATTTAAAGTTTTATATTCACAAGATGCAATTCCTAAAGCTGATGTAACTATAAAAGCAATTGGATATCAATGGTATTGGGGATATGAGTACCCAGACGAAAATATAATTTTTGATGCTTATATGATCGAAGAGAAGGATTTAAAAGAAGGTCAGCCAAGATTGTTAGCAACAGATAATGTAGTCGTTGTTCCAGTAAATAAAGTAGTTAAAGTTTTAATTACAGCAAATGATGTGCTTCATGCATGGGCATTACCAGCATTTGGTGTTAAAAGGGATGCGATGCCAGGAAGAGTAAATGAAACTTGGTTCAAAGCTGAAAAAGTTGGGACTTATTACGGACAATGTTCTGAGTTATGTGGAATTAAACATGCTTTTATGCCAATTGAAGTTAAAGTAGTTTCAGAAGAAGATTACCAAATTTGGCTTTCAGAGGCGAAGATAAAATTTGCAAAAGATGATAATTTAATTAATAAAAAACTAGTAGCGAGTAAATAAAAATGAGTTCAGAAGCAGCACATATTCACGATCATCATACTCCAACAGGTTGGAAGAGATGGGCATATTCTACAAATCATAAAGATATTGGAACAATGTATTTAATTTTTGCAATTATTGCAGGAGTTATAGGAACAGCTTTTTCAGTTTTGATGAGAATGGAATTAATGCATCCTGGTGATGATGTTTTAGGTGGTAACTACCATCTTTATAATGTTTTGGTTACAGGTCATGGATTAATAATGATTTTCTTTATGGTCATGCCAGCGATGATTGGTGGCTTTGGAAACTGGTTCGTACCGATAATGATTGGAGCACCAGATATGGCATTTCCAAGAATGAATAATATTTCTTTTTGGTTATTGCCTGTTGCATTTATTTTATTACTTTCATCAATTTTTGTAGATGGACCTCCAGGTGCACAAGGTGTCGGTGGTGGCTGGACGATTTATCCACCTCTATCTTCTACTGCAGGTCAACCAGGTCCAGCAATGGATTTAGCAATTTTAAGTTTACACGTCGCAGGAGCTTCCTCAATTTTAGGAGCAGTTAATTTTATTACAACTATTTTAAATATGAGAACTCCTGGAATGACTTTGCATAAGATGCCATTATTTGCATGGTCAATATTAGTTACAGCATTTTTATTATTACTTTCGTTACCAGTATTAGCGGGAGCAATTACTATGCTTCTAACAGATCGAAATTTTGGTACTGCATTTTTTGATGCACAAACAGGTGGAGACCCAACATTATTCCAACACTTATTCTGGTTTTTTGGTCATCCAGAAGTTTATATTCTAATCTTACCAGGATTTGGAATGATCAGTCATATCGTATCTACGTTTTCAAAGAAGCCAGTTTTTGGATATTTAGGAATGGCTTACGCGATGGTAGCAATTGGAATTGTAGGTTTTGTTGTTTGGGCTCACCACATGTACACAGTTGGTTTAGATACTGATACTAAAGCGTATTTCTTAGCAGCAACAATGATTATCGCTGTCCCAACAGGAATTAAAATATTTTCATGGATTGCTACAATGTGGGGAGGATCTATATCATTCAAAACCCCAATGGTTTGGGCTTTAGGATTTATATTTTTATTTACAGTTGGAGGAGTAACTGGTGTAGTTCTAGCAAACGCTGGAGTAGATACTGCATTGCATGATACTTATTATGTTGTAGCTCACTTCCACTATGTATTATCTTTAGGAGCAGTTTTTGCGATATTTGCAGGCTTCTATTATTGGTTTGGTAAAATGTCTGGGTATGAATATTCTGAGTGGATGGGACAACTTCATTTTTGGTTAACTTTCATAGGTGTAAATTTAGTTTTCTTTCCGCAACACTTCTTAGGATTAGCTGGAATGCCAAGAAGATACGCTGATTATCCGGATGCATTCGCTGATTGGAATTATATTTCTTCAATCGGTTCATATATTTCTGTAGTTGGCTTAGTGGTATTTTTCGCTAATTTAATCTACGCATTTGCAAAAAAGAAAAAAGCAGCACAAAACCCATGGGGAGAAGGGGCCACAACATTAGAGTGGACAGTTCCATCACCACCGAATTTTCATACTTTTGACGAACTGCCGAAGTTTGAAGATTATGAAGGCACTGAAAAATCTAGTAGTTAGCAACGTCTTAAGATATAAAAATTAAAATGGCTACGACGTATTCTAAAGTAAAAAAATCATATTACGAACTAGGTATTATTCCTGAATTATTAAAGTTAATGAAACCTAGAGTAATGTCTCTTGTAATTTTCACTTGTGCAGTTGGTCTGTTAACAGCCCCTACTTCAGTTTCACTTCAACAATCAGTGATTGGGATATTAATTGTAGCCTTTGGTGCTGGAGCAGCAGGAGCACTTAACATGTGGTATGAAGCCGACTTAGATAAACTAATGTCTAGAACTTGCTTGCGTCCAATTCCAAGAGGAAAGCTGAACAGAAACCAAGCATTATATTTTGGAACATCTCTTTCAGTTATTTCAGTTGTAAGCTTATACTTTGTTACAAATGCTTTATCAGCATTTCTATTATTGTTTACGATATTATTTTACGTATTTGTTTATACAATCTGGTTAAAAAGAAAAACTCCACAAAATATTGTTATAGGTGGAGCATCAGGAGCTTTGCCACCAGTAATTGGTTGGGCAATAGCAACAAATTCTATTTCATTGGAGTCGATTGCTTTTTTCTTAATAATTTTCTTTTGGACACCATCACACTTTTGGGCATTAAGCTTGTACAAAGCTGATGATTATAAAAAAGCAGGCATTCCAATGCTTCCAGTAACTAATGGAATTCAGGATACTAAAAAGAATATTCTAATTTATTCTTTGTTGATGATACCGACAATTGTTTTACCATATTACATTGGATTTGTCGGCGAAGTATTCTTAACACTTAGCTTACTTCTTACATTTTATTATAATTTAATTTGTTACCAGCTCTATAACTATAAAGTTGGAAAATTTAACATAAAGAAAGCTAAACATATTTTTAGCTATTCAATTATTTATTTATTTTTAATATTTGTTTTTTTCTTAGTGGATAAAATTTTATGATAGTTAAAGATCAAAAATTAAAAAAGAAAAATTTATGGACAGCAGTTGGTTTGGTTGCATTTATAGTTTTCTTATTTATTTTCACACTATTTAATATTGGAGTATTTGAAAGACCTCTATGATTAAAAAAAATACTTTAACTCCACTAATTCTTGCAGGAATTTTTGTCTTTATGTTAGGATTATCTTTTGCAGCTGTTCCTTTGTATGATTTATTTTGCAGAGTAACTGGCTTTGGCGGAACAACACAAATATCGAAAGAGGCCCCTAATATAGTTTTAGATAAAAAAATAAATGTAAGATTAGATACCAACGTTAACAGTGCTCTTGATTGGAATTTTGATGTTGATCAAAAAACAATGGATGTTCAGCCAGGAAAGGTATACAGAATTAAATTTGAAGTGGAAAACACGGGAGATGAAATTTCATCTGCTGTAGCCACATATAATGTTTCTCCATCATCATTTGGAGCATATTTTAATAAATTAGGCTGTTTTTGCTTTGAAAAACAAACTTTAGATCCAGGGGAAAAGGCAAGTTACACTCTAGTATTCTATTTAGACCCAGAATTAGTAAATGATCCAAAAACATCTAGAGTTGAAGATGTTACTATGTCATATACTTTTTTTTCATCTGAATATTATAAAAACGAAAAAAAAGAGAGTTAAAATAAATGTCTGCATCAGGTCAAAAACATGATTATCATTTAGTTGACCCTAGTCCTTGGCCTTTAGCCACATCTATAGCAACACTAGTTACAGCTGTTGGATCTGTTTATTATTTTCACAGTAAAGTTATGTGGGCGATGGTCTTAGGTTTTTTACTTATAATTTATTGTGCCTTTATGTGGTTTAGAGATGTTGTAATTGAAGCTGAACATAAAGGTCATCATACACCTGTTGTTCAAATTCATCACAGATATGGAATGACATTATTTATTGCATCTGAAGTAATGTTTTTTGTTGCATGGTTTTGGGCATACTTTGATGCAAGTTTATTTCCAAATGAATTCATGGGAAATGTATGGCCACCAAAAGATATTGAAACTTTTGATCCATGGGACATTCCACTTATAAATACTCTTGTCCTACTATTATCTGGTACAACAGTAACTTGGGCACACCATTCTTTGTTAGAGGATGATAGAAAAGGATTTATAAATGGTCTAATCTGTACAGTAATTTTAGGAGCATTCTTTACGTTATTGCAAATATACGAATACCAACACGCTACATTTAGTTTTTCAGGTCATATTTATGGAGCTACATTCTATATGGCCACAGGGTTTCATGGTTTCCATGTTTTGGTTGGGACAATTTTTTTAGCAGTTTGCTTATGGAGAGGTAAATTAGGACACTTTACTAAAGAGCATCACTTCGGTTTTGAAGCTGCTGCATGGTACTGGCATTTTGTCGACGTTGTTTGGTTGTTTTTATTTGCAGCTATTTACATTTGGGGAAGTTAATAGTTCTTGAAAAATAAGTTATCTTTTTCAATCTTTGTATACTTTTTTGTTTTAGTTTTTTTATCATTAGGCACTTGGCAAATTGTAAGATTAAATTGGAAGCTTGATTTAATAAATTCAATTGACCAATCTTTAAAAAGTGATCCAGTAGAATTTAATGGAAGTAATCCAATTAATTTTAAAAAAATCAAATTTGAGGGAATATTAGATAATTCAAAAATAATTTATTTATATTCCTTAAATGAAAAAGGAGAGCCAGGATTTGATATTGTAAATCCAATTAGTATTAACAATAAAAGCTATTTAATAAATCGTGGTTGGGTTCCAAGAGATTTTAAATACAAAAGGTATATTTCAAATGAGAGTAAATTTGAGGGAGTTTTAAAATTAAAAAGTAAATTTAATTATTTCAAGCCTGATAATGATGTAAATAAGAATTATTGGTTCACCCTTAAAGATGAAGATTTGTTGACCTATACAGGCAAAGAATTTTCTCCATTTATTATCAACAATATTAGCAAGCAGGAAGGAATTTATCCTCGGTCAAAACAAATAGGGGCCAATATTTCAAACAACCATTTAAAGTATGCTCTTACATGGTTTTCATTAGCCGTTTCCATTTTTTTAATATATTTATATTTTAGAAAAAAAAATTACTGATGGAATATATAAGCACTAGAAATAATTCAGATCATTTTTCATTTAAAAACGTATTTCTGAAAGGTTTAGCTGATGATGGAGGTCTTTTTGTACCAAAGTTAGTCAAACCATTTAGTAAAGATGAATTAAACAAACTAAGTGGTCTTGATTATAATGAATTAGCAACCGAAATAATTTTACCATTTATTGGTGATTTTATGACTAAAGAGGAATTAATTTCCACAGTATCAAAATCTTACTCAAATTTTAGAGCAGAGGATGTTGTAAAAATCTCTAATTTAGGAAATTTAAAAGTTTTAGAACTCTATCACGGCCCAACACTTGCTTTTAAAGATATTGCAATGCAATTAATAGGAAATTTCTATCAATATTATCTAGGAAATAAGCAAAAAAAAATTAATATTGTTGTAGCAACTTCAGGAGATACAGGTGCAGCTGCTATTGATGCTTTAAAAGGAAAAAAGAATTTAAATGTTTTTGTATTACATCCAAATAACAGAATTTCACCAGTACAAAGAAGACTGATGACAATCCATGAAGAAAAAAACGTATTCAATATTGCTATTGAGGGTAACTTTGATGACTGTCAAAATTTAGTTAAAGCAATGTTTAATGATGAAAAATTCTCTAGTTCAATTAATATGTCAGGTGTTAATTCAATTAATTGGGCACGAATTGTTGCACAAGCTGTTTATTATTTTTATGCTTATTTTAAAATAGGCAATGGACAGCCTTTGTCTTTTTCTGTTCCGACTGGAAATTTTGGAGATATTTACGCTGGTTATTTAGCAAAGAAACTTGGTCTTCCCATTGATAAACTTATTGTAGCTACTAACAAAAATGACATCCTTCATAGAGCAATTTCTGGTGGAGATTATACTCAAAAGAAAGTAGAGGAAACAAATACTCCTAGCATGGATATCCAGATAGCAAGTAACTTTGAAAGACTTTTATATGATGTTAAAGACTGTAATTCAGATGTTATGAAACATATAATGAGTAGAATAAAAAACAATACTTATCAAATCGATAATAGTGACTTAGATAAAATAAAAAAGAATTTTATATCTGAAATGTTAGATGAAAACGAAACTATTCAAATGATAAAAGATATAAATAAAGAATATAAAGTTGTAGTTGATCCGCACACTGCGGTTGGAATTGGTGCTGTAAAAAAACTTGGGCTAGAACAAAATTGTGTTGTTTTATCTACTGCGCATCCAAGTAAATTTCCTAATGCAATAGAAGATGCAATTTTAAAAACTGAAAAACTACCAAGTAGTCTAAAATATGTTTACGATAGAGAAGAAAATTTTGAAGTTCTTCCAAATGATATTGACAAAGTTAAAGAATATGTAATGAATTCAATATGAAATTAAATATAAAAGATCAAATACCTAGCACAGAAATATTTCATTTAGTAGATGGACAACCAAAAATTAGCAACATTAGAGAAATATTAGGCAAAGGAAAAATTATTTTATTTGGTTTACCTGGTGCTTTTACTTCGACCTGTTCAAAACTTCATCTTCCAGGTTATGTTTCAAATGCAGATAAAATAAAATTAAAAGGCATAGAAAGAATATTTTGTTTATCAGTCAATGATCCCTATGTTATGAATGCTTGGGGAGAAGCGAATAATGCTGGAGGCAAAATTATAATGTTATCAGATCCGTATCTATCGTTTACAAAAGCAATTGGAGCACAAGTAGATAGAAATTCAAAAGGAATGGGTATTCGATCAAATCGGTATGCAATGGTTATTCAAAACTTAGAATTGATTAATATTCAAGTTGAGAAAGAAACTAAGCAATGTGGTCTATCCTCAGCAGAGGGTGTTTTAGATTTGTTATAATTTCCAGGGCAGTTCTGTTGCCAGGTGCACCTATGTTTTAGCAGAGGACCTTGCCAATAAATCCACTTCATTATTAAGTTTATCTGTCGAATGTGCCTTTACCCAGCTCCATTTAATCTCAAATGTGTTTGAAAGATTATCTAATTCAGTCCAAAGTTCTTTATTCTTTACGTCTTGTTTGTTAGCTGTTTTCCAACCATTTTTTTTCCAATTATTTATCCATTCAGTTATTCCAGATTTTACATATTTTGAGTCTGTAAATATTTGAACCTTGCTTCCATTTGGAATTTTTTTTAAAGCTTTTATTGGGGCAAGCAATTCCATTTGATTATTTGTTGTTTCTTTTTTACTTCCTTTAATTTTAATTTTCTTTCCATTTTCAATAATAATTGCGGCCCAACCACCATTTCCTGGATTTCCAATGCAAGAACCATCTGTGTAGATTTTAATCATCAAGAATAATCCTTAAATGAACTTAGATTTCTATGAAAGTTTAACTTATCTATATACTCTTTTGGATCTTTAATTTTAATGATAGCTTGTTTGGGAGTATTTAAATAGTCATATGATCTAGTCAAAAGATATCTTAAAGCTGATCCTCTACATAATGTATTTAAATTTCTTTTTTCAATTTCACTTAGCTTTCTAACAGATTGGTAGCCCTTTAATAAATTTGAAGATCTTTTTTTATCAAATACAAATTTTCTATTTTTTTTCTTAAAGCATAAAGCATTAATGCAGGTTGCTAATTCATAAGATAGAAAATCATTAGCTGAAAAATAAAAGTCTATAAATCCATGAAATTTACCTCTATTGAAAAAAATATTATCAATAAAAAGATCGCTATGAATTATTCCATTTGGCATTTTTTTAGGCCATTTTTTTTTGATATCTCTCAAATCATCTTTCATTAAATCTTTTAAGTTTTTTGAAAATTTGTTAATTTTATTGTCGATTTTATTTAGAATTGATCCCCATGAATTAATCGATAGAGAATTTTTTCTATATAATTTTAATTTTTTTGAAGCCTCATGAAGAAGTGCTGCATTTTTTCCAACTATAAAACAATCTTTATTATTTAGTTGATTTTTATCTTTTCCTTCCAAGAAACTGACAATACAAGCTTTTTTATTTTTTAAATTAAATAAATATTTACCTTTTTTGTCTTTTATAGGAACTGGGCATTTTATTTTTAATCTAGACAGACCAGACATTAGATTAATAAAAAATGGAAGATCTTTTCTTTGAACTCTTTTTTCGTAAATAGTTAAGATATATTTATTTTTTTTGGTCTTTAAAAGAAAGTTTGTATTTTCAATACCTTTTTTAATACCTGAATAATTTAATATTTTGCCAATATTATATTTTTTCTCTATAAATTTTATCTGCTTATTGTTAATTTTAGTATAAACGGCCATTAATTTAATTTTCCAGGAATTTTAAAAGTAATATTTTCTTTTACGATTTCAACTTCTTCAATATTTACTGTAAATAGATCTTTTAACTCTGCTATAAACTTTTCAACAAGTATTTCTGGCGCTGAAGCACCTGATGAAATTCCAATTGTGTTACATTCTTTAATTTTATCTATTGGCACTGGACTTTCTGAGTGAATTAACTCAGCAGAGTTGCAACCAGCGTTTTTAGCAACCTCAACTAATCTTACTGAGTTAGATGAATTCCTACTTCCTATTACAAAAAACATATCGCATTTATTTGCTATTTCTTTAACTGCTGATTGTCTATTTGTTGTTGCATAACATATGTCATCTTTTTTAGGCTCTTTAATATCAGGGAATTTCGATTTCAGAGCTCCAATAATATACTTGGTGTCATCTACAGAGAGTGTTGTTTGAGTTATGAAGGATAGCTGTTTATTTGAGATATTTTCATAGTTATTTGCATCCTCAATATTTTCAATCAAATCTATTGAACCTTCTGGTAATTGACCCATTGTTCCAATAACTTCTGGATGGTTTTTGTGTCCTATTAATAATATATGATGTCCTTGTTTATTTAAGTTTTCTGCCTCTCTATGAACTTTTGATACTAGAGGACACGTTGCATCTACAAACATCATATTTAAATTTGATGCCTCCTCTGGGACGGATTTTGGAACTCCATGTGCTGAGAATATAACTGGTCTAGTCTTATCTTTAATTTCATCTAATTCTTCAACAAATATCGCACCAAGCTTTTTTAAACTTTCTACAACATGTTTGTTATGTACAATTTCGTGTCTCACATAAACTGGAGCACCAAATTTATCTATACTTTTTTTTACAATCTCAATTGCTCTATCAACTCCTGCACAAAATCCTCTTGGTGCAGCTAAATAAATTTTTAAATTTTTGTTACTCATTTTCATCCTTTTTAAAAAATGGAATTAAAAATACTATACAAGCAATAAAAAAAAATAGGCTTCCAAACATGGCCCAAAAACTTCCTACACTTGAAATGATGAAACCAATTGAAGATATAACAAACAATATCCATCCAATTAGATTTATAGTTTCATTTTTCATTTTTTTTCTACCATGAATTCAAGTAAAATATGAGGAAAGGTCAATGAAGCCAATCCAACAAATATTATTTTAATAATACTTTCATCTATACCAAATTTTTCTGAAATAAAATAAAAAACAATTAAATACATTATTGCTGTAATTACTGTAAGTGGAATAATTTTTCGTAAAAAAATAGGAAATCCTTTCATCAAATTTTTATTAATTTCACTAATTAAACTTAGTGAGTGTCTTATAGAATGAAGAAAGCAGAAATAAATTGTAAAAGCCAATATAGGATTAAAAAAATAGTTTAAAATAATTATTGAAAAACTATCTAAAAAAAGAATTGATCTTAAATCATTATTATTACCTCTATATATAAGAAAATTACTTAGCACTGATAATATAACTAAAGGAATTAAAAAATTATTAGCCATAATATTTTCGTCTATTGAAAAATTTAACATTTTAAAAATTTCGATTGTCTCAGCTTTATGAAACAGTAAGGGTGCTGAAATAACTAATGATCCTTTAATGAAATAAAAAATTTCCAAAAAATTAGCATTTTTTGTTTCGATAAAGTCACTATCCTCTTTGCCAAAATGATATGCTGCAACTATTAAAAAAAGCGAAAGTAACAATATTGGACTTAAAATCCACATTAAAATAACAAAAAAAGCAATACCTATATAAGTTATATAGAACACTTCTGTATTTTTAATTTTATAAATTTTTAAAAGTTTCTTGCCCTTTTCATGATCCAGCGCACCGTGAGAGATACCAATTGTAAGAATTAAAAAAAAACTAAAAAGTATAAACGAATTATCTCTCAATACCTCAAAGGCAGAAAAAAAAATACAGATATTAAAAAAAATAATAGAATGAAAAAAATTTATTTTGTTGATCATTATTTAAATACAGCTTTAATAAAAATCCATTTTGGCATCTTTAATATAATGGATAAGTCCTCGAAAATATTACTTTTATTGGAAAGGAAATTTATTACTGTTTTTGACTTGCTTTTAAACATTTTGAAGAAAATATTTGGCATGATCTCTGGCTTTTCAGCTAGGACTTTCAAAAAAACATTATCTAAAAACTTATACTTACTTTTTATATTGAAAGCTCTAGTTTGGGTTATTTTATCAATGTTTTGGGTAATATATTCTGCTTGTTCTTGAATATTTAGAAAAGTATAGCCAGTACTTAAACGCGTCATACCTCCAGCAGTTCCAATATTAATCGTATTTTTATCGTTTTTAAATTTTGGATAAAATAATGGTATGGCCCCAACTTCCTTATAATTAATTTTATATTTTTTTAATTTTAAAGTGTTTTCGATGTAATCAGTAATTTGTTTATCATAATCTTTTTCACTATCATCTTCCATTTTTGAAAGCCACGTAGTTTCGATTAAAGCTGATTTTTTTGAATAGGGTAGTGTATAGAAAAAATGGACACTTTTTTTTTGATCACAATCAAAGTCCATTAAATTCATTATTTGATCATCAAAAAAATCTTTTTCGGTTTCAATCTCAACACCTTGAAAGTGTTGCCATAAATTAGAATTTTTATTCTCAAGATTTGGTAAACTGTTAAATAAAATTGCGTTTTCTGTATTTACTTCACTAATATGTTTAAAGAATTGAATATTAGGATTTTTATTAATTTTATTTAAAATTTTTTTGTAGAATAGTCCACTATCAATACTTTCGTAAGGAGTTTCTTCACAATCTTTATATTCAACATTTCCTTTAAAATTGATTGTATAATCTTTCCATCTTTTTTTTACACAGTCATCAAACTTGTGAGGTACAGTTTTCCAAAATGACCAAGTTTTATCTCTTTTATATTCATCTCTTTTTTCAATAATTGCTAAAGTCTTATTTTTAAGTTTATCGTGATACTCTAACTCATAAGCCAATGTTAAGCCTGCACAGCCACCTCCAATAATTATGTAATCAAAATCTGTCATTATACTCAATATCTTGCATTATTATCTCATGCTCTTTTATTGTAAGTTTTTTATCTTCTTTTACAAAATATAATTTAATTAAATCACCAATAGATAGGACTGTATGTAAGACTTTTCCCAAATTGTTTACATAAATTTTTCCTGATTTATTATAATTTTCTAAGTTTCCTTTTTTTAAGATTTCATTTCCAATTTGTCTATATACTCGTCTTGCAACCAAAATCGAAAATCTTAAAAAGAATGGAATTTTTTTAATTGATATAAAAGAATTATTATAAAATTTGTCAGCAATTTTTAGAATTCTTTTAATTTCATCAAAATTCTTTTTTATATAAAATCTATTATTGCTTTCATCTTCAATAACATCTCTTGAAATATTAGTTAATTGCATTGCAATACCTAAGTCAATCGCTCCTAAAAGTGCTGATCTTTCTTTGACATTTAAAATTTTTGCCATCATTAATCCAACTGTTCCAGCCACTCTATATGAATAAACATATAGATCTTTGTCAGTATTGATTTCTACTTTTGATTTTATATCAGCCTCGACACCATCGAATAAATCATCAATTATTTTTTGTGATATTCCAAATTTATTTATTAAGGCCCACATATTTTTAATTATTTGGTTATTTTCATTTTTTAATTTGAAATCTTCTTTGAAATTATTGAAATTTTTTAATTTCGTATCAAAATCACTTTTTTCATCTGCTATATTGTCTATGTATCTACAAAAATCATACAAATTAGAGCAATCAGAGTAGACCTGTTTTGGTAAAAAGAAACCTGCCCAATTGAAAGATTTAGCGTATATCGACAAATAATTTTGATCATTCATTACAAAATTTTATCTAAGACCTTTGCGGATGATAGGACCCCTGGAACACCAGCTCCAGGATGAGTGCCCGCTCCAACAAAATATAAACCGTCATAAACCTCAGATTTATTATGAAATCTAAAGTATGCTGATTGAGAAAATTTTGGCTGAATTGAAAAACCAGAGCCATATTTTGTGTTTAATTCATTCTCAAAATAATCAGGAGTTAAATAAAAATCATCTACAATATTTTCTCTTAAGTTAGGTAATAAACTTTTTTCCATTTTATCTATCACAAGTTTTTTTAAATTCTCTCCTTCGATAGACCAGTTTATTCCTGACATATTATTAGGTACAGGCACTAATACATAAAAGCAATCATGGTCTTTTGGTGCCATACTTGAATCTGTTGCAGTAGGTCTATGTAGGTAATAGCTTATATCGTTATTTAATTTTTTGTTTACAAATATATCATCCAAGTGTTCTTTGTACTTATCGCCGAACTTTATAGTATGATGTTCAACATTTTCGTATTTTTTCTTCGTTCCAAAATAATAAACAAACAATCCCATTGAATATTCCATTCTATTTATCTTCCAATTAAATAAGGTGTTATATTTTTGATTATTTAGCATTTTTGAATAAACACCGGGAGGATCTGCATTACAAACTACGTTATCTGCTTTAATTTCCTCATCTTCACTTGTCACAACCCCGACAACTCTTTTATTTTCTGTAAGCAAGTTTTTAACTTCTTTACCTTTAATAATTGTAACATCTTCTTCTAACATCAATTTCTCAAAACCTTTTATGATTTGTCCCGTTCCACCCATAGAATAATGAATTCCCCATTTTTTTTCTAAATACAAAATTAATCCATATATAGAGGTTGTAGTAAAAGGGTTTCCACCCACCAATAATGGGTGCATACTAAATAGCCTTCTTAGTTTTTCATTTTCAATAAAACTGCTAACCAAAGAATAAACAGATTTATAACTTTTTAAACTTAGCAATGCAGGAATTTGCTTAAACATAAATGAAGGTTTATCAAATGGCACATCTGATAATTCTGAATAACCCTTGTCAAATATTTTTTTTGTAAATTTAAGTAAATTTCTGTAACCCACAACATCTTTATGATTAATTATTGCAATCTGTTCTTCCATTTTCTTTTCATCTGCTGAATAATCAAAATGGCTTCCATCTTCAAAAACAAATCTGTACCAAGTATCCAAATCTTTTATTTTTATGTAATCATCTGGATTTTTATTAAAAAGTTTAAAAATTTCATAAATTAAATAAGGAGCGGTTATTACAGTTGGTCCACCATCATAAGTGAACCCATTACTTTTAAATACTCTCGCTCTTCCACCTAAATCTTTTTGTTTTTCAATTAAAGTAACTTTATGACCTTTTGCTCGAAGTCTAAGAGCTGCCGCCATACCACCAAAACCTGATCCAATTACAATGGAATTCATATTTCTTAATTTACATTATTTTTATAAAATTTGATAAACTATCTTAGTTTAAGAACTGATTTTCTTTAATTCTGTCTTTGTTTCTTCAAGATTTTTATTAAACAAGTTGTCAAGTTTAGACTTATCAACAGATGTAGTAATAATTTTTTTTACAGATTCTACAGCAATATTAATTGATGTATCTTTAATTTCTTTAATGGCATTATCCTTCATTTGAGAGATTTTAGTTTCTGCTAGACTTTTCTTTAGTTCGGCTGATTTATGAAATTTGTCATTCATTTCAATTACAAATCTTTCAGTTTCATCTTTTGACTGCCGCATAATCTTTTCACTCTCAATTTTTGCAGTATCTAACTTCTTTTGCGCCTCATCCAATAGTCTTTTAGATTCAGCTCGGAGTTTTTCACTTTCATCAATTTCATTTTTGATATCAGTTATCATTTTGCTCAATAAATTATTAACATTTTGTGGAACTTTTAAATAAATTAGGGCTCCAAAAAATATTACAAAAGAAACTGCTACCCAAAATGTTGCATCAAATGCCATTATGTTTTTCCATTTCTTTTTTAGAAAGATCTTCAACTATGGCTGAAAGACTACTTTTATTTATATCTTCACCAATTAATTGTTTAACTAGATCGGAGGATGTCTCAATTGCAATTTTAGTTATTTTCTCTTGAGAAGTTTTTTTTAATTGGTCTATTTCTTCTTCAGCTTTTATTATTTCTTTTTCGATATCCTTTTCTAAAGATAATCTTTTATTGTTTATATCGTCCAAAACTTTTTGTCTTTCACTATTAAAGAAGTTTTTTGCTTCGACTTTTGTATCATTGATAATTTTATCAAATTCTTTAACTTTTTTTTCGGTTTCTTCCCGTTGCTTGTCTGCAGTTTCGATATTCTCTAAGATTTGTGATTTTCTGGTTTCAAGATTGTTACTAATCTTTGGTAGTATGAACTTAGATAAAATTATAAACAATAATCCAAAAGTAAGTACTAACCAAAAAATTTGAGATATCCAAAACTCGGGATTAAGCTGGGGCATACCTCCACTCTCAGCGCTTTGAGCGCTATAAGCAAAGATAAGACTTAAAGCTAGAAATTGAAAAATTATCTTTTTCAACATTAATTAAAACGCGAAAAGAATAATTAATGCAACAACTAATCCAAATAAACCAGTCGCTTCCGCTAATGCAAAGCCTAATAGCAAGTTTGGAAACTGCTTTTGAGCTGCTGATGGATTTCTCATTGCACCTGAAAGATAATTTCCAAAAATTATCCCAATTCCAACTCCTGCACCTGCAAGCGCAATCGCTGCTAGTCCTGCTCCTATCATTTTTGCTGCTTCTAATTCCATTATATCCTCCTTATGTTAATTAATGGTGTAAATTTAATGCATCATTCAAATAGATACATGTTAAAATTGCAAATACATATGCTTGAAGAAAAGCAACTAATATCTCCAAACCTGTTAATGCAACTGAAAAACCTAGTGGTAGCCAGCCCCCAACAATTCCTAAGCTAACTACGAAACCTCCAAAAACTTTCATCATCGTATGGCCTGCCATCATATTTGCAAACAATCTAACTGATAAACTAATTGGTCTACTTAAGTATGAAATTATTTCTATAACAACTATTAATGGCAATAAAACCATTGGAACTCCACTTGGCACAAAAAGTTTTAAGTATCCAAGTCCATGTTTAATAAATCCAATTATTGTTACTCCTATAAATATAAATGCTGCTAATACAAAAGTTACAATGATGTGGCTAGTGACAGTAAAAGAGTATGGTATCATCCCAAACATGTTACAAAATAAAACAAACATGAATAAAGAAAATATGAAAGAAAAGTAAGGCTTAGCTTTCGATCCAGCTGTATCACTTATCATTTTTGAAATAAAAGAGTAACTGAGTTCCGCAAGTAATTGAATTTTATTTGGTATGATAGATCTCTTCGTACCTAAATTAAAAATAATTAATATTGCTAGTGAACTTATGACCATAAACAAACTCGCGTTTGTGAACGAAATATCTATGTTATTTATTTTAATTTCTGGACCAATTCGGTAAACGTTGAATTGGTACATTGGATTTGCTGCCATTTGCCTACTATTTTTGCATTTTTTTTGCTGATCTAATAACGTTCATAATTCCAGCTACTACACCAATAAAAAAAAATATTAAAATTAACCAGGGTTTAGTACCAAACCAATTGTCTAAAATAAACCCAATAATTGTCCCAACAGCCACTGCAGATACCAATTCCGTGCTCATTTTGAAGGCTGATCCCATACTTGACCCTTTATTTTCCTTTTCAGATCTTTTGTCTTTATCGGTTTTATTTTTTGCAATTTTTAGGCGAGTTTTAAACTGGTCTTCATCCATCATTAAGCAACCAGACTCTCTGCTTTTTGAAGATCTACAGCAACTAGTTGGCTTATTCCTTTTTCTGGCATTGTTACGCCGTATAGTCTGTCCATTTTAGACATGGTTAGAGCGTGGTGAGTTACAATAATAAATCTTGTAGATGTAATTTTAGTTAATTCCGACAAAAGATTGCAAAATCTTGTTACATTCGCATCATCTAGGGGTGCGTCTACTTCATCGAGAACACATATTGGAGCTGGATTAGTAAGAAATACTGCAAAGATTAAAGATAAAGCAGTCAGGGCTTGTTCGCCTCCAGATAATAAAGTTATTGATTGTAATCTTTTTCCTGGTGGACTTACCAACATTTCTAATCCTGCATCTAAAGGATCATCAGAGTCTACTAGTTCTAGTTTTGCACTACCTCCATTAAATAGTTTGGTATAAACTTCATTGAACTTTCTATTCACTTTTTCAAAAGCATCTAGAAGTCTTTCCCTACCTTTCTGATTGAGTTCAGTAATACTTTCTTTTAACTTTATAATTGCAGTTACTAAATCTTGTCTATCTTTTTCCATTTTCTTAATTTCATCTTCATATTTTGAAGTCTCGTCGTCTGCTCTTAAGTTAACTGAGCCTAATTTTTCTCTTTCTCTTTTTTTTTCATCAAGCAATTCCTCTTGTGTTACTGTATCTGGATATTCAGATGCATCTTTTAAATTTGAAAAATTAAGTATCTCCTCTTCTTTTAAATTAAGTTCCGTTGATACTCTTTCTAACAAATCATTTCTTCTTTTATTCAAACCATCGATTGTTGCTCCAGAGCTTGCTTTTCGCTCTCTTATTTCAATAGACTCTTCCTTTGTTGTATTAAGATTGCTTCTTAATTCGTTAATCTCTTTATCTAGTTCATCTATTAATATTTCATTATCACTTTTTTCTTTTTCAGAAATTCTTAAACTTTCAGATATTTGTCCTTTTCTTTCAGCTTGTGTTTGAGGTTGTTTTTCTAGGCTATCTAATTTTTTTTGTTGAGTATCTTTTCTACTATTTAATTCATTAATCATTTTTTCAGAATTTACCAATAAGTTTTTCCAACTTTCTATTTCTTGATCAATTATTTTAATTCTTTCACTTCTCTTAATTGATTCTTTTTTGATATTTTGATTTGTACTAAATGCTTCAGCGTATTCTTCTTGTAGACTTTTGATTTCTTCGTTTTTCTTAGTTACTGTTATCGCTAAATCGTTGTCATGCATTTCATTAATTTTCATTTTTAAAAATGAAAGATTTATTTTGCATTCATCTATTAAATTAGTTGCACCATTAATATTGTTCTCTGATAGCATTTCTTTTGCTTTTTCTAATTGCTCACTTGCTAAATCGATAGTTTCTGAGTTCTTTTTTAGAGTATCAAGATTTAAATTTTCTAGTATTCTCTCTAATTTATCTTGCTCATCTTTTAATTTACTTTTTGCATTTACAAGATCTAAACCAGACAGTTTTTCTGTTTCATAATATTTTGAGTCAACTGTAATTAAATTTTCTTTTTCTTCTCTAAGTCTTTTTTCATTAGAGTTTGCATCAATGATTATGCTTTTTTCTCTAACAATATCCTCATCTATTACACTTAAAGCCTTTCTAATTGATTGTATTTCATCATTAACCCTGTCTTTTTCTTCATCTAAGCTCTTTAACTCTAAATTTAATCTTTGTATTTTTGACAAGTTTTCTTGATTTTTTTCTCTTATAGGATTTACATTTTTATTCTTTTCAATAATTTTCATGCTTAAATCCTCTAATTTATCATTGAAGGACTTAACTTGATCATCAGCCTCATTATTGATCTCGTTTTCTACTTTAATTTCATTATCAATTTCTAAAAGACGTAAATAATATAAACCTGCCTCAACTTTTTTTATTTCTTCAGAAATAGATTTATATTTTGCAGCCTCTTCAGCTTGCTTTTGCAAATTTGCTAATTGTCTTTCCTGTTGTCTTCTTAATTCATCTGCCCTTTTTAAATTATTTTCTGCAGCGCCTAATCGTAATTCTGCTTCGTGTCTTCTAACATGTAAACCTGCTATACCAGCTGCTTCTTCTAAGATAGCTCTTCGATCAGAAGGTTTTGCCGTGACCAATGCTCCAATTCTACCTTGACTAATAATCGAAGGTGAATGAGCACCTGTTGATAAATCTGCAAAAAACATCTGAGCATCTTTAGCTCTAACTTCTTTCCCATTTATATAAAATTTTGAGCCTTTATCTTTTTCTATTTTTCTTCTTATTTCAATTTCATCGAGCTCATTATATTGTAGAGGACCATCTTTATTGTCATTTGATAAGCTCACTAAAACTTCTGCAATATTTTTTGATGGTTTGTTTGAAGTTCCGGAAAATATAACGTCTTCCATTCCTGAACCTCTCATACTTTTTGCTGATGTCTCACCCATACACCATCGCAACGATTCCACTATATTTGATTTGCCACAACCGTTTGGACCAACTATCCCGGTTAAACCTTCTTCAATCAGGAAATTAGTTTTTTCAGCAAAAGACTTAAATCCATTTAGTTGGATTTTTTTAAATTCCATTTACTGACTTATATCAGTTTTTCAATGTATTTTTTTAATTTTTTGTAGTTTGAGTGATTTTCAAACTTTTTTCCGTTAATTATGACTGTAGGAGTAGCATTCACTTTATATTTTTTAACACCTTCGATTCGGTCTTCTAAAATATGATCCTCTATTTTTTTATCCGCCAAGCACTTATCAAAATCAAGATTATATTCAGTATTATCAATAAATTTTTTCATTGCTTGATTTGCCTCTAATTCATTTTTTCCTTTTATCCACTTATCTTGATTTAAATATAAATGATGCAAAATTTCATGCTCACCATCATTTCTACAATGCGCTAATTTAGTTGCATTAAATGCAATGATGTCTAATGGAAAGCTTTTAAATTCTATTGAAATCAATCCTTTATCAATAAAATCTTCTTTTAATTTAGGGTATATATTTTTATGAAAATTCGCACAATGACTACAAGTTAAAGATTCAAAAACCATTAACTTAACTTTAGAGTCCGCACTTCCAACTAAAATTGGTTTAATTTCAGAATTAGCATTGATGAAATTAAAAAAAATTAAAATTGAGATAAAAATTATTTTTTTCATTTTATTTTAAAATGTTTACTTAGTTCTAAAAGTGAATTTTTTATTTTGTCATTTTTAATATTATTTATGCTCTTTATATGTTTATTTTTTGTCGCATTAATAGCTGTATTTTTATGGCTTTCTTCAATTTTTCCATCAAATGTATTCAATTTAATGTCATCTAAAACATGATAGCCAAAAAAAATATTAATTTTTTTTATTATTTCTTTTTTAGAATACTCAACGTCAACTTCATTTCCCCTCTTTACTAAAATATTTAAACGACTTCCCGATAACTTATTTGAACTTTTGTATGATTTAGGAAAGCTTACTTTAAATAAATCTTTACCTACTAAATATTTCCAATTGTCTAAAGTTTCATTATAAATTTTACCTTTTTTACTAATTATTCTTTTTGCTTCTGTGGGTAAAGTATCTTTAAAAGATCTTAAACCTTGAATGAAATTATATCTCTGCTTAGTATTATGTTTTTGACTCATATGAATTATAAAAACATACCAAATAAAATTCTACATTGGTACGATAATAATAAAAGAATTTTACCTTGGAGAAAAAAAGTTTCTCAGAAAGAAAAAGAATATTTTACGTTTGTTAGTGAATTTATGTTACAGCAAACTCAAGTAAAAACTGTTATTCCTTATTTTGAAAAATTTGTAAAACAAATTCCAACCTTTCAATCATTGGCAGATGTTGATGAAAAAATCTTAATGAAACATTGGGAAGGCCTTGGTTATTATTCAAGAGCAAGAAATCTAAAAAAAAGCGCAATTAAAATTCTTAAAGATTTCAACGGTAAGTTGCCAAAATCTTATGAAAAGTTAATACAATTACCAGGTGTTGGTGAATATACATCTAAAGCAATAATGTCTATAGCATTTAACATTAAAACTATCCCTTTAGATGGAAATGTAGAGAGAATTCTTAAAAGAACTCTCTATTTAAAAAAGCAGAATGAAATATCTAAAGATTCTCTAAAAACAAAAATTAATTTTTTTGGACTGTCCGATCGTGCTAGTGATTACTCACAAGCAATCATGGAAATAGGTGCCTTAATTTGCAAACCAAAAAATCCAATTTGTAAAGAATGTCCATTAAGTAAAAATTGTATATCTTTAAAAAAAAATGATTTTGAGTTAACTAAAATTAATAAAGAAATAAAAACCAAATATTTTGAAGCGACTATCTACAAAAAACAAAATAATTATTTATTGGTTAAAAATGATAAATTTAAATTTTTAAAAAATATGCCAATTTTCCCTATGACTGAAGTTCGAGAAAGTGAGTATAATTATTCAAATAATAAAAAAATTAATATAAAATTATCTAATATGGAAATGAAAATTTTGTTAAATAATTCAAAAAGACCTCCAAAGATTAAAAATAAAATATTAATTAAAAAAGATAAATTAAGCTCAGAAATAATTCCATCATTTACTAAAAAAATATTTTATACCATCTCAAAATCTGAATGAAAAAAGTTGCAATTGTAGGAGCTGGTATATCTGGTTTATATCTTGCAAATGAATTAAACAAAAATACTGAAATAGACTATAAAATCTTTGAAAAAAAAGATTACCTTAATTTAAATGAAGGTTATGGCATTCAACTTTCAGTTAATAGTATTAATTTGTTAAATAAAGTAGGATTTAAAAATATTTCAGCATCAGATGTTTATTATCCAACAAAAGTTAATTTTTTCCAGGCTAAAAATATTAAAAAGATTTGTGAAATTGATTTAAGGCAATTCAATAATGTAAACGACCGTTACACAACACTTAAAAGATCAACATTAATAAAGTTTTTAATTGGCAATATACCTGAGGAAAAAATTCAATTTAAAGCCGATATTCAAAATATCGAATATAATAAAAAAATAAAGATTTCTTGGGATAATAAGAATGAAAGTTTCGATTACATAGTAATTGCAGACGGTGTTTTTTCAAAATTAAAATCTCAAATATCAAATAATTATTTAAACCCAATTTTTAATGGGAACATTGCTTTAAGGGCAAATTTAAATCATCATGAAAAAGATAATATTTCTGTATATATGGGATCAAATTTTCACTATGTAACTTATCCTGTAAATCAAAAACTCGAATATAATTTCGTTGCAATAATCAAAAAGAAACTGACTACTCAAGAAATTGAAGATAAAAATATTCATAATTCAGAAACATTTATAAAATCTTTAAAAGACTTTATTTCAAAAAATTCAATTATAAATTTGGAAAATTTAGCAAATACAAAGTGTTTTCCTGTATTTGTAAGCACTGAATTACCCACATTAAAATATCAAAATACTTATTTGAGTGGTGATGCTTTATTTGCTTTTCCACCTTCTTTTGCACAAGGTGCTTCTCAAAGTATTGAAACAGCAAATGGTATTTTAGAAAATATTACAAATTCAAATAGTATTTATAAAGATAAGATAAGTAAAATATTACTAGTAAATAAAAGATCAAAATTAAACCATTTTGCCTTTCATTTAACTAATCCAATAATAATATTAATTAGAAATATTGTTTTGAAATTTTTATCAAAAAATAAAAAATTTCTAGAGAGTTATCTAGGAAAAATTTATAGAAATTAAGTAGTTGGCCTTAGTCTTTGTCTCAAATCATCAATTGGTTTGAGTGAATTACCTGATTTATAATACCAAAAAGTCCAACCGTTACAGCTCTCAGCACCTAATATTTGTGCAGCAACTTTATGAATTGATCCTTCTGATTTCCGATATTTTATACTACCATCAATCATAATTTTCGCATTGATTTGCTTTTTTTGATCAAAAATTTCAGTACCAGGTTTAATAATTCCTAATTCAACCAAAGATCCAAATGGTACTCTTGGTTTGGATCTATTATTTTTAATAGTATCTAAACATTCATCTTCTATAATTTTTGTATTTTTAATTCTTTTACTTGCAGCTTCAAAATAGTCTTTTTCTTTTTCTACCCCAAAATAATTTCTACCTAACTTTTTTGAAACTACAGCAGTTGTTCCCGTACCAAGAAACGGGTCCAATATTAAATCACCTTTATTCGAGGATGCTAATATAATTCTGTGCAATAAAGACTCTGGCTTTTGCGTCGAGTGAACTTTATTACCATTATTTTTAAGTCTTTCTTTTCCATTACATATAGGTAAATTCCATGTAGATCTCATCTGCAGATCATCGTTTAAACATTTAAGTGATTGATAATTAAAAGTATATTTTGAGCCTTCACTTTTTGATGCCCATATAAGTGTTTCGTGCGCATTCGTAAAACGTGTTCCTCTAAAATTTGGCATAGGGTTATTTTTATTCCAAATCACATCATTTAGTATCCAAAAACCTAAATCTTGCATTTTTGAACCAACTCTAAAAATATTATGATAACTTCCTATGACCCATATAGATCCATTTTTTTTTAAAATTCTTTTACATTCTTTAAGCCATTGAACTGAAAACTCATCATAACTTTTAAAACTATCAAATTTATCCCACACATCGTCTACAGCATCAACTTTAGATCTATCAGGTCGACTTAATTCTTTTTTCAGTTGAAGGTTGTAAGGTGGATCTGCAAATATCAGATCAAAACTTTCAGCAGGAATTTTCTTTAATTCCTTAATACTGTCTCCATTAACAATTTTATTTTTTATGTCTGAAATGATCATTTTATATTTTTCAATTAGACTCCAGTCAGGAGTCTACGTCAACCTGTGATTGAATTTATTGATTGATAATTGTTATGATTATTTTTTCAGACTCAATATCTTGTGTATTGGTTGGAAGGTTTTTCTATGAAATCTAGTCACTCCAAATTTTTTAATAGCTTTAATATGATCCTTTGTTCCATAACCTGCATTATTATCCCAGCCATATTTTTTAAAAGAAAAAGACATCTTTTTCATTAGCTTATCTCTTTCAACTTTAGCAATAATCGATGCTGCTGAAATTTCAGGAATTTTTTCATCACCTTTTACAATAGTTTTAATAACATAATTTTTTAATTCTGGTGGTTTATTACCATCTATTAAAACTTTTCTAGGTTTAAATTTGAGTTTCTTAATTGCTCTTTTCATCGAAAGTAGACTAGCATTTAAAATATTAATTTTTTCAATTTCCTTTATTGATGCAGACCCTAACGCCCAAACTGAATTTTTTTTTATATATTTAGCTAAAGTTTCCCTTTGAATTTTATTAAGTTTTTTTGAATCTTTAAGAATTTTTCTATTAATTTCTTTATTTAATATAACAGCAGCTGCATAAACTGGTCCTACAAGGCTTCCTCTTCCAACTTCATCAACCCCAGCAATAAATTTTTTCATATAAAATATTATTAAAAATTTAAATCTCTAAACTAGTTTCATCTATTTTTTTTCTAATTTCTTTAAGATCGGCCCAAGAATGTTTTTTTTGTTCTGCTTGTCTTAGCAGATATGCTGGGTGAAAAGTTATCATTGTTAAATATGTTTTATTATTAATTATTACTTCTTTCCATTTTCCTCTTTCTTTAGAAATTTTAATTTTATTCCCGAAGAGTGATTCCATTGCTGTGCTTCCCATTAAAATAAGTATTTCTGGATTTATAATTGAAATATGTTTTCTTAAATATTCAGAGTATCTATTTATTTCTGATATTTCAGGCTTTCTGTTATTTGGAGGTCTATAATTTACAACATTAGTTATATACACGTTAGTTCTATCTAAATTAATCGCTTTCAACATTTTATTTAAAAGCATTCCTGCATCACCAACAAATGGTTTTCCTAATTCATCTTCTTTTTGTCCAGGTCCTTCTCCTACAATCATTATTTTTGAAGATGAATTACCATCACTGAAAACAAGATTTTTTGCACTATTTTTTAGTTCACAATCTTCAATCTTTTCTATTTCAACTCTAAGTTTTGCTAATTCTTCAGATTTATCCTTATTAGGAGCATTATTTTTAAATCTATTTATTGGCTCATCGCTAAATTTATACTCAATACCTAGTTCGTTCAATAAATCATTATCAAATATGTCATTTTGATTTTTTTCATTTAAAGTCATAAAGTAAAAAATGTTCTTAAAAATTTTTTGTTTTATATTATTTATTCTATACCAAACAAATCTCTATTCAAAAGCAGCGAATGAAAAAGAATTCAACCAGAAGTATCTATCAAATTATCTTTCAGCATTATTATCATTTGATAACCAGAAAAATAACGATGCTCTTAAGTTTTTTGAAAATTCAAAAATATTAATTCAATCACATGATAGTTTTTTGCAAGAATATGTATTTTCTTTACTTTTGGATGGACAGGTTAAAAAAGCAATTAAACAAGTAAAATATTCTAATACCTCAATAGGAGGAGATTTTTTTGAAGGAAATTTGTTATTAATTTTAGATAGCATTAACAAGAAAAAGTTTAAACAAGCAGCTTTGAAGTTAAAAAAATTGGAAAAGTTCAAAGAGGACGACTCATACAAATTTATAATTTATTCTAGCTTAAAAAGCTACATTGATCTTTTTATATATAAAAAGTCTGACATTGTTGAGCAATTTGGAAAATTAGATTTAATAAACATGGCTTTTCAAAATTGTTATTTGAATTCCAAAAAAACTGAGCCTTATTTTTTAAATTTAATTAACGAACCTCAAAGTGATTACTCTAGATATACTTTTTTTTATTTGAGTAACGAAGTGTCTAATAATGACTTTGCAACAGTTGATAATTTTGCTGATAAAATAGATCCTTTAAGAAGTAGTTTGCTTATTTCTCAAGTAAAAAAATGGATAGATGAAAAAAAATATAAAAAATTAACACAGCATTTTTCATGTCAAAATGAGAATGATATTTTGGCAGAATTTTTTTTCCTTATATCTAATTTTTATTCATCTCAAAGTAGATTTGATTATTCAAACATATATTTAAATATTTCAAATTATTTAAATCCAAAATTTTATTTTAATTTATCACTAATAGCTGAAAACTATCAGTCTAATAATAATTATGATCTAGCAAAAAAAACTTTCGAAAAATTTGATGATAAGGATGAAATATTTTTTTGGTACAAAACAAAGAAGATTGCCAGAATTATAGCAGAGGAAGAAAATTATGATGCAAGTTTGAAATATGTATTAAAAAATCTTGAAAAATTTAATAATAAATCGACAAAGATGATTTATGATTTGGCAAATATTTACAAAAACTTTAAAAAATATGATCAGGCTATAAATTATTATACTTTGGCCTTAAAAAATTTGGATAAAAATTCTATGGCTTATGCAGATGTTCTTTATCGCAGAGGTGGAGCGTATGAAAGATTAAAAAATTATGATTTGGCGGATAAGGATCTGCTAAATTCAATTAAAATTAGACCTGACGAACCTTATACACTTAACTATCTTGCTTATAGCTGGTTAGAAAGAGGATATAAAATTGAAGAAGCAATAGAAATGTTAAATCAAGCTTACAAAGGGAAAGAAGAAGACCCTTACATAACAGACTCGGTTGGTTGGGGTTACTATTTGACAGGAAATTATATTGAAGCAGAAAAATATTTAAGAAAAGCTATTGAATTGTTACCAAGCGATCCTGTTGCAAGTGATCATTATGGAGATGTTCTTTGGCAATTAAATAGAAAAATCCAAGCTAATTATTTTTGGAAAAGTGCTTTAAATAGCGATGAAGCAGACGAAGAATTGAAAATTAAAGTTAAGGAAAAATTATATAATGGCTTAAATAATAATTCTTAAATGAAGTTTCATAAAATAAATTCTTTTGCAAAAGTTAACTTAACTTTAAAAATTCTAAATAAATACTCAAATGGTTATCATAAAATTGAAAGTTTAATATCTAAGATCAATTTGGCTGATGAGATTTTAATAAAAGAGATACAAGGTTCAAAAAATAGAATATCGTTTAATGGGAAATTTTCCTCAAATATTTCAAATACAAATACAATTTCAAAACTACTAAAAATATTAAATAATCATAATTATATTAAAAATAAAAAATTCAATATTATAGTAAAAAAAAATATACCCCAATCCTCTGGTATGGGAGGAGGATCAATGAATGCAGCATCCATTTTGAACTATTTATTTAAAAAAAGAATAATTAAAACTACAAAAAATAATTTAATAAAAATTGCAAATAAAGTTGGTTCAGATGTAATTTTGGGTCTTTATGAAAGTCCAATGATCCTACAAGGGCAAAATATAAGAAAAATTAATAAAAAATTAAATTTTCATTTGTTAATAATAAAGCCTAATTTTGGATGTTCTACTAAGATGATTTATGCAAAACACAAAGGATTTTCAAAGAGCCTATTCAATAAATCGAACAAGATCGACAGACAAGATCTATTAAAAGTTTCAAATAACGATTTAGAGAGAGCAGCTTTTAATAAATATCCAATTTTAAAAAAGATCAAAAGTTACTTGCAAAATTTAGATAATATTTACTTTGCAAATATGACAGGGTCGGGTTCTACTATAATTGGTTATTTTTTAACGAAAAATGCGGCAATAAAAGCTCAAAAAAAATTAAAAAATAAATATAAAAACTATTGGTGTATTTACTCTAAAACTATATAAAGCTTTTTTTTTGTGTTATACGAAAAACATTTTGGGGTGTAGCCAAGTGGTAAGGCAGCGGTTTTTGGTACCGCCATTCCTAGGTTCGAATCCTAGCACCCCAGCCATTTATGAAAGCTTTACTTAAAAAAATTTTTCAAAACAAAAAAATTTCAAGCGATAAAGATCTTAAATTTCTAGATTTAAAAAAAAATAAGGGAGTAAATAAAATATTTGATGCAATAAATAACTACAATGAAACCAGCGAGATTAGATATGTTGGTGGTTGTGTAAGAAAAATTTTAAATGATGAAATAACAGATGATATCGACCTTGCAACTAATTTAACTCCTGATCAGGTTAAGCAATGTTTAAATAAAAACCAAATAAAGTTTTTTGAAACAGGAATTGAACATGGCACAATCACAGCAGTGACTGGTGATCAAAATTTTGAAATTACAACATTAAGAAAAGATGTAAAAACAGATGGAAGGCATGCTGTCGTAGAATATACAGCTAATTGGAAGGAAGATTCATTAAGGAGAGATTTTTCAATAAATTCAATATATTCAGATTTAGACGGGAATTTATATGATCCAAATTCTGGTCATAAAGATTTAAATGTTGGAATAATTAAATTTATAGGTGATCCAGAAACTAGAATAAAAGAAGATTATTTAAGAATTATTAGATATTTAAGATTTTATACTGAATATAGCAAAATCGATCATGAAATTAATATAATAAAAATCATTAAAAAAAATATAGAGGGTTTAGGAAAAATATCAAAAGAAAGACAATTCAATGAATTAAAAAAAATTCTTAAATTGGATAACTTTTTAAAGTTATTTAAAAATAAAACCTCTTGTGAATTATTTTCATTAATTTTCCCTCAACTAAAAAATTTTAAAAAATTGCGTAAGTTATCAAAACCACAAGAAAAGATATTAAAAAATAAAAGTTTAAATTTCGTCATTTCTTTTCTTGTAATCGATGAAACTGACAATTCTGACTATTTTGTATATAAATATAATTTACCCAATGAGTTAAAAGATAAAATTAACTTTCTAAAAAATAATTCGCTAAATAAAGATAGTAATAAAATTTTTAACAAGAAAGATTTACAAAAAATATTTTATTATGAGGGTAAGTCTAGCACAATCGATTTAATTGATTTCAATTTGTTATATTTTAAACAAAGTAAAAAACTTTCAGAATTAAAAACTTACTTTGAAAAATTAGATAAACCAGAATTTCCAATAAAAGCTCAGTTATTAATAAATGATTATGGATTAAAGGAGGGAAGGGAATTGGGTCAAAAATTAAAAAATTTAGAAATGAAATGGATTGAAAATAATTTTAATTTATCAAAAAAAGATATTGAAAAAGTTTTATCAAATTAAACGTATTTTACGTCTACAATCTCAAAATTTTTTGTCCCTGCTGGTGTATTTATCTCTACAAGATCCCCTTTATTTTTACCTATAAGACCTTTTCCTATTGGTGATTGAAAATAAAGAAGCTTTTGTTTTAGATCTGCCTCGTCTTTACCTACAATTTTGTAATTTATTTTTTCATTTGTATCTAAATTTTGAAGGTAGACTGTAGATCCAAATATCACTTTTCCATCATTACTAATCTTGGTGATATCAATTACATTTGCTCTTGCAATTAAATCCTCAACTTCTTGAATTCTTCCCTCGTTATGTGATTGCTGTTCTTTTGCAGCATGATATTCAGCATTTTCTTTCAAATCTCCATGCGATCTTGCTTCAGCAATGGCTGCAACAATTTCGGGTCTTTTTTTTTCTTTTAAAAAAATTAATTCACTTTTTAATTTTTCTAATCCTTCAGTAGTAATTGGTTCTTTATCCATAATTTACCATTTAGCTGTTGGTGGTAATGACATTAGTATAGCTTCAACATTTCCACCAGTTTGTAAACCAAATTTTGTCCCTCTATCATGTAATAAATTAAATTCAACATATCTACCTCTTTTTTTGTATTGGATTTCTTTATCTTTAATTGTCCATTTTAATTTATTTTTTTTCTCAATTATTTCATTAGAAATGTTTTTAAAACTTATTCCTACTTCTCTTACAAAAGAAAAATCTTTTTCCCAATTATTTTTTTTATAATCAAAAAAAATTCCGCCAATACCTCTTGGCTCTTTCCTATGCGGTAAATAAAAATATTCATCACACCACTTTTTATATTTTTTATAATAATTTTTGTTGTGTTTATCGCATGATTTTTTTATTTCTGAATGAAACCAATTTTCTAATTTCTTATCTTTCATACAAGGTGTAACATCCATCCCACCTCCAAACCAACCAAATGAAGTAACAATATACCTCGTGTTAAAATGCATTGCAGGCACATGAGGATTTTTCATATGCATAACAACAGATATTCCAGATGCCCAAAATTTAGAACTCTTTTTAGTGCCTGGAACTTTATTTTTAAATTCATTTGAAAATTTTCCATAAACTTCTGAAAAATTCACTCCTACTTTGTCAAAAATTTTACCATTTTCTAAAATTCTGTATTGTCCACCACCTTCATCATTACTTTTACTTCTATTCCAATTTGTAATTTTAAATTTGGTTTTATTACCTTCTTTTTCCTCTATTTCTCTACAAAGTACTTCTTGCAAAGTTTTAAACCAATTTTTTGCTAATTTCTTTTTTATGTATTGATCCATTTAACTTATCTGTCTTATAAATTCTGAAGCTCCTATGGCCACTGATATTGCAATGTTTAACGATCTTCTATTTTTTAGCATTGGTATCTTAATTCTTTCATTAACCTTAGAATGCACATCTTCTGGAACTCCTGCACTTTCTCTGCCAAAGAGCAATATATCATTACGCTTAAATTTAAACTTTGTATAAACTTTGCTAGCTTTTGTCGTCATTAAAACTACTCTATTTTTACTATTTTGATCAAAGAATTCTTTAGGGCTTTTGTAGAATTTAATTTCACTGTAATCTAAATAATCCATAACAACTCTCTTGAACCTTTTATCACTAAATAAAAACCCACAAGGTTCAATGATTTCTAAACTAGCCCCCAAGCAAGAACAAGTTCGAATAATTGAAGCTGTATTTTGAGGAATATCCGGCTGATATAGAGCTACTTTTAGACCATGTTTTAAAGGTTTCTGTGTCATTGTTACCATAGAAATATCTCTTTTTTATTATATGAAATCATATATTACCAAAGATATAAAATTTTAAAGATGTCAGACCAAAAAGACGAAAAAAAGACCAACCGAAGAGATTTCTTATTTACTGCTACTGCCGCCGCAGGTGTAGTTGGAGTTGGTGCTGCTGTTTGGCCATTAGTGGACCAAATGAACCCAGATGCCTCTGTAAAAGCATTAGCAAGTACAGAAGTAGATGTGAGTTCAATGCAACCTGGACAGTCTTTAACAGTACTTTGGAGAGGTAAACCAGTTTTTATTAAAAGAAGAACTGAAGATGAAATTAAAAAAGCGAGAACAGTTGATATTAATGATCTTAAGCATCCTGAAAAAGATGAAGATAGAGCAAAAAATCCTGAATGGTTAGTGATGCTTGGGATTTGTACTCATCTAGGATGTGTTCCATTAACAGATAAAGGTGATTATGATGGTTGGTTTTGTCCTTGCCATGGTTCTCATTATGATACATCTGGTAGAATTAGAAAAGGACCGGCTCCAACTAATATGGAGATCCCTAAATACGAATTTGTAAATACTAACACGATTAAGATTGGATAAATATGAGTGATCACGAATACACACCTAGTTCAAAGTTTGGTAAATGGTTTAATGATAGATTGCCTTTACTTACATTGGCAAATCACTTAACAGATTACCCTACACCAAAAAATTTAAACTACTGGTGGACTTTTGGTGGGATATTAACTTTTTGCTTAATTACCCAAATAGTTACAGGATTAGTTTTGGCTATGCACTACATTGCTCATGCAGATATGGCATTCAGCAGTGTCGAACATATAATGAGAGATGTGAATTATGGATGGTTGTTAAGATATGTTCACGCAAATGGTGCTTCTATGTTTTTCCTTGCAGTTTATATTCATATTTTTAGATCTTTATTTTACGGATCATATAAATCTCCTAGAGAAATAATTTGGATACTTGGAATTATAATTTATCTGCTAATGATGGCAGCTGCATTTATGGGCTATGTTCTTCCTTGGGGACAAATGAGTTTTTGGGGAGCAACAGTAATAACGAATTTATTTAGTGCAATTCCACTTGTCGGGGAGAGTATAACAACTTGGTTATGGGGTGGTTACTCAGTTGACAATCCAACTCTAACAAGATTTTTTACTCTTCATTACTTGATACCGTTTTTAATACTTGGGCTTGTGGTACTTCACATATGGGCATTACATGTTCCTGGAAATAACAATCCAGTTGGTATTGATATTAAAAAACCTTCTAAAGATACAGTTCCGTTTCATCCATACATCGTAATTAAAGACGCTTTTGCGTTATTAATGTTTTGTATTGTTTTTGCGTTATTTGTATTTTATCAGCCAAATATTTTAGGACATGCTGATAATTATATCGAGGCGGATCCACTTGTAACTCCTGCTCATATAGTTCCTGAGTGGTACTTATTACCTTTTTATGCGATCTTAAGATCTGTTCCTGATAAACTTATGGGTGTTGTTGCTATGTTATCAGCTATTTTAATTTTAGCTGCTTTACCATGGTTGGATACGTCAAAAGTTAGATCAGCAGTTTTCAGACCGTTATTTAGACAGTTCTACTGGATCTTGGTAGCTGATGTTTTAATTCTAGGATACGTAGGGGCGATGCCAGCTGAAGGATTGTACTTGTTAATTGCAAGAGTTGCTACAGCCTATTACTTTGCGCATTTTTTAATTATTCTTCCAGTTTTAGGATGGAAAGAAAAAACTACCCCGCTGCCTTTGAGTATTACCGAGCCAGTTTTAGGAGGCTCGCCAAATTTAGCTGCAGCAAGGAGTGATGAAAAAATAGAAAAAACAATAAAGTGAGAAAGTTAAAAAATATTTTTTTTGTATTAATATTCTCAGTTATAGTACTAAATTCATCTAACTCTGCTGAAAAATCACCTCCTTTTTTAGAGACTAAATGGACTTTCAAAGGTCTCTTTGGAAAATTTGATAGAGCATCACTTCAAAGGGGTTATCAAGTATATACAGAAGTATGTGCATCTTGCCATTCTATGAAATATTTAACCTATAGAAATTTGGCAGAAAAGGGTGGACCAGAATTTTCTGAAGCAGAGGCCAAAGCAATAGCTGCAAGCTTTGAGGTAACAGATGGCCCGGACAGCACTGGAGAAATGTTTGTAAGACCAGCAAAATTATCTGATAAATTCGTGATGCCATATGCTAATGAGCAAGAAGCTAAAGCTGCTAATGGTGGTGCTTATCCACCAGATATGTCAGTTCTAGTTAAAGCAAGAAAAGGCGGAGCAGATTATATTTATTCCTTATTGTTAGGATATTCTGAACCACCAGAGGGTGTAGAACTTGATGATGGCGTTTATTACAATAAGTATATGTATGGTAATAAAATTAAAATGCCAGCTCCTTTATCTGATGATTTAATTGAGTATACAGATGGAACAAAAGCAACAGCTGAGCAAATGTCTAAAGATGTTACAAATTTTCTGATGTGGTCAGCGGAACCACATTTAGAGCAAAGACATAAAACAGGATTTAGAGTTATAGCTTATTTGATAATATTGACTGTATTGGTTTACTTTACGATGAAGAAGATATGGTCACGTGTTGAATCTAAAGTTTAGAACATCCCCATCTTTAACGATATAATCTTTGCCTTCTAATCTCATTTTGCCGTTTTCTCTTGATTTTAACCAACCACCACTCCCAACGAAATCTTGATAAGACACAGTTTCTGCTCTTATAAAACCTTTTTCAAAATCTGTATGAATTATACCTGCTGCTTGAGGCGCCATGCAATTTTTGTTAATTGTCCAAGCCCTTGTCTCCTCAACTCCTGAAGTGAAAAACGTCTCTAAAGATAAAAGGTCATATCCTTTTTTGATTAATAAATTTAATCCAGTATCATTAACGTTAATCATTTTCATATAGTTTTTTCTTTCTTCATTTTCTAGTTCATTCAATTGATTTTCTATTTCAGCTGAAATAGTTAGAGTGTTTTTAGAACCATATTTTTCAATAAATTTTTTTGTATAATCATTGCCTTTACCAACGCTATTTTCATCAACATTACAAACATACAATTTAGGTTTTGTTGACAATAATCCTGACAATTTAACATGCTTTTTATCAAATTCTTCGTATAATTTATTTATATCATCGTTATTATTAATTAAATTCTGAGCTCTTTCTAGAATTTGGTTTTGATTTTCGTTATTATTTTTTTTATTTTTCCTATCAAGTCTTTTTTGGATAGATTCCAAATCAGCTAAAGACATTTCTGTTTCAATTATTTCTAAATCTCTAATGGGATCAACTGTTGGATTTACATTCTGAATATCATCAGAATCAAAACACCTAATTAAATGAATAACAGCATCTACCTCTCTTATGTGGGATAAGAATTTGTTACCTAATCCTTCACCTTTAGAGGCTCCTTCGACTAATCCCGCTATATCAACAAAAGATATTGTAGTATTTATTTTTTTTTTTGAATTTGAAATTTTAACCAATTCATCTAACCTATAATCTGGCACAGGAACTACACCTATATTTGGATCTATCGTACAGAAAGGAAAATTTGCTGCTTGGGCCTTACTTGAATTTGTAAGTGCATTAAATAAAGTAGATTTACCAACATTTGGTAAACCAACTATACCACACTTAAAACCCATTTAATTATTGTTAACTTTACTTGAGAATAAATCTAATTTTTTATCTATTAAAATAGCAATAGAGTCTATTATATTGTGAGTAATTTTTTCTAAGTGTTCTTGTTCATCATCTGAAAAATCATTTAAAACAAAGTCTGATACAGACATTTTATTCTCTGGCTTTCCAATTCCAATCCTCACTCTTGAATAGTCTTTTCCAATAAATTTATCTATTGAAGCAACTCCATTGTGACCTGCGCTTGATCCACCAAATTTTGCCTTTATTTTTCCAAACTCTACATCTAGATCATCATGAAAAACAATGACATCTTCTGCGTCTATTTTAAAATATTCAAGCAATTCTCTGATACATATTCCTGAGTTGTTCATGAAAGTTAGAGGTTTGATAGCATAAATTTTCTTTTCCCCGATATTACCTGTTGTAAGTAGACCCTTAAATTTTGGCTTTTGCTTTGAAAGACCAAATTTTTGATTTATGGCATCTACAACTTTAAAACCTATATTATGTCTATTATTATGACTGTTTGGGGTTGGGTTGCCCAAACCTACGAGTAACAACATTTTATTTTATTATTATTTTCACAGATTATTATTTTTTCTCTGCTGGAGCTTTTCCTTCTTCTTTTCCTTTATCGCCATCTGAAGCTTTTTCTGCACCTACTTCAGGTTTAGCATCTCCATCCGCAGCTGCCTCCGCAGCTTCTCCACCTTCTCCCTCAGCTTCTGCTGGTTTTTCAGGTTCTTTAACAACTGTTGGTGCTGCTACTGTCGCGATTACAAAGTCTCTTCCTTGAATTGTAGGTGTTACATTTTCAGGTAAATTTATAAAAGATATTTTAATACTTGCTCCAATATCTAAGTTATTTAGATCCACAACTAACTCTGTTGGTATATTTTCTGTAGGACATCTTAATTCAACTTTACGTCTTACGATATTCAAAACCCCACCTCTTTTTAATCCTGGTGACAATTCGTGGTTTATAAATTTAACTGGAATTTCTAAAATTACTTTTGCACCTTTAACAATTCTTAAAAAATCTAAGTGTATAGGCTCATCAGTAACTGTGTCAAAATCAATAACTCTTGGTAAAACTTTTTGTTCTTTTCCATCTATATTTATTGAAATTATATTTGATAAAATATTTTCTTTATTTAATAAATTTTTTACTTCCTTAACAGAAACAGAAATTTTTTGATTTGGTTCTTCTCCTCCATAAATTATTCCTGGAACCATACCTTTGTTTCTAAGTGATTTTACTTCTCCCTTAGTTTTTGTTTCTCTTATTGTTGCTGCTAATAAACTCATAAAGTGACGGGTTTTTAACTTATGAAACTAAATTTTACAAGTAAATTATTTAAATAGGTCTGATACTGAAGTAGAATTTGATATTCTTTTAATAGCTTCACCAACTAAATTAGAGATTGTTAATACCTCGATATTCTTAGCTTTTTTCACTTTTGTAGAATTATCTATTGTGTCAGTTACAACTAAGTTTTTTATCGAAGATTTCTTAATTTTTTCAACAGCATTACCACTTAATACGCCATGTGTTACATACACATGAACATCTTTAGCTCCTCTTTTTTTTAATTCAGAAGCTGCATTTACAATTGTTCCACCAGAGTCGATTATATCATCAACTAATATACAAGTTTTATTTTTCACATTTCCAATTACATTCATCACTTCTGATTTTCCAGGCGCAGGTCTTCTTTTGTCCACTATTGCTAAATCTACATTTAACAACTTTCCTAATGCCCTTGCTCTTGCGGTACCACCGACATCTGGAGCAACACAGATTATATTATTTTTCTTTAATTTCTTTTTTATATGTCTAGCAAATATTGGGGTTGCAAATAAGTTATCTACAGGAATATCAAAAAATCCTTGAATTTGTCCAGAATGTAAATCAACTGTAACGACTCTATCCGCGCCTGCCTTCGCAATAAGATTAGATACAAGTTTTGCAGATATAGATGTTCTAGGAACCACCTTTCTATCTTGTCTTGCATATCCAAAATATGGGATCACAGCAGTTATATTTTTGGCCGATGATCTTTTTAAAGCATCAATCGATAGTAGTAATTCCATTAAATTGTCATTTGCGGGAGACGAAACGGATTGAATTAAAAAAATACTATTGCCTCTAATATTTTCATTAATTTCAATATAGATTTCTCCATCTGCAAATTTTCTTATATTTGAATTCACTAGTCTATTTTTCAAAAATTTAGATATTTTTTGACTAAGATGTTTATTGCTGTTTCCTGTGAGAATTTTCATCCGCGATGTACTATTTAATCATAATTGCAGAAATATTTCTACCATAATCGTTATGTTTATTTTTTTTTGATCTCCTACAACTAAAAAAGTTATTTTCTAAAGCATAGGTATCTTTTCTTATTATATCGATTTTTTTAACTCCATTTTCATAAAATTGAGATTTTATATATTCGCTTAAATCAAAATAAATTTTTTTTTTTTTAAATGTGAAGAAATTCACATTTTCTTTATTTTTGTCCTTAAACAATTTAAAAAAATCATTTTTTACTTCGTAGCTGTTTTTTTTTATACATGGCCCAATGCAAGCAATCATATCTTTCTCTGAGCATCCATTTTTTTTTAAAAGTTGAATTGTTTTTTTTACTATTCCTTTAAATGCACCTTTCCATCCAGCATGTATTGCACCAACAAATTTTTGTTTTTTTTCTATAATTAGAATTGGTGCACAATCTGCAGTGAGTATACTAATAGCAATATTTTGCTTATTTGTGATCATCGCATCTCCAGTCAATCTTTTTTTTGGAATACCACTTATTTTATGAACTTTGTTACTGTGAATTTGATTAAGAGAAACTAGATTTTTATTTGTACAGCCTATTTTTTTTGAAACTATTTTTAAATTTTTACTTATATTAGTAATCTTATCTTTTGAACCTTTTCCACAATTTAAACTTTTGTAAATCCCTTTTGAGGTACCACCCAATCTATTAAAAAAATAATGTGAAATGGATTTTTGATCTCTAAAAATTTTTGACTTAATCACTTAAAACCCAAATTAAAATTATTTTTGGATTTGCTTACAAATAATACTTTAAACAAAGAGCCCATATATTTTTCATCAATTAATCTTTTTATTCTATAAAATATGTCAGCTTTCTTGCTAAATTGTAAATTTTTACTTATTATCTCAGCTCTTTTCAATATCCCTAATTTAATTAAGAAATTACCTTGAGTTGTTATTAAAGATTTCAAATTAGAATTTGCAAACTCTTTCTTGTACATTTTAAAATTTATTAAATGAGTAATATCTGAGTTATAGGGATTTTCTAAAAAACTAATTTTTCTGTGCTTCTCAATACTTTGTAAAGTATTTTTCATTTTTCCTTTTGTAAAACCATAGTCTATCATTAATAAACCACCATTATTTTTAAAAATAAATTTCGCTATTTCGTTAACAAATTTCATTGCTGAAGGTGAATATTCAACAAATTTTTCTTTTTTTATACCCTTACCTAAATATTGCTCAATTATTTTTGATGACACTTTTTGATCACAAACTTCAAACTTATCTTTTTTATATGCTACATATTTTTCATACCAATTATTGCTTTTCTTTAAAAACTGTTTGATAGGAAATGCATCAAAAAACTCATTGGCCAAGAATATAGTTGGAGCCTTTGGAATTTCTTTTAAATTTTTAATCCAACTTACTTTTTTCTCGTCTATTTTAGTTTTCTGAATTTTTATCAGTAATGGACTTTTTTCTAAAATTAAGAAATTAGCAGATAAATTAATTTCACTAAAATTATTTAAAGTTTTTATAATTTGTGACATCATCTCACCGTTGCCTGCACCCAACTCTATAATATTTATTTTTTTTGGCTTTTTTAAATTCTCCCAAAAAGAAATTAACCAAATAGAAATCATTTCTGAAAAAAGAACAGAAATATTGGGAGATGTTATGAAGTCACCTTTTTTCCCAAAAGGATTCTTTTTAATATAATAACCATTATCTTTGTCATACAAAGATTTGTAAATAAATCTATCTAATGAGATTTTTTTATTGTGTCCTATTAGCATTTTTATAATAGATGATAATTAATCCGCAGATTAGTGCTATACAACTTATTATTTGCCCCATAGTCAACTTGAAAAATATATAACCTAGCTGTTGATCTGGTTCTCTAAAGAACTCGATAACAAATCTAAAAAATGAGTATAAAATTAAAAAATACGCTGAAATAATCCCAGGTATGTTCTTTAATCTATTAAATAGCATACTTAAAATAATAAATAGAACAACTCCTTCAAATATTGCCTCATAAATTTGTGATGGATGTCGATTTAAATCATCTATTTTTATAAACTTTACAGACCATGGCACATTTGTTTCTATGCCATAAAGTTCTGAGTTTATGAAATTTGATATTCTTCCTAAAAAAATTCCTATAGGAGAACAAACGGCAACTACATCTAAATAACTAAAAATATTTTGATTTTTATTTTTGCAGAAAAAATAAGTTCCAATAATAATTCCAACAAGTGCACCGTGAAAAGACATGCCACCTTGCCAAATTTTAATAATCTCAACTGGATTACTAATAAAATAAATTGGATCATAAATAATTACATATCCAAGTCTTCCACCAAGGATGATACTTATGATCAAATAAGTTATATAATCGTCAAAATATTCTTTTTGAGTGCTATCTTTAATTAGTTTGCTCTTTGCAAAATACCAACCAAATACTAAGCCAATTATATAAGACAAAGAATACCATCTAATTTCTAATGAAAAGATCTCAAAAGCGACTGGGTCAAAATTATTAATAAACATTTAATTGTAATATTATAAATATTACTTAAACTTTGATAAGAAATTATTATGTCAAAATCAAGATTCGTATTTGATAAATTTGCAAAGTTCTTGGAAGAAGGACTGGTCAATTACAAAGATTTTAGTGATGAAGTCGTAAATATTTTACGATCAAAAAAAGAGGAAATTATCCTTAAAATGAATTTAGTAAGTAAAGATGAAATAGATATATTAAATAAAAGAATTGAAAAATTAGAAAAAAAAATTGCTGAAAAAAAAATAAAAAAAAAAACTAAACGGGCAAAGAAATAATAACTTTTAATCCACCTAAACTAGACTTATCAAATTTAAGATCTCCCCCATGTGATTTTACTACATCTGATGATATAGCTAAGCCAAGACCAACACTTGATTTTGTTTCTGATCTACTTTTGTCAATTTTATAAAATGGCTTCAAAACATTTTGATGTTCTTTCTGTGGTATTCCTGGACCATCATCCTCTATTGAGATATTAATAGTTGATCTTCCTTTTTTTAGATACAATTCAACATTGTCAGCAAATTTTAGAGAATTATCTATAAGGTTATTAATACATCTACTAATTAAATTCTTTCTTCCATCAAAATAAACTCTCTCTTTTAAAAAATATTTTATGTTTGGTTTCTCATATTTTTTACAAATATTCTCAAGAAGAATAGAAATATCAAACGTTTCAGTCTTATCTTTCGCCCCAGATCTTGCGAATTGAAGATATTCATTTAACATTTTTTCCATTTCATCAACATCTCTTGTGAGTTTCTCTACAACACTCTTATCTCTAATCATTGCTATTTGAAGTTTTATCCTTGTCAAAGGTGTTCTTAAATCATGACTGATACCTGACAACATTTCAGATCTTTGATTAAGATGTCTAAGTATTCTCTTTCTCATTTTATCAAACTCTAAACCAGCTTTTCGAATTTCAAGTGCTCCAGAAGGTCTAAATTCATCAATATCTTCTCCTCGACCAAATCTTTCAGATGCTTCTGCAAGTTTGGTTATAGGCCTAGTTTGATTCTTTAAAAAAATTATTGCTACTGCTATCATTAGCAATGCTGGCAATGTTATCCAAAGACCAAATAATCTAGCCGAACTTGTAGTTAGTCTATCTCTTGGAATATAAAATTGAAAATATCCTTTTGAATATCCTATTTTCAAATCAACAACTTCTTTAAAGTTTGTTGTATCAAACCAGTAGGTTAAATTTTTTTTCTTTAATTCTCTTCTTAATGATCGATCCACTGGACTAAACCATCTTTCCGGTGTTTTATTTGGCAAGATTTTATCTTTTTCATATTTAATATTAAAACCCAAATGTTCTTTGAATAAAATTATTATAAAATCTTTGTTCGTTTCATCGTTATCATAAGCGTCTACAAAAGTTTTGACTTCAGAAACCAATGCTCTTGTCATTCCGGAATTAGTTTTGATCCATAGACTGTCAAAAAAAACTAAAGAGATAGTTATTTGCATAACTACTATTGGAACAGCAACTATGAGTAGACCTCTATAAAAAAGTCTTTTAGGCAAGATGTTTTTTATATATTTACTCAATCCATAAAACATAACCTTCACCTCTTATTGTTTGTAAATAATTTGGGCTTTTTGGGTTTTCTTCAATTTTCTTTCTAAGTCTTGTAATTATTACATCAACTGATCTTTCTTTATCAATTTTTATAAGATTTCCAATTTCCTCTCTTTTAAAAATTTTTCCAGGGGAATTTACCATTTTATCTAAAATTATTTTTTCTGTATTATTAATTTTTATTGATTTATTATTTTTCATAATAAACTGCTTATTAAGATCAATTTCAATTTTACCAAATTTAAATTTTCTCTTTGTATTTCTATATTTTGTTTTATTTAAGATATTATTAATTCTAAGTATTAATTCTTTTGGCTCAAAAGGTTTTGGAAGGTAATCGTCTGCACCAATATCTAAACCCTCTATTCTTTCTGAGGCTTCACCTTTCGCTGTTAAAAGAATAATTGGGGTTGAAATTTTTTCTTTATTTTCTTTTGTAAATTCTAAACCACTTTTGCCTGGCATCATTATATCAAGCACTATTAAATCAAATTTTATAACTTTAACTTTTTCAAAGGCATCTTCGGCGCTATTAGAGCTAGTTACAAGATAATTATTTTGAGAAAGATATTCCTTAACTAATTCCCTTATACCATCATCATCATCTACAACTAAAATATGTGCTTTAAATTTTTCCATTAATTATTTTTTTTAAAACATTGTCAAAACTAACAACCTCATTTGCTTTTGATGCAGAGAATGCTCGATAAATTCTTTTCTTTTGAGCTGAGAAAATTTCGTTAAATAATTTCTCTCCCTCTTCTGTTAAGTAGACATGTTTTATTCTCGTATCTACTTGGTCTTTTTCATATTTTATAGCTTTTAGATTTATTAAATCTTTCAAAACTCTATTCAAACTTTGCTTTGTAACTTTCAACTTTCTTAAGAGGTCTGATATTGTAATACCTTCATATAATGAAATTAAGTGAATAACCTTATTATGTGCGACACCTATGGAGTATTTATTCAATACATTTTTAGCATCTGAGACTGTCTCTCTATAGCCAAGAAATATTTTTTCAATATATTGTTTGAGATCCTCATCTTTTAAATATAAAAGTTTTTTCATATTGGTAAGTTATATTGACATATTATATATACAAATATATTTTTTTATAAAATTAAATAATGATACCTTTCGATAAACGATCAGGAAAAATTTGGTACAATAATGAGCTTGTTGAATGGCAAGATGCAAAGTGCCATGTAATCAGTCATGGTCTTCATTATGCAAGTTTAGTTTTTGAAGGTGAAAGAGTATACGACGGAGAAATATTTAAGCTAGAAGAGCACACAGATAGATTATTTTATTCTGCAAAAAGATTAGACATAAATATTCCTTATACTAAAGATGAAATAAATGAAGCTTCTAAAAAAATTGTAGCGGTTCAAAATATTCAAAATGGATATGTTAGACCATTTGCGTGGAGAGGAAGTGAGATGATGGGTGTGTCTGCACAGAAAACTTCGATTAATGTAGCAATAGCGACTTGGGAATGGCCTGCATATTTTGATCCAAAATTAAAAGCTGAAGGAATAAGATTAAATATTTCTAAATGGCGAAGACCGGCTCCAAATACTATTCCTTGGGATGCAAAAGCAGCTGGATTATATATGATTTGTACTCTTTCAAAACACGAAGCTGAACAACAAGGGTATTCTGAATCATTAATGTTAGATTTTGAAGGTAATGTTGCAGAAGGAACAAGTGCAAACATTTTTTTTAAAGATAAAAATAATGAATTACATACACCAACACCAGATTCTTTTTTAAATGGTATTACAAGACAAGCTGTAATTGAATTAGCCAAATCAAAAAATATTAAAGTTCATGAAAGAAAAATTTCTCCAGATGAACTAGGTAATTTTGAAGGATGTTTCTTAACCGGTACTGCAGCTGAAATAACACCTGTTGCAAGCATAGCAGATCATAAATACAAAATTTGTGATGTTATATTAGGATTATCAAAAAGCTTTGATCAGTTAGTTAGACAAAAAAAAGCTGCCTAATCCTTATTATCTTCAGATATTGCATGGTCTATTCCTTTTCTAAGATAATCATATCCAGTATAAAGTGTTAAAAACGCAGATAGCCATAAAATAATGATACCAATTGTTTGAGCATTATAATCTTGAAAATTAATTAATTTATTTCCAGTTTCCCCAGTCAAAAGAATTGCTATCGAAAACATCTGTAGGAATGTTTTTAGTTTTGCTAAATTAGATACAGGAAGCTTTATTTTCCCTTTAGCTAGAAATTCTCTTAATCCTGAAATTAGTATTTCTCTTGTAAGAATTATAACAGCTGCAATAACTTCGTAATTTTTTATTGTTTGGTCCATAACTAATAAAATTAATGCAGTTGCTACAATAATCTTATCAGCTATAGGATCTAAAAGTTCACCAAGTTTAGACTCTTCTTTGAACATCCTTGCTAAAAGGCCATCTAAAAAATCTGTAAATGAGGCAATTAAAAAAAGAGCAAATGGTATTACGTCTCCATAAAATCCTGGAAGATAGAATGTAAAAACGAAAATTGGAACAATTATTATTCGCCCAATTGTTAAATAATTAGGTATTTTAAATTTCATTCGTGAAAGAAGTTATATATTTTTTTTGCAACTTTTTCCTCAACTCCATCAACTGATTTTATTTCATCTAAACTAGCTGATTCCACAGCTCTGGCTGAACCAAAATGATTTAATAATGCCCTTTTTCTGATAGATCCAATACCATCAATTTGATCTAATAATGATTTGCTTATGCCCTTTTTTCTTTTTGCTCTATGAGCACTTATTGCAAATCGATGGGATTCATCTCTCAGTCTTTGTAAAAAGAATAATGTTGGATCATTTTTCTCGAATTTGAACTCTCTTCCATTATGAAAAAATGTTTCATTTCCACTATTTCTCATTTTGCCCTTTGCTATAGCTACAATAGGTATTTCATGCAGACCGAGTTCATTCATCGCTTCTCTAGCTACAGAATATTGACCTTTCCCTCCATCAATTAAAACTAAATCAGGGAAAGTTAAATAGTTATCTTTCTCTTGTACTGCTCTTTTAAATCTTCTGTTAAGAACTTCTTTCATCATTCCATAATCATCTTGAGCATTTTTTTGAATTTTTATATTGAATTTTCTATACCTTTTTTTAACAAACCCTTCATCGCCATAAGTAATTAAAGCGCCCACACTATTTGTGCCTTGAATATGGCTATTATCGTAAACCTCGACTAAATTAATATTAGTTTCAAGATTGAATTTTTTTGATACTGCATCAAAAAGATCTCTATTATTCTGACTCTCATAAAGTTTTCTATTCAAACTATCTTTTGCATTATTTATTGCTTGATTAATAACTTTTAGTTTTGTCCCTTTTTTTGCAACAGTAATTGTGATTTGTTTACCTTCTTTTTGTGTAAGTGTTTTTTCAATTAATTCTTTCTCTTTAATTTCATTTGATAAAATTATTGAAGATGGCACACTTTTATTTTCATAAAATTGAGAGACAAAAGAATTAATGATATCACTTAGATTTTCTTCTGGATCATGCTTTGGAAAAAAAGCTTGATTACCCCAATTTTGTTTTGACCTATAAAAAAAAACTTGAATACAAGTTTTTCCAGATTCTTTATATCCTGCGATAACATCTGCTTCGACTAAATTTGCTTCATTAATTCTTTGAGAAGATTGGATAATATTTAATGATTTAATTCGATCTCTTAATATTGCTGCTTTTTCAAAGTCTAAATCCTCACTAGCCTTTTCCATTTGATTAGATAAGCTTTTCTGAATTTTTCTAGATTTGCCTGACACAAACTCAATTGCATCATCAACAGTTTGTTTATAATCACTCTCAGTTACGTAACCAACGCAAGGTCCTGAGCACCTTTTAATTTGATAAAGTATGCAGGGTCTTTCTCTATTTTTGAAAACGGTATCATCACAAATTCTAAGATGAAATATTTTTTGGATCATTTTTATAGTCCAATTTGCAGATCCAGCTGATGCAAATGGTCCAAAATAAAATCCATCTTTGCCTTTTTTTCCTCTGTGCCTTTTGATTTGTGGCCATTTATCTTTGTCGCCTATAAAAATAAAAGGAAAAGATTTGTCATCTCTTAGTAAAATGTTAAATTTTGGTTTAAACTTTTTAATTAAATTCGCCTCTAAAAGTAAAGCCTCACTTTCATTTGAAGTAGTAGTAATTTCGAGTCTTTTTGTTTGAGAGAGCATTCTCTCAGTCCTAATGATATGACTTTTCTCTGATACATAACTTTTAAGTCTGTTAGGAAGATTTTTTGCTTTACCCACATAAAGAATTTCCCCTTTTGAATTTAGCATCCTATAAACACCTGGCAATTTAGGAACCAAGGGCAATTCTTTTTTAATTACTTCTTTACCTATATCAGAGCTTATCATGGCTTCTTTTTTTAGAAATTTGGATCCCAACTGAGCTGCAATCTTTCATTATTTCTAATTTTTCGATTTGAAGAGTAATTTTATCTATTCTTTTATCTTTGAATAGCTCATCAAAAACATCTTCTGCCAATGTTTCAAGAAAATTGTAATGTTTGTTTCTTACTAGTTTTTTAATTAATTTTACTATTTTAGCATAATTCACTATCGATTTAATATCTTTATCATTCGATGGCTGTTTATCTTGATAATTTACTTCTAAATTAAATTTTACTTTTTGAGGCTTTTCTTTTTCAAAATCAAAATAACCAAGTTTTAATCCCAGTATTAATTCTTTTATTAAAACTTTTTTTTCGTAATTAAATAAGCTCTTTGTTTTATTTATTTTAACAATCTTTAAGTTATTCTTTTTCATTCCTTACCACCCATTATGTCTGGAGTTTGCCAGTTTAAGTTTTGGCCACTATCAATTGCTAAAACTTGACCGGTAATAGATCTATTTTTAATAAAAAAGTCAACGGCATTGCAGATTTCTTCTACATTTGTCTGTCTTTTAAGAGGTGTTGCCATGTATTGTTTTTTAAAGTGCTTGTCAGACTGTCTTTTATTTTTAATAGTTGGACCCGGAGCAATTCCATTCACTCTTATATTCGGGGCAAGACTCATGGCGCTAGTTTTGGTTAAAGTATAAAGACCAGATTTACTTAATGTATATGAAAAAAAATATGGTGTTAATTTAAATATTCTTTGATCAATTATATTAATAATATTATTGTTTTTGCCTCTAGCATTTTTCGCAAAACCCTTTGATAATAAAGCTGGCGCTTTTAAATTCGCTTTTAAATGGCTTTCCCAACTTTTTGATGTGAAATTTTCAAGTTTATCGTTCTCAAATAATGAAGCATTATTAATTAAACAATCAAAATAGTTTAACTTTGATTTTGAAAACTTTAACATTTTCTCAATCTCTTTTTCTTTAGTTAAATCTGCTTTTGCTAAATAAATTTTTGTACCACTTTTAGTTAAATCTTTTTTAAGATTTTCTGCTTTGGATCTAGATTTGTTATAATGGATAACAATTTCAATATTAGGTCCAGATAATTTTTTAGCTATTGCAGCTCCCATTCGAGTTGCTGCTCCAGTAATTATTATCTTCCGTGTTTCCATTTTTTATCTCTTTTTTTTGTAACTCTTGTTCCTGGCATACCTAATGTAGATCTACCTTTGGGATAAATTTTATTTTTAACATCGTACTGTCTAATTTTAGGGTTTAAAGTAATTTCTAATTCAGTACTTTGAAGTTTTCTCATCTCATCTCTAATTTTAGCCGCTTCCTCAAATTCCAGATTAGATGCAGCTTCTTTCATTTTTTTATCCAATCCTTTTAAATGTTTTTTAAGGTTGCCACCAATATTGGAACCTTCGCTTATTTTGACGTAATCTTTCTCGTAAACACTTTCTAAAATATCACTTATCTCTTTTTTTACAGATTTAGCGTCTATTTTATTTTTCTTATTGTACTCTAATTGAATCTTTCTTCTTCTCTCAGTTTCTTTAATTGCTTTCTTTATACTTTTGGTTTCTTTATCGGCATAAAGAATAACTTTTCCATCTACGTTTCTTGCGGCTCTTCCTATTGTTTGAATTAGTGAAGTTTCTGATCGCAAAAATCCTTCCTTATCAGCATCTAGTATTCCAACTAATGCACATTCTGGAATATCTAAACCTTCTCTTAATAAATTTATTCCAACAAGAACATCAAATACACCCATTCTAAGATCTCTCATAATCTCTATTCTCTCAAGTGTATCTATATCAGAATGAAGGTATCTTACTTTTATCCCATTTTCATGAAGATACTCGGTTAAATCCTCTGCCATTTTTTTTGTAAGTGTTGTAACCAAAACTCTATAATTATTCTCAACTACTTTTTTGCATTCATGCATAAGGTCGTCTACTTGATTTTTTGCTGGTCTAATCTCAACTGGTGGATCTATTAATCCTGTAGGTCTTATTACCTGATCAATAAACTTGCCTTTCGTTTGTTCTAACTCCCACGGTCCAGGAGTTGCTGAAACAAATACAGTTTGTGTTCTCATCAAATCCCACTCTTCAAATTTTAAAGGTCTGTTATCCATGCAAGATGGCAATCTAAAACCGTACTCAGCCAATGTGCTTTTTCTAGATCTATCTCCCTTAAACATCCCATTAAGTTGGGGAACTGTAACATGAGACTCATCTACAAAAACTAATGTGTTATCAGGAAAATATTCAAAAAGAGTAGGTGGTGGCTCTCCTGGTTTTCTACCAGATAAAAATCTTGAATAATTTTCAATTCCTGCACAAGATCCAGTCGCTTCAATCATTTCTAAATCAAATTTAGTTCTCTCCTCTAATCGTTGCGCCTCCAATAACTTGTTTTCAGCTTTGTGTTTTTTTAAAGTTTCCTCTAATTCTTTTCTTATTTTTATAATTGCTTGTTCTACAGTTGGTTTAGGAGTGATGTAATGAGAATTAGCATAAACTTTTACTAGACTAAGATCTCTAACCTGATCTCCTGTCAAAGGATCAAATTCCTCAATCTTCTCAAGTTTATCACCAAATAAACTTAGTCTCCATGCTCTATCCTCCAGATGAGATGGAAATATTTCTAAATATTCTCCCCTTGCCCTAAATGTTCCTCTAAAAAAATTTTGATCATTTCTCTTATACTGAAGAGCAACAAGAGATTTTATTATTTGTTCTCTATTATATTCATAGTTTTTCTGAAGAGTTAAAGTCATTTTGCTGTAAGCTTCTACTGATCCCAAACCATAAATACAGGAAACACTTGCAACAATTAAAACATCGTCTCTTTCAAGAAGAGATCTCGTTGCTGAGTGTCTCATTCTATCAATCTGTTCGTTTATTGATGCTTCTTTTTCGATGTATGTGTCTGATCTTGGTACGTAAGCTTCTGGAGTGTAATAATCATAGTAAGATACAAAATACTCAACAGCATTATCTGGAAAAAAAGTTTTCATCTCACCGTAAAGTTGAGCTGCCAAAGTTTTATTTGGTGCCAATATTAATGCTGGTCTATTTGTAGCTTCTATAACTTTTGCCATTGTAAAAGTTTTTCCAGATCCAGTTACTCCTAATAATACTTGATTAAACTGATTTTTTTTAGCTCCTTGAACAAGCCTTTTAATTGCATCTGGCTGGTCACCAGCCGGTGTAAAATCTGACTTTATTTTGAATTTTTTTCCACCTTCGAGTTTTCCACCGATTTTTGGGTTTTTACTCTGAATGTCTGTAATTAGGTCTTGATATGTATTCTCCATATATTAAACAACGTAATTGAATAATTTCATAATTCAATGAGCATAATATCTAATAATTTAAAAAGAATTAAACCATCCCCAACTATTGCAGTTACTCAAAAGGCAAGAGAATTAAGAGCTGCAGGAAAAGATGTAGTTGGACTTGGGGCAGGGGAACCAGATTTTGATACTCCTATCAATGTTAAAAATGCAGCTATTAAAGCAATAAGAGACGGAGATACAAAGTATACAGCAGTTGATGGAACTCCAGCATTAAAAAAAGCAATTTTAAAAAAATTTAAAAGAGAAAATAAACTAAATTATAAACTAGATGAAATCACAGTTGGAACTGGAGGGAAACAAGTTCTCTATAACACTTTTATGGCAACTTTAAATAAAGGAGATGAAGTTATTATTCCTGCACCATTCTGGGTTTCATATCCGGATATGGTTCTCTTAGCAGGAGGAAAACCAAAAATAGTAAAATGTGGTGAAAAAGATGGATTTAAAATTACACCTGCAAAATTAAAAGCTGCAATTACAAAAAGAACGAAGTGGATAATCCTTAACTCACCATCTAATCCAACTGGATCTGGATACAGCAAATCAGAAATTCAAAATTTAGCAAAGGTTTTAATAAAAAACAAAAAAGTTCACATTTTGAGCGATGATATTTATGAGCATGTTAAATATGATAATTTTAAATTTTTTACTATTGCTCAAATTTCAAAATTAAAATCTCGAACATTAACAATGAATGGAGTGAGTAAATCTTATGCAATGACTGGTTGGAGGATTGGTTATGCGGCTGGACCAAAAGAAATAATTTCTGCAATTAGAAAAATTCAGTCTCAGTCTACTTCGAATCCATCATCAATTAGTCAAGCAGCAGCCGTTGAAGCTTTAAATGGAAAACAAGACTTTATTAAGAAAAGAGCAAAATCATTTAAAGAAAGAAGAGATTTTGTTGTAAAAAGTTTAAATAATATTGATGGTATTAGCTGCTTGAAACCTAATGGTGCATTTTACGTATTTCCGAATTGTAAAAAACTTTTAAATAAAAGAACTAAACTTAAAAAAGATACTGATTTTGTCCAAAAGCTTTTAGAAAAACAAAATGTTGCCGCTGTTCAGGGCTCAGCATTTGGTTTAGATGGATATTTTAGAATTTCATATGCAACTTCAATGGCAAAACTTAAAATAGCAATGTCTAGAATTAAAAAGTTTTGTGAGGATTTAGGATAAACCTATTTTTTTTTATTTAGTCCAATTAGAGAAGAATTTCTAAATCTTAAAATTACAATTGCTAAAGCAATTAAAACAATCGCACCAGCTTCATACAGTAATATCTCTGGATTTAGAGATTTTCCTTGTAAAATAATAAATCTAGCAAGTGCAGTTATGGCAATAAATAACGGCAGTGTAATTTGAATTGATTGGCTCTCCCAAAAAACTCTAACCATTGCAAGCACTTCAAGATATAGAAAAAGTAAAAGCAGATCTGCTAAAGTAACCCTTTGCACGAGTATCATCTGATACATCTCTTGTCCAAAAGCAATCACTGTACTAACTAAAATGATTACTAAAGCGACAAGCTGGATTTGTTTTACAATGTTTTCCATTTACTTTCTTTTATAATTTAAAATAACTTTTTATACTATACTGAAATACCTTGTAAATTATTGATATTATACTAATCCAAGTCTAACTACTGATTTTGCTGCATCCTCAATACATCCTCTAGCCGGCTGAAATTTAAATCCCAATAAATCTTCAGCATACGAAGCATCAGTTTGCATTTGTATCCCTAAATCTGGAACCATCATTTTTGCACTCGTATCCAGATGACTAATTATTCTCACTAAAAAATTTGGCAACACTCTTTTTGGAAGTTTTTTTGAATATTTAGGTAATGCTTCAGCCATAATATTAGAAAAATCTATCATTCTTTTGACCTCAGAGCCAATTATTAGTCGTCTTCCACCAACATCTGGTCTTGTTAAAGAATTGATGTGAGCTTTCACTACATCCTTCATATCTGAGACTAAAATACTAAAATCCGGAGCACCTGGATATTTACCTTCTAGAAATAATTTAACATAACTTATCGAAGTTTTTTCTTTAGTATCTAAAGCGTCTCCAAAGACACCTCCAGGACATATACATACCAACTTATTCTTTAAACCCTTATTCTCCATAAATTCCCAAGCTGCTTTTTCAGCCTTGATTTTTGAAACAAAGTAATCATTACAACCTTTCCAATTAGCATCACTCCAATCATTTTCACCAAATGTATATGGATTTGTCCTATTAGGTTTTCTAAACATTGTTGCAATTGAAGAAGTTTTAATAATACGTTCAACTCCCGCATTAACAGCAGCTTTTAAAACTCTTATAGTTCCATCTTTAGCTGTTGGAACAAGACTTTCACGATCTCTAGAGGTCTTTAAAGGGAAAGGAGAAGCCACATGCATTACGTACTTACAGTCTTTTAATGCCTCATCCCAACCTTCGTCTTTTAAAAGATCTAATTCGACAAATGATAATTTATCAATTGATGCATATTCATTTATGGTTTTTTTTGTTTGCTCTATTAAACCAGTATCTCTAACAGTGCCTAAAACTTTATATCCCGATTTTAATAATTCAATTGCAGTGTGTTTAGCGATCCATCCACTTATACCCGTTAACAATACTGTTTCATTCATTTATTCGGATAAATGTTTTTCAGCCTCTAATGCTGCCATACATCCCATACCAGCTGCTGTAACTGCCTGTCTAAATATTTTATCTTTCACATCACCAGCAGCAAAAACTCCTGGTATATTTGTTTCAGTAGAATCTGGTTTTGTTATTAAATAACCCTCATTATCCATTTCTAGTTGGTCTTTAAATAATGAAGTTGCTGGATCATGTCCTATAGCTATAAATAATCCATCGATTTTTAGTTCATCTACTTTATTTGTTTTAACATTTTTAATTTTTAATCCAGTTACATTTTTAGGATCATTATCCCCAATAACTTCATCAACAACAGAGTCCCAAATTATTTCAATTTTTTTATTTTCCATTAATTTCTTTTGAAGTAATTTTTCTGCTCTCAATCTATCTCTTCTGTGTATAAGCTGAACCTTTGAGGCAAATTTTGTTAAAAACATAGCTTCTTCGACCGCAGCATTTCCACCTCCAACAACTGCTACAGTTTTGTCTTTAAAGAAAAATCCATCACATGTTGCACATGCAGATACACCAAAACCTCTAAAGCTTTGTTCTGAATCAATATTTAACCATCTTGCTTGAGCTCCAGTTGAAATTATAATTGAGTCTGCTTCATAAATTTGACCACTATCTCCAACAGCCTTAAATGGCTTAGATTTTAAGTCTACAGATGCAATATGATCTTGAATCATTTCAGTTCCAACTACTTCTGCCTGACCTTTCATTTGATCCATAAGCCACGGACCTTGTATTACATCTTTAAATCCAGGGAAATTTTCAACATCAGTTGTTGTTGTTAATTGGCCACCAGGTTCCATACCATGAACTAATATTGGTTTTAACATTGCTCTTGCAGCATAAATTGCTGCTGTATATCCAGCGGGACCTGACCCAATTATTAACACTTTTGTGTGTTTAGTTGGATTTTCACTCATATGAAAGCTATATAATGATTAATGACTAAATTGAAAGGTATATTATTAACAGAAGGTATGCATGGGATGATTAGCCAAGTAGAAGGTTTGGCTAAAGCTTTAAATATAAATTATTCTCACCACACAGTTGAAACAAAAGGTTTCTGGAAAGTTATACCGCCAAAATTCACTCCAATATCCGACTCAGTTTTTAAAAAAATTGAATGCGGAGATGTTGATTTAATAATTTCATGTGGAAGAAAAAGTATTATTCCATCATTATTCTTAAAAAAAAATTCAAAGAAAAAAGTATTTAACATTCATATTCAAAACCCAAAGATAAAACTTGATAATTTTGATCTAGTTGTAGTGCCTGAGCACGATAATCTTGATGGAGATAATGTATTAAAAACAAAAGGAGCTATTCATTATTTAACAAGGGAAGAAATTGAAAAAGATAAAGAATATTTGTTTAGTATTTCAAGCAAATTGAGGGATAAAAATATAATTTCGTTAATAATTGGTGGTCCTACCCAGTATTATGATTATTCAGATAGAAATATCCAAGAAATTTTTTCAAAAGTAAATTATTTAGTTAAAGAAAATAATCTTAATTTAGTAGTCATCCCTTCTATGAGAACGCCAAAGGGAACTATAGAACATGCAAAAATATATTTTGGAAATGATCATTTCGTATTAGATGGTGTTGATAAAAAGGCCTATTTAAGTGCGCTTGCAATATCAAAACATATAGTTATTACGTGCGATTCAAGCTCTATGATTTCAGAGGCAGCTTTAACAGGCAAGCCAATTTATATTGCCACTATTCCACCTAAAAAAAGCGATAAAAGATTTAAAAATTTTAGAAAATTATTTCAAGAAATGAAAATTGTTAGAGAATTAGGAGAAAAATTAGAAAATTGGAACTATGAAAAATTAGATGAAACGAATAGAGTAGCAAATATCATTAAAGATAAAATTCAATTATAATGGCATTTTTAAATTCAATATTAAAAAATTCGTCAAATCACAAAATTCCTTTTGAACATTGGGAATTAAATCAACCACTAACTGATGGCCAAGTTCAGGAAATTATAAACGCTGATATAGCTAATCCGATAGAACATAATTTAAACTATGATGGTACTAGAGCAATTGATGGAGGTGAAGGTAAGTTTAGAGAAGGTATATCAGACGGAGGCAAGGCACTAAAATTTAGATGTTTTGTGACCAAAGAAAACTCAAATCAATTTCCTAATCTTGTTGAATTTATTAAAGAACTTCAAAATCCATCAACTTATAAAAAAATTTCTGAAATGATAAATAAAGATCTTTCAAATTCATATGTAAGAGTCGAGGTTATCTGTGATAGAAAAGGATTCTGGTTAAAACCACATTGCGATATTAAAGAGAAACTGATGTCATGTTTATTATTCGTAAATAAGCATAATGAAAAAGAAGATTTAGGTACAGATTTTTATGATGAAAATCTAAAATTAGCAAAAACTGTTCCTTATAAGGATAATTATGGATATTTCTTTTCAAGTGGCCCTAACACTTGGCACGGTATGGAAAAAAAAGAAATAGTAAAAGAGAGAAGATGTCTTCAAGTAAATTATGTTACATTTGAGACAGATTGGAAAGTCAATTAAAATTAATTATCTTGCAGAGATTTTACTCTTAACTTGGTTGTTTTTAATGATTTTATTGCTTCTAAGAATGAATAGGCTGTAGACATATTCGTACAATAAGGAATTTTGTTTGCAAGAGTTCCTCTTCTTAATGCTCTAGCATCACTAATCCTGTGTTCAGAATTTCCACCTCCAGTATTTATTACCAAAGATATTTTTTTAGAATTTAAAACATCTACTATATGTGGTCTACCACTACTCACTTTATTAATTTTTTTACATTTCATTCCATTTTGATTTAGAATCTCTGACGTTCCTTTGGTCGCAGAAAGTGTGAATCCAAGTTTTATTAATCTTTGTGCAACACCTATTATTTCTTGCTTGTGAGAGTCTTTTACTGATAAGAATGCCATTCCTTTAGTTGGCAATGAATTAGAAGCAGCAATTTGACTTTTTGCAACAGCCATTCCAAAATCATCATCAAAACCCATTACCTCACCAGTAGACTTCATCTCAGGGCCAAGTAATAAATCACTATCTGGAAATTTATTGAATGGAAATACTGCTTCCTTAACAGCAAATTTTTTATTGGTTTTGTATTTTAATTTATACTTACTTAATTTTTCCCCCGACATTATTCTTGATGCAATTTTTGCAAGTGGAACACCGTTTGCTTTTGAAACAAAGGGTACAGTTCTGCTTGCTCTAGGATTAACTTCAATGACAAAAATTTCATCATTTTTAATTGCAAATTGAATATTTAAAAATCCTTTAACTTTTAACGCCAGAGCTAATTTTCTTGTTTGTATTTTAAGTTCTCTTAAAAGATTTGCCTTTATTGATACCGGCGGCAAGCAACAAGCAGAGTCTCCAGAATGAATCCCGGCTTCTTCAATATGTTGCATTATTCCAGCAACATAAACGTCTTTTCCGTCAGAAATTGCATCTACATCTACTTCCATTGCATTGTCGATAAATTTATCAATTAAGATTGGATTTTGTTCTGATGCTTTGAAGGCTTCATTTATAAATTGTTTCAATTGACTTTTGTCATGAACAATTTCCATAGCTCTTCCACCTAAAACATAAGAAGGTCTAACAACCACAGGTAATCCAATTTGTTCAGCAACATTAACAGCTTGATCGAATTTGTAGGCTATTCCACTTTCAGCTTGTTTTAATTTAAGCTTTATAAGCAACTCTCTAAATCTGTCTCTATCTTCTGCAAGATCAATCGATTTATATTGTGTCCCTAAAATAGGTAATTTATTTTCATCTAAAAATTTAGCTAATTTGATAGGGGTTTGGCCTCCAAATTGTGCAATAATCCCAATTAGATTTCCTTTTGATTTTTCTTTTAAAATTATATTCTCAACATACTCTTCAATTAAAGGCTCAAAATATAATCTATCGCTTGTATCATAATCTGTAGAAACTGTTTCCGGGTTACAATTTATCATTATTGTTTCAAAACCTGCTTCTTTTAAAGAAAAACTAGCCTGACAACAGCAATAATCAAACTCTATACCTTGGCCAATTCTATTTGGTCCTCCACCTAAAATTATTATTTTCTTTTTATTGCTTGGCTCAGCTTCACATTCTGTTTTAATAGAAAAATTTCTTTGATACGTAGAATACATGTAAGGTGTGAAAGATTTGAATTCAGCAGCACAGGTATCAACTTTTTTAAAAACAGGCATAACTTTTAGCGCTTTTCTTCTTGATTTGACGATTGTTTCTTTTTGACCAGTCAATTGTGAGATCTTTTTGTCAGAAAAGCCTATTGATTTTATTCTATTAAATTCCTCAAAAGTTTTGGGCAGTCCTTTTGAATTAAGTATTTTTTCTTCATCAACTATTTCCTTAATTTGATTTAAAAACCAAGGATCTACTTTTGATAATTTATATATAATATCTAAAGAAATTTTTTTTCTAAAAGCTTCAGCAATTAATAGCAATTTATTTGGAATATTGATTTTTAAATTTTTCAGTATTTCTTTTTTTGAATACTTAAAAATATTATCTAATCCCAACAAACCAGTTTCAAGTGAAACCAGAGCTTTTTGAAAAGATTCTTTGAAGTTTCTACCAATTGCCATTGCTTCACCAACTGATCTCATGGATGTGCCTAAAATTGCTTCTGTGTCAGAAAATTTTTCAAACGTAAACCTTGGAATTTTTGTTACAACGTAATCGATTGTTGGTTCAAAAGAAGCTGGTGTTACTTTTGTTATTTCATTTTGTAGTTCATCTAAAGTGTAACCAACAGCCAATTTTGCTGCCACTTTTGCTATTGGAAATCCTGTTGCTTTTGAAGCTAAAGCAGATGACCTTGAAACTCTGGGGTTCATTTCAATAATTACCATTCTTCCATTTTTTGGATTTATGGCGAATTGAACATTCGAACCTCCTGTCTCAACACCTATTTTTCTTAAGCAAGCAATAGATGCATTTCTCATTACTTGATACTCTTTATCTGTAAGTGTTAATGCTGGAGCTATAGTAACAGAGTCACCAGTATGAGTTCCCATGGGATCAACATTTTCTATTGAACAGATAATTATACAATTATCATTTTTATCTCTAACGACCTCCATCTCAAATTCTTTCCAACCATCTAAACATTCTTCAACCAGAACCTGATTTTGAGGAGATTCATTCATTCCTTCTTTAACAATTTTAAAAAAATCTTTTTTTGTTCTTGCAATACCTCCACCCAATCCTCCCAAAGTAAATGAAGGTCTAATAATTGCAGGTAATCCTATTTTGTTTAAACATTTTTTCGCATTTGAAAATTTATTTAGAACCTCAGACTTTGGTAAATCAATACCAATATCAGACATATTCTTTCTAAATTTTTTTCTATCCTCAGCATTTGCTATTGCTTTCGAGTTTGCTCCAATAAGTTCAATTTTATACTTTTTTAATAAACCAATTTTTTCTGCGTTAATTGCAAGATTTAATGCTGTTTGACCACCCATTGTAGGCAGAATAGCATCCGGCCTTTCTTTTTTGATAACCTCTTCTAGTACTTCTAGTGATATTGGTTCGATATAAGTTTTATCAGCAACACCAGGATCAGTCATTATAGTTGCTGGATTTGAGTTAATTAATATTACTTTATAACCTTCATCTTTTAATGCTTTACATGCTTGAGTTCCCGAATAATCAAATTCACAAGCTTGACCAATAATAATTGGGCCGGCTCCAATAACTAAAATTTTTTTAATGTCTTTTCTTTTTGGCATATTTTTTTATGTCTTTAATAAAATTACTAAACAAATATTTACTATCTTGTGGTCCAGGATTAGCTTCAGGATGATATTGAACTGAGAAAACTGGTTTATTTTTTAATTTTATTCCTTCTATAGAATTATCGAATAATGACAGATGCGTTATTTCCGTATTTTTTTTTAAGCTTTGCTTAACAACTTCAAATCCATGATTTTGACTTGTAATTTCAACTTTCTTTGTAATTAAATTTTTTACTGGATGATTTGCACCCCTATGTCCTAATCTCATCTTTTTGGTTTTTGCATCTAAAGCTAAAGCTAATATTTGATGTCCCAAACATATCCCAAATAATGGAATATTTTTTTTTATTAAATTTTTTACAACTTTAATTGCATACTTTCCTGTTGCCGCAGGATCCCCAGGACCGTTTGACAAAAAAATTCCATGAGGTTTTAGGTTAAGTATATTACTTGCATTTTCCTTGCAGGAAACAACTTTAACTTCGCAATCAAAATCAGAAAAATACCTAAGTATATTTTTTTTAATTCCATAATCTATAGCCACAACCCTAAATTTCTTCTTATTATTTTTTTCATAGCCCTTATTTTTTTTCCAAGTTTTATATCCTTTCCAAATATAAGTTTTATTAGTCGTGACCTCTTGAGCAAGATCCATTCCATTTAAACCAGGCCATTTAATTGATTTATTTATAAGTTTATTGATATTAAATTTACCGCTTTTATTGTTTGATATAGTTCCTTTTGGAGCACCCTTATCTCTTATAAAATTTGTTAAACTTCTAGTATCTAGACCAGTTATGCCTACTATTTTATTTTTTTTAAGCCATTTATCTAAATTTTGAAGAGATCTATAATTAGAAGGACTTGTTATCTCTGAATTAAAAATAACTCCTCTTGTCCATATTTTATCAGACTCTATGTCTTCTTTATTAGCTCCAACATTTCCAATGTGTGGAAATGTAAAATTTATTATCTGTCCTGCATACGATGGATCAGATATGATTTCTTGATAACCAGTTAATGAGGTATTAAAGCATACCTCTCCAGTTGCTTCTCCTATATGTCCCAGCCCAATCCCTTTAAAGACTGATTTATTTTCAAGAGCTAAAATAGCTGTGTTAAAATTAGAGAGATGTGAAGTTTTGTTTTTTCGTTTTAAAGTCAATTACAACTCATGAGTTAAAGGTTAATACAATAAAACGTATTTATCCGCAACAGATCTATAATAATTTTTTAAAAATACAATTTTTTCTTTTGAACAATTTTGTCTATGAAGTACATTCTAATATGTCCTTAAGAGATAAAATAGATAACGATTACAAAAATGCTTTAAAATCGAAAGATAAAAATAAGATATCAACTTATAGGTTAATTTTATCTGGAGTTAAGGATTTAGATATTAACAACAGATCTGGCCCAAATAAAAAGGAGACAGACGATGAGGATATAAAAAAACTCTTAAAAAAAATGATCAAACAAAGATCCGAATCAATTGAAATATATAAAAAAAATAACAGGTCAGATTTATTGGAAATTGAACAAGGTGAGCTTGATGTTTTATCCGAATATTTACCCAAGCAATTATCTGAAGCAGATACAAAAAAGATATGTGAAGAAATTATAAAAAGTTCTGGAGCCTCTTCAATCAAGGACATGGGTAAAGTCATGGGTGAATTGAAAAAAAACCATGCTGATACAATTGATTTTTCTAATGCAGGTCAGATTATTAAAAAAATACTTAATGGCTAATGAAATATCCAAAGGAATATTTAGACGAAATTAAAACTAGATTAAAAGTCTCAACAGTTGTCTCCAAAACCGTTAAACTTAAAAAAAGAGGTAAGGAGTTCGTTGGTTTATCACCTTTTAAAACAGAGAAAACTCCATCATTTACAGTTAATGATGAAAAAGAATTTTACCATTGTTTTAGTACAAGTGAGCATGGAAATATTTTTGACTTTGTAATGAAAACTCAAAATCTTAGATTTGGTGAAGCAGTCAAAATGCTATCAAATCTTGCGGGGATGCAACCTTATACATTTTCAAAACAAGATGTGGAAAGAGAGAATAAATGGAAAATATACAAAGCCGTATGTAGTAATTTTTCAGAATTTTATAAAAATGAGTTATTTAAAAATGAAAAATCAGTTAAAGCAAAAAATTATCTTAAAGCAAGAGGCCTGTCTGGTGTTGAGGTTAAAAATTTTAATCTTGGTTTTGTTACAGAGGATTTGGATTATTTTGAAGTTTTAAAAAAGGATTTCGATGAAGAAACTATCAAAGATACAGGCCTATTTTATTTTGATGAAAAGAAAAAAAAATATGTATCAAGATTCCGAAATAGAATAATTTTTCCAATAAATAATATATCAGGAAATATTATAGGTTTTGGTGGAAGAATTATAGATGATAATAAAAATTTAGCTAAATATATTAATTCTCCTGAAACCCCTTTTTTCAAGAAAGGATCAAATTTATATAATCTTGATAAAGCAAGAAAATTATCAAATAAATTAGAAGATGTATATTTAGTTGAAGGATACATGGATGTTATTGGTTTATCAAAAAATGGAATAGAAAATACTGTCGCAAACTTAGGTACCGCTTTAACAAGTAAACAGATACAAATTTTAAACCAATTCTATAATCATATAATTATATGCTTTGATGGTGATCAAAGTGGTTATAAAGCTGCATTAAGAGCTGCAGAAAATATTATTGATGAATTAAAACCTGATAAAAAAATTTCATTCCTTCTTTTGGAAAATAATCTAGATCCAGATAATTATGTAAATAAATTTGGTAAAGAAAAGTTTTTAGAATTTTCAAAGCAAAAATCTATACCTATACATAAATTTATATTCGAGCATTATATCAGCTTGACAACTGAAAGCCCTAGTTCAAAAGCTATTTTCGAAAAAAAACTTAGAGAAATTGCATCAAATATTAAAGATAGTTTTGTAAAAAAATATACTCTGGAATATTTTCTTGAAAAAGTATCTGAGTTAACACCAAACATAAATTCGAAATTTAGTAAAAATTATACGAAACCCGCAAAATCTCTTGCTAAGACTAAAAGTTATTATAATGAAACAAAATCATTAAAATCTTTTGAAATTAAAGAATTCTCATTTTTATATACATTGCTTGCAAAACCAAAATTAATTCATCAAAACTTTCACTTAATTGAAAATGTAAAATTATATAGTGACGAAAACAAACAATTATTCGCTGAAATTTTAAAACAGTCAGAAAATTTAATTAATCTAGATGTTCAAAAATTAAATTTAGATAAAAATCTTATTAATAGAGTCATTAATTATGCTTCGGTTAAACATATAATTTCAAAAAATTTAAATGATGACCAAAAAATATTAGAAATTTTTACTGAAATTATTCAAGATCTTAAAAATTATGAATTAGAGCAAAGAATATCCGAGTTAGAATCAAAGTTTTCAAAGGATATGAGTGAGAATACATTTAATGAGATAAAAGAGCTAAAAAAACAACAAAAAATCAACTAAAAATAAAAAAAATCACATAGATTTTTTTGTATTAGACATTATATAAGTCCTTCAAACTTTGAATTGTGGAAAGAATAATTACAAAATCATTTGCTAGATTGATGGGTAGAGGTATCCATCGTGGCTTTATAACTCACGAAGAATTAAACAAGTCCTTAGGAAAGAGGAACTTGTCAAACGAAAATCTTGCTCAAGCATTTATCCATATACTTGATGAGAATATAATTTTAGTTGAAAAGAAATCTGACTACAAAATATTGAGAAAAAAGGACACTTCATCCAAAGACGAAGGTAAAACAATAGAGAAAAGTGATGATCCCATAAGAATGTATCTTAGGGAAATGGGGGGTGTTGAATTATTATCCAGAGAAGGTGAAATTGCAATAGCTAAAAGAATAGAAGCGGGGAAAGACGTTATGTTAAATGCTTTATCACAGAGTCCTTTAACTGCTCTACAGTTTTTTGAGTGGGACACCAAATTACAAAATGATGAAATTTTAGTTAGAGAAATTATTGATATAGATACAAACTATATGGAAGATGATGAAAGTGAAAATGGATCAAAACAAAAAAAAACAGACGGTCAGTCCTCCGAAGAAAATAATAATGTTGAAGAAGATGAGTTTAATCCAACTTTGGCAGCAATGGAGACTGAAATTAAGCCAAAAGTGTTACAGACAGTTCATAATCTAACTAAAGAATATAATAAATTAATTAAGTATCAAAAAGAGAAATTAGAGTGTGTATTAGAATCAAAAAAATTTTCGCTTTCGAAAGAGAAAAATTATAAAAAAATCGTCGATGATATTTTAGAAAATATAAAGTCTCTTCAACTATCACCATCAGTATTAGAAGAACTAGTCCAAAAGCATTATGCTGAAAATAAAAAAATTATTTCATTAGAAGGAAATTTATTAAGATTGGCCTTAGAGTCAAAAATTTCAAGAGATGAGTTTATTAAATTTTATATTGGAAATGAGATTAATCCAAATTTAAAAGAATTTTTAGACACTAATGAAGTTTGGAAAAAGTTCTTTCAAAAAAATAAAAATGAATTCAAAAATATAAGAGATAGGCTTGTAGAGATTAGTAATAAATTAGGTCTATCAGTAACAGAATATAAAAAACTCGTAAGCAGAGTTCAAAAAGGTGAAAAAGAATCTAGAATTGCAAAAAAAGAAATGGTGGAAGCAAACTTAAGACTAGTAATATCTATTGCAAAAAAATACACTAATAGAGGTCTTCAATTTTTAGACCTTATACAAGAGGGGAATATTGGACTCATGAAGGCAGTAGATAAATTTGAGTATAGAAGAGGATATAAATTTTCTACTTACGCAACATGGTGGATTAGGCAGGCAATAACAAGATCAATTGCTGACCAGGCAAGAACAATAAGAATACCTGTACACATGATTGAAACCATAAACAAAATAGTTAGAACGCAAAGATTAATATTAAGTGAATTTGGAAGAGAAGCAACTCCAGAAGAGCTTGCTAAAAAACTTAGAATGCCATTAGAAAAAGTTAGAAAAGTTTTAAAAATTTCAAAAGAACCTGTTTCTCTAGAGAAGCCAGTTGGAGACGAAGAAGATAGTAGTCTTGGAGATTTTATAGAGGATACAAAAGCACTAGCTCCTTTAGAACAAGCTATAAAATCGAATTTAAGCGAAGCTACAACAAAAATTTTATCAACACTAACACCTAGAGAAGAAAGAGTTTTAAGAATGAGGTTCGGTGTAGGAATGAATACAGACCATACCTTGGAAGAGGTTGGGCTTCAATTCTCTGTTACAAGAGAAAGAATTAGACAGATAGAAGCAAAAGCTTTGAGAAAACTGAAACATCCGAGTAGGTCTAAACAATTAAAAAGCTTCTTAGAAAGTTAGGGCCGTTAGCTCAATAGTAGAGTACTGCATTGACATTGCAGGGGTAGTTGGAGCGTAACCAACACGGCCCACCATTTTCTTCAATTGATATGCAAAAAAAAATGTTATATTAGTCCCATCCATATAGGGCCTGTAGCTCAGTTGGTTAGAGCAGTACACTCATAATGTATTGGTCCCAGGTTCGAGTCCTGGCGGGCCCACCAAAAACTCAATAATAATTTGAAGTAATTCAATATTAAAAGTGATAATTATTAATAAGAAATTGTTTTTGTTATGAAAATAAATTTAAAAATTAAACCAAAATATTCTTATTATTTATCCATATTTATTTCATTAATCTTCTTATTTTTCTTTGCCTATAAAGGTGTTGTTGCCTATTTAATTCATCGAGAATTGTACGGAGGAGGATTAGATACTTTGGTTTTATTAAGAGGATCAATATCTGGAATCATGTTTCTTTTAGTCCTTTTGTTTTTTCAATTTATAAAAATTCCTGATTTAAAGAGTCATAGAACAATTTTACGTGGTGTTTTTATCGGTTGGACTGGTACTTTTTTAGTAATAACAATAGTCAACTTATCTTCAGTATATTTTATAATTTTAACAGCAACAGTTTCATTATTTACATTAGTAAATCTTTTAAGTTTGGAAGTGCAAATTAAAGAGGAAAAAAATACTTTAACGGAAAAAGAGATATATTTATTACAACAACTTGCAAAAAAAAAATAGCTTAATTTTGAAAAATATTATTTTTTTTATTTTATTTATAATATACAGCAGCAAAAGCTTTTCCGAAAAAATGATTTTAGATCAACTTCAAAATCCAAATTTAACTACACAAGACCAAGAGTGGAATTTTATAACAGATCAAGTTATGGGAGGAGTTTCCTCAGGCTTATTTAAAGTTGAGAAATTTGACAATATGAAGTGTTATAGAATGAAAGGGAATGTATCTACAAAAAATAATGGTGGATTTATCCAAATTAGAGCTCAATTAAAACCTAATATTGATACAAATGATTATAAAGGAATTTATATTAAAGTTTATGGAAATGAAAAAGATTACAGCATACATTTGAGAACAGGTTTAACTTTTGCTCCATGGCAGTATTATAGCTATAAATTTTACTCTCCTAAAAATTGGATTGAAATAAGGGCACCATTTACTAAATTCAAAAAATCTAACTTTTATCAACCTAATAATATTTTTGGACAAAAAATTAAGTCGATTGGCCTAGTTGCTGGCTTTAGCAATTTTAAGTCTGATATATGTTTGGGTGAAGTAGGCTTTTTTTAAATTATTTTATCAAAAATTCTTCTAGCGTCTTAAATAATGCATTTATATCCCCATCATTATTTTGAATTATTGAATTAAATTCCTCTTTTTGGGTCCTTGCCAAACTTAAACCTTCAACAATTAGGTCTCTTATTAAGGGTCTCTCTGGATTTTTAGTATAAATTCTCCAGTCAATGTTTACCTGAGGTCTTTTAGAGGTAGCCTCTAACACGCTATTAACAATTGTATATTTATCATTAATTTTTTTTTGTGAAATAACGTTTATTTTAGGATTTGTATAATCAACAAGTCTGCTAGAAAAACTTTTTAAAAAATAACTTCTAAATAATTTTTGGTACTTTAACTTCTGCTCATCATTTAAAGTTTTTCGATACTTGCCTAAAGTGTACATTCCTATTCCTTTAATATCGACACTTTTTTCTGCTATTGCGTTTAATTTAATAATTTTTGATTCAACAGGATCTTCACTTGACAATGTAGATGCAGCTTCATCCACAATTTCATTAATTAAAGCACTAGGATCTTTTGCCAATAAAATATTGTTGAAATTAAATATGTAAATAAAAAAAATTAAATACTTAAAAAATCTCATTTAGAATATGTTTATTGACTATCTAGCTCTTCCCAATCGTCATCACTTAAGGTTTCGGTAGTTTTATCTATATTTCTAACTTTTCTATATCTGTCTTGTAAATACAAACTTCTAACAGAGGCATAAAGATCAACAGAACTATTTTCTAAGCTTTCAAATGACTCCAAATTTTTAGCTCTAAAGTCAATTCCAGTTAATAATCTTGAGGCATAGTAATCAGCTTCAGAAAAGTATTGTGTTTGATTGACTACAGTTACGTTATACCAAGCATCTCCACCGGTCATGTTTACTATAGATCCTATTGAGTCCCTTACAGTAGAGGGTCCCAATATTGGTAATACTAAATAGCAACCAGGGCCTGCACCCCATACACCTAAGGTTTGTCCATAGTCTTCTTTATCACGTTTTTTTAATCCATAGTAAGAGGCAACATCAAAAATTCCACCTATTCCTAAAGTAGTATTAATAATAAATCTTGCAGAATTAATGCCTGCATTTTTAAATTGACCTTGTAAAATATTATTTGGAATTGTAACAGTATTACTTAAATTTGTAAGAGCATTACTTGTTCCTGATCTAATAGGTTGGGGAAATATTCTATATCCTTTTGCCAGTGGTTTAAAAATAGCTTTATCTAAAACTTGATTGAATGAAAAAATCCCTCTGTTCACTTTTTCAAAGCAATCCTTTACTTCAATTTTACCGTTTTTCTTTCCATTAATTTCAATTTTTCCATCATCTCCAGAAAAAGCATTTGAACTTATAAATGAGAATACAACTATAGTTATAACTGAAAGAACTTTGTTCATAAAATACTTATAATATAATTAGTATTAATATAAAGATAAATTGTTTTAATTTATGCAGAAAAATGTTGAAAAAATGTCTATAAATTACTCCCCAAATTTTAATTTAAGAAAAAGAAGTTTTTCAAAAGTAAAGTACCTAATTTTTCATTACACAGGAATGAAATCTGAAAAAGGAGCAATAAAAAGACTTACAAGCAATAACTCCGGAGTAAGCTGTCATTATTTTATTAAAAGAAATGGCAAGATAATTAAAATTGTTCCTGATTTGTATATAGCTTGGCATGCTGGAATTTCATCATGGAAAAAAGATAAGTTATTAAATTCAAATTCAATAGGCATAGAAATATCTAATCCAGGACATGAACATGGCTATAATAATTTTAGCCCAAGTCAAATTAAATCAGTTATCAGTTTGTCAAAAAAGTTAAAAAAAAAATATAAAATAAAAAAAGAAAATGTTTTAGGACATTCCGATATAGCTCCCTTAAGAAAAAAGGATCCAGGTGAAAAATTTCCTTGGAAAATACTTCATAAAAATAAAATATGCTTGTGGCATAAATTAAGTGAGCAACATTGTAAAAAATTAAGGAAGATTAAATTAAATGACAGCAAAAAATTTTATAAATTATTATTTAAGTTTGGTTATAAATCAACAAATAAACCATACGAGAAGATTAAGATTTATAAAAATTTTCAAAGAAGATTTAGACCACAAATTATTAGCAGTATAGTTGATAAAGAATCTTATGAGATTCTAAAATCCTTAATTTAATTGAGTTAAAAATAGTTGAAATTTAATGAAAAAAGAATATTTCTTTGCATGCCAGATAAATGACTTATCGCTTTAATTTATTAAAGAGGAAAGTCCGGGCTCTACAAAGACACAGTGCCAGTTAACAGCTGGCGGGGGAAACCCTAGGGATAGTGCCACAGAAAATAAACCGCCTTATCAAGGCAAGGGTGAAAAGGTGTGGTAAGAGCACACCGGCTAAGTTGGTAACAACTAGCGCATGGAAAACCCCACTGAGAGCAAGACTGAGTAGAGATGACATTGTTAGCAATAACTAAAAGCAGTCTTTGGCTAGTCATCAGGGTTAGTTGCTTGAGCTTTGAAGTGATTCAAAGCCTAGATAAATGATAAGTTTAAAAGACAGAACCCGGCTTACAGTTTATCTGGCATTTCATTAAAATAAATCAAAATATTTATTAAATTTTTACATTAAAGTTCCATAATATTAGCTATTGACGCTATCAAATAAAACCCATAATATCCCATAAAAACCCAAATTTAGGATAATATGGTTTATGTTTTTATCAACTTACGAAAACAAATTGGACAAAAAAGGAAGGGTTTCGGTGCCTGCATCGTATAGATCATATTTATCGAACATCGGCTATAATGGAATAATTTGTTATCCATCATTTAACAATCTATGTATTGAAGCATGGCCACAAGATCGAATAGAAAAAATTTCAAATGCGATAGACTCACTAAATCCCTTCGAGGAAAAGAAAGATTATTTTGCTACATCTATATTATCAGAAAGTATTAATTTACAATTTGATACTGAGGGTAGAATTCAAATTACTCCAAACTTATTAAAGCATGCAAAAATTAAAAGTAGCATGTTATTTGTTGGTCAAGGAAAAACATTTCAAATATGGGAGCCAACGCACTTTGAAAAATTTAGGGCAAACGCAAGGAAAAAATCAAATATTAACAGAGCAAGTCTTAAATGGGAAAAACAATTTAATAACTAAAAGGGGAGAAAAATGACAATAAACTTTAAAACACCAGATATAAAAGAGCTGAAACCTAGAATTCTAGTATTAGGAGTAGGAGGAGCGGGTGGAAATGCAATCAATGGAATGATTGAGGCTGGTCTTCAGGGAGTTGAGTTTATTGCAGTTAATACAGATGCTCAAGATTTAAGATTAAGTAAGGCACAAACAAAAATACAAATGGGATTAAATTTAACTAAAGGGCTAGGAGCAGGTGCAAAACTTGATATAGGTCAAGCTGCTGCAGACGAGTCTTTAAATGAAATAGTAAATATATTGCAGGGTGCAAATATGGTTTTCATTACAGCTGGAATGGGTGGTGGGACTGGAACTGGATCTGCACATGTTATTGCTAGAGCGGCTAAGGAACTTAATATCTTAACAGTTGGGGTTATAACTTTACCTTTCTTATATGAGGGCCCTTCAAGAATGAGAAAAGCTCAACAAGGCTTAGAAGAACTTCGAAAACATGTTGATACTATTATAGTTGTTCCAAATCAAAATTTATTCAAGATTGCAAGTGAACAAACAACTTTTGAAGAATCTTTCGCTTTATCAAATGATGTTTTGCTTCATGGTGTTCAAAGTATAACTGATTTAATGGTTAGACCGGGGCTTATTAACTTAGATTTTGCTGATGTTGAAACTGTTATGAGTTCAATGGGTAAAGCTATGATGGGAACAGGTCAAGCTGAAGGAGAGGGAAGAGCAGTCAAAGCAGCTGAGTCAGCAATTAATAATCCATTGATTGACGATTATTCTTTAAAAGGGGCAAAAGGACTTTTGGTTAATATCACTGGAGGTAAAGATTTAAAATTATTTGAAGTAGATGAAGCTGTGAATAAAGTAAGAGCCGAAGTCGATCCAGAGGCTGAATTAATTATAGGAGCTATAACCGATGATAGTTTGGATGGATTAATGAGAGTTTCAATTGTTGCTACTGCATTAGATGGACAACAACCTGAGCCTAAATCAGTAATTAACATGGTTCATAGAATTCAAAATAGAAATCCAGGTTATTCTGAGTTTTCAAATTCTGCATCAACTCAATCTTTCCAATTTACAAATAACAACTCAATAATTACTAATGGAGCTAACGCTCTTAAAATAGAGGATGAAGAGAAAAATGAAGAATTGAGTTCTAAAAGCATAGAAACTAATTATGCAAATGAGTCATCAAGCACTATAAATACAAAGGATTTAGAGCAAACCGAAGCACCTGTAGCTAGTGCAGTAAACTCTGAATTTGAAAGCAATGTAGATGAGCAAGTATCTGAAAATAATGGTTTGGAGAATTTTGAGTTGAGTGATGATGATACTCCTGAGCTATTTAATTCTGATGCTAACGAGGAGTTATCAACTTCACCAGAAGAGATAAAATCTGAGGAAGAAGAAGATTTAGAAATTCCAGCATTTTTGAGAAGACAAAAGAATTAATGGTCTTCAAAAAAATAAATGAATGCCACCATAAATCTGGAAAAACATTTTCCAGTATTACTAAACGAATTAGTTAGTATTATTTCCCCTCTTTATGGTGGCACATTTATCGATTGCACATTTGGTGCAGGTGGTTACTCAAAAAAGATATTAGAGAATAACTTAAATAATATAATAGCACTAGATAGAGATAATTCTGTCAATAGTATAGCTAATCAATTCCTCACAAAGTATAAAAAAAGATTTAAATTTTATAACAAAAAATTTTCAGATATTGATCAAATAAAGGAAGATAATATTAAAGCAGTTATTTTTGATCTGGGATATTCATTGAATCAGATTTCTGATTTAAATAGAGGCATATCTTTTAATAGCAAAGGCAAACTAGACATGAGAATGGGATTAAATGATTTTTCTTGTGATGATGTAATATCAAAAATGAGCCAACAAAATCTTTTTAAAATTTTCAAGTATTTTGGAGATGAAAAATATGCAAAACCAATATCAAAAAAAATAGTACAATTAAGAAAAAATAAAAAAATTAAAACTGAAAATTTAGTAGAAATCATTGAAGGTGTAAAAAAAAAGAAAAGTGGAAAAAATAAATCCACTAAAGTTTTTCAAGCTCTTAGAATTTTCGTAAATAAAGAGATAACCGAGCTGATATATAGTTTAATAAAAGCCTATAATATTTTGCCAGTTGGTGGAGTAATAGCAGTTGTTACTTTTCATTCTATCGAAGATAAAATAGTAAAGTTTTTTTTTAAAGAATACTCAGAAGTAAAAAATTCTTCTAGATATTTACCGAAAAGTATTTCAACTAAAAAGTATTTTAATTTAACAAAAAAAAAACCAATAATCCCATCATCCAGTGAAATTAATATTAACCCTCCCTCAAGGTCAGCAAAACTTAGATTTGCATATAAATTAGAGAACGGATGTAACTTTAAAAAATTTATTAGTAATTTTAATTATTTAATAGATATAGAAAATTTGAACTTTAATGCATAAAAAAATTCTTTTATTTATACCAATTATTATTCTTATAATTTCAACTGCTTTTACAAAAAATTCGACAAAAAAACTTGATAAACAAATTTTTGAAATTCAAGAAGACATCAGAGCTCTCAATGATATTTATGAGTTAGTTTTATTTGATTTCAACTATCTTACATCGCCAAATAAGTTAATGGAATATTCCAGAATATATTTTGATAAAGAATTAAAAAAAAAAAAAATTACAGATTTAAAAATTCTTAAATTTAATAATGAATAATATTGACGAAAATTTTAATTTTGAAGTAAATAGAACAAATTTAAAAATATCTTTTGAACGCATATCATTCATTTTTTTCATTTTTTTTATAATTACTATAATTTTTTCGTCCAAAACTATCTATTTAGGATTTAAAAAAACAAACCAAACTCAAACTGTAAAAGAAAAAGAGAAATATAGAGCATCTATCATGGATAGAAATGGAAATATTATTGCTAAAACTGTGCGTGTAACTAATTTGGGTATAAACCCAAATCAGCTAATTAACAAAGAAAAATTATTAATTTCTTTAAAATTAATATTTCCTGGTAAAAATTTTGAAAAGGAAATCAATGGAAAAAAATTTTTTTATGTCAAAAAGAAAATATCTCCAGCAAAACTTGAAAAAATAAAATTACTGGGAGAAAAATCGTTCAAAGAAGAAGAAAACATTGCTCGTGTTTATCCTAACGGTAATCTTTTCAGTCATATATTGGGACAGATTGATACAGATAACAATGGTGTGTCTGGTATAGAAAAATCTTTTGACTATGAATTAACAACTTCAAACAAGCCATTAAAGCTTTCTTTAGATACCGAAATACAATATTTGATAAGAGAGGAATTGATAAAATTTCAAGAAATTTTTAATAGTTATGGAAGTACAGCTATTTTAATGAACGTTAACAGCGGAGAGATTATATCAATGGTTTCTATACCAGATTTTGATTTAAATAAAAGAGAAGATATTTCTGATAAAAAATTTATAAACAGATCCACAAAAGGTGTTTATGAACTTGGATCAGTTTTTAAAACATTTACATTGGCTGCTGGACTTCAACAAAATGTTATCCAAGAAGATACCCTTTTTGAAAATTTACCAAAAAAAATAAAATGTGCTGGAAGGTCAATCTCTGAATATGATATGGATATTCCATCAAGTCTTACTGCTGAAGAAATATTAATTAGATCTGGAAATATTGGTTCAATCAAAATTGCTCAGAAAGTCGGTTTAGAAAATTTTAAAGATTTTCTAGAAAATTTAGATTTATTAAATAAAATACAATTTGATATAGAGGAAGTTGGAAATCCAATTCCATTTAAATGGGGAAAATGTAAATTAGCTACATCAGCATATGGTCATGGTATAACAACCACACCACTTCAACTTGCAAAAGCCTATGCAATAATTGCAAATGGTGGATATAAAATAGAACCAACTTTAATTAAAAAAGAGAAAAATTTAAAAAAAGGTGAACAAATAATAACACAAGAAAATTCGAATAAAATTAATGAAATATTGAGAAAAATTGTAACATCCGAACAGGGCACAGCTAATTTAGCAAATATTGCTGGTTATGAAATTGCTGGTAAAACAGGAACAGCTCAAAAATCTATAAAAGGTAAATATTCAAAAAAAAAAATAAATACTTTTGCTTCAATTTTTCCAATTTCTTCTCCAAAATATGTTTTAATTGTTTTGTTAGATGAGCCAAAATTGAGTGAAACTTATATTTATGAATATAATGATGGCAAAAAAAGGAAGATAATAGGTACACCTTTTAATACTGCTGGCTGGACTTCTGTCGAGGTTGCCAAAAATATAATTGAAAAAATCGGGCCTATTTTAGCCATAAAATATTAAGAAATTTCATAATGATATTAAAAAGCTTTTTTAAAAATCTTAAAAAAGACTTTAATAATAAAAGTTTTAATGGATTTGAATTTAATTCAAAAAAAATAAAAAAAAATTATATATTTTTTGCAATACAGGGTAGTAAATTTAATGGAAATAATTTTATAAATGATGCCATTATAAGAGGAGCTCGAATAATTATATCAAATAAATTTAAAACTGGAGTCAATAAAGGTGTATTATATATAAAAGTAAGCGATCCTAGATTAGCCTTATCAAATTTCGCAAATAAATATTATAATAAAAAACCAAATAATATAATTGCTGTAACTGGTACAAACGGTAAGTCATCTATAGTCAATTTTTATTACCAGATACTAAAACTTAATAAAAAAAGAGTAGCCTCAATTGGAACTTTAGGCGTCAAATCGAATGGTGTTAGCTTAAAACTTAATAATACAACTGTTGATGCTATTACAATTAATAAAATACTTGCAAATTTAAAGAATAAAAAAATTGAAAATGTAATTTTAGAAGCATCAAGTCATGGCCTTCATCAAAAAAGATTACATGGAATTAACTTTAGCACATCTATATTCACTAATTTAAGCAGAGATCATTTAGATTATCACAAAAATTATAAAAATTATTTTAATTCAAAATTAATTTTATTTAATGAGTTGACAAAGAAAGACGGAAATTTGATATTTGACAATGATTTAAAATACTCACAAATCTTTAAAAAAATAGCCAAAAGAAAAAAATTAAATTTATTAAACATTGGTACATCAGATAGTCATTTAAAAATTAATTCAATTAAAATTTTAAACAACTACCAACATATAAAGTTTACTTTTCAAAATAAGGAATACCAATTTAAAACAAGCCTAATTGGAAAAATACAAATTAAAAATTTGATGATGGCTATTGCAGCAGCAATTAAAAGTAATCTAAAAATTGATGATATTGTTAAAAAACTTAAGTATATTAAACCAGCAAAAGGAAGGCTCGAGATAATCGGAACATCCAAAGATAATTCAATTTTTATCCTAGACTATGCTCATACTCCAGAGGCTCTTAAAACTAGTATAAAAAATATTAAAGAACAATTTGGTTTAAGAAAAATTAATATTGTATTTGGATGTGGCGGTGAAAGAGATAAAGAAAAAAGACCAATAATGGGCAAAATTGCTAACAAACTATGTAATTATATTTATCTTACAGACGACAATCCTAGAAGTGAAAATCCAGAAAATATTAGAGCAAGTATTAAGAAATCAATTTTACCATCAAAAATGATTGAAATACCATCAAGAAAATTAGCTATAAAAAAAGCAATTTTAAATAGTAAGTCTGATGAGGTTTTAATTATTGCTGGAAAGGGACATGAAAACACTCAAGAATATATTAAGAAAAATAAATTTTCTGACAAAGATAATATAAAAAAATCAATAATTTTAAAAAATAAATTTTTATCAAATGATTGGAAATTAAATATACTTAAAGAAATTATAAATAACAAAAAATTAGATAGAATAAAAAATTTAAAAATTAGCACTAATTCGAAAGAACAAAATAAAGGTAAAATTTTCCTTGGAATTAAGGGAAAATCTTTTAATGGAAATGATTTTGCAGACGAAGCTCTAAAAAATGGAGCAAAATTAGCAATACTTCAAAATAACAAAAATGATACTAAAAAAAAGATTAATGTTAAAAGTACTCTAGGATTATTAATTAAATTTTCACAAATGTTAAGAATTTCTTCTAATGCATCTCAAGTTGCAATTACAGGATCTTCAGGCAAAACATCGCTGAAAGAATTGTTAGGACAATGTCTTCAAAAAAATTATTCCACAACATTTTCAAAAAATTCATTCAATAATAAATTCGGTTTACCGATTTCTTTAATAAATTTAAATAAGGATACGACTTATGGAATATTTGAAATTGGAATGGATAAAAAGGGAGAAATAGATTATTTATCAAAAATAATTAAACCAGACGTTGGAGTTATTACAAATATTAGTTATGCGCACGCAAAAAATTTTAAATCTTTATTGGATATAGCTAAAGCCAAATCAGAAATTATTTTCAATATAAAAAAAAATGGTACAATTGTATTGAATAAAGATGATAAATTTTTTGATTTTTTTTCAAATTTAGCAAATAAAAATAATTTAAATATCATTTCTTTCGGTAAACATAAAAATTCTAATATTAGATTATCTAAATTAAAAAAATCTACGAAATCTTATATCATTTATATTGACGTAGCTTCTAAAACTTTTAATTTTAAGATTAATAATAACTTATTACCTTATTTGGATAATATATTGGCTTCTATAGCAGTTTGTAAAAGTTTAAATATCATTGATAAAATAAAAAGTAACTTTTTTTCTAATTATAAAATACCAAGTGGTAGAGGAAATATAAAAAAATTCACTGTCGGCTCTAAAAAAGTTAACATAATAGATGAAAGTTATAACTCAAATCCATTATCTCTGAATTTCTCAATTAAGAAATTTGATAATTTAAAAGTAAATCCAAATAAAAAATTTATGCTATTAGGTGACATGTTAGAATTAGGAAAATTTTCAAAAAAACTTCATATTGAAGCTGCAAAAGATATCAACAAGGCAAAGTTCAAAAAGTTGTTTGTTTATGGGAATTATATCACAGAAACATTTAACAAAATTAGAACACAAAAAAGAGGAAAAATACTTAAATCAACTAGTGAAATTCTTAATATAATAAAAAATGATTTAAATAATGGTGATTTTTTAATGATAAAGGGCTCAAATTCTACAGGACTTAATCAAATAACCAAACAAATTGGATCAAAATTTTAATGTTGTTTGAACTTTTTTCAATTCTAGTAGATCAATTTAGTTTTTTGAATGTTTTTAAATATTTAACAGTAAGAACCGGTCTTTCTATGTTTACAGCTATGATAGTTGTTTTTTTAGTTGGAAACCCATTAATTAATTTTTTTTCTTCAAAACAGATTCATAACCCAATCAGAGAAGATGGACCTAGCGATCATATAATTAGAAAAATTGGAACACCTACAATGGGAGGACTAATAATATTACTAGGTGTTTTTTCAGGAGTATTGCTATGGGGTGACTTATCAAATCCATACAATTGGTTTTTAATATTTATTGCAGCTTCTTTTGGATTATTAGGAGCTTATGATGATTATAAAAAAATAAAGTTAAAAAGTTCGAATGGAATTTCTTCTAAACTAAAGTTCTCTCTACAAATTATTTTAGCTTTGATTGGTATATTTATACTTTATATCACAAGTAATTCTGATCAAATGAACAATCTATATTTTCCTTTTTTCAAAAACTTAGTAATTAATCTTGGCTGGTTTTTTATACCTTTTTATATGTTCATATTAGTTGGAGCTTCAAATGCAGTTAATTTAACAGATGGTTTAGATGGCTTAGCAACAGTTCCTGTTATGTTAGTTGCTGCTTGTTTTGCATTTATTAGTTACGTCTCTGGTAACATAATTTTTTCTGATTATCTTCAGATAGCATATATAGAGGGTGTAGGAGAAGCTTCGATTTTTTGTGGATCAATAATCGGAGCTTGTTTAGGTTTTTTATGGTTTAATGCACCACCGGCAAAAATATTTATGGGAGACACTGGATCTTTATCATTAGGTGGTTCACTAGGAGCGGTTGGTATAATAACTAAGCACGAAATTGTGTTAGCAATAACAGGTGGATTGTTTGTTTTAGAAGCTGTTTCTGTAATAGTTCAAGTTATTTCATATAAATTAACAGGTAAAAGAATATTTAAAATGGCTCCAATACACCATCATTTTGAAAAAAAAGGATGGCCTGAGTCAACGGTTGTAATTAGATTTTGGATAATTTCTATTATTCTAGCAATGATTGGATTAGCAACTTTGAAACTCAGATAATGAAATTAAAAAATGAAACGTTAAGTAAAAGTTTTTTAATTTATGGTTTTGGAAAATCTGGAATTTCATCATTAAAATATTTAAAAAAGAAAAATAGGTGTTTTATTTTCGATGATGACAAGAAAAAAATTAAAAATAAATATAAAAAATTTTTTATTTCTAAATCAAAATTATTAAATAATAATTTTGATTATATAGTTATAAGTCCCGGTATTAATATAAATAGATGCCAGTTATCAAATTATTTAAAAAAGCACCAAAAAAAAGTTATTACTGATTTTGATATTTTTTATAAATTTAATCCTGAGGTTTTGACAATTACGATTACTGGTACGAACGGAAAGTCAACTACAAGTAAGTTGCTTTATGATATTTTAAAGAATCACAATTATGATACCAGGTTAACTGGAAATATTGGAAATCCTATTTTAGATGAAAAAAGAGTTACCAGAAATACTATCTTTGTTATTGAGGCTTCTTCTTATCAGCTGGCTTATAGTAAATATTTCAAATCAAAGTTTTCTATAATCATTAATATTTCCCCAGATCATTTAGAAAGACATAATACAATGAAAAATTATGTATTATCAAAATTAAAATGTGTAATAAGACAAAACGAAAATGATGTAGCAATAATAACAAACACTAATTTATTGAAAGACTTATTAAGAACTAAAAATATAAAATCTAAAATAATATATGTAAGTAAAAATAAGCATGCATATTTAAAAAATAAATTAAGTAATGATAATTTTAAAAATTCAACAAATTTTCAAAATTTAAATTTTTTATTTGAGCTATCGAAACATATGAAACTTAATTTAAAAACTGTAATAAAAACTATTAATAAATTTAAACCTTTGAAATTTAGACAGGAAGTGATCCATCAATCAAAATATTTAAAAATAATAAACGACTCTAAGTCAACAACATTATCTTCTACTGTTCCATTTTTAGAATCTAATGAAAAAATTTTTTGGATCTTGGGTGGATTATTTAAAAAGGGTGATAAATTTAATTTAAATAAAAAGTATTTTAAAAATTTAGAAGCATATATTTACGGAAAAGATAGACAAGTTTTTCTCAAACTATTTAAAAATAAAATTAAAGTTAATCTATCAAAAGATCTGAGAAATACTCTTAAATTAATTCCAAACCTTAAGGATATAAGAACAAAAGTTACAGTTTTATTTAGCCCATCGGCTGCATCATTTGATCAATACAAAAATTTTGAGGAAAGAGGTAGACAATTCAATATGTTAATTAAAAGATATTTACCAATTGAATGAATAAATATTTTGATACATTTTATGATTGGTGGAAAAACATCGATAAAACAATTTTTTTGATAATAAGTCTATTATTTTCACTGGGATTGTTCTTTTCTTTAGTTTCAACTTCAATAATTGCATCTGATAAATTAAACACAAATTCTTACTATTTTTTTTTAAAACATTTAATTTTTGTATTAATAGGAATATTTTTAATTTTATTTTTATCTCTACTAGATCAAAAAATTTTAATTAGGTTATCAGTCGTTTTATTTGTTATCACATTTATAAGTTTATTCTTAGTTCCCTTAATAGGAGTAGAGGTCAAAGGTTCAAAGAGATGGCTGGATATTGGCACATTACCTAGGTTTCAACCTATTGAAACTTTAAAACCTTTTTTTGTTATTGTTATTTCACTAATAATTTCATTAGAAAAAAAAAACCTTTATATAAAATATCTCTTGAGTTCAGTCATTTTAGTGCCAATTATAATTTTACTCTTATCTCAACCAGACTTAGGACAAACATTATTAATAATCTCAGCTTGGCTTGTTATTATTTTTGTCTCAGGAATAAATTTATTACTTTTTGCAATGTCATTATTAGCTGTAAGTTCATTAACTCTATTTTTAATCTTTTTGGTACCAAAATTTGAATACATAAGAATAAGATTAATGTCATTTTTAGACGTTTCTAGCGGTAATAATTACCAGGCTGATAAAGCAAGCGATGCAATATCCAGCGGAAGTTTTTTTGGAAAAGGAATAGGTGAAGGAACTTTAAATTCAAGAATACCAGAAGCACATACAGATTATATAATTTCTGTAATTGCAGAAGAATTTGGAGTAATTATCTTATTGGGTATAATATTACTTTATTTAGTCTTATCTTATAGAGTTTTAAAAAAAATAAATTTTACAAAAAATAATAATTTTAAACTTATATTAGTTGGAAGTATTTCAATAATACTATTACAAACTTTTATTCATATTGGTGTAAATATAAGAATGCTTCCCACTACAGGTATGACTATGCCATTTATTAGTTATGGTGGTTCTTCAATAGTTGGAACATCAATTTTAACTGGAATAATATTAAATTTGACCAAGAGAAAATTAAATTAGTATGAAAAATATACTTATAATAACAGGTGGTTCTGGTGGCCACGTAGTACCATCTACCTCTTTGTTTGAACATTTGAAAAACAAATTTTCTGTAAAAATGGTATCTGATTTGAGAGGAAGTAAATATATAAATTCTGAAAAATTTAAATATGAATTAATAGATGTACCTAATTTATTTTTAAAACCTTATTTACTTCCAATAAATATTTTTAAATATTTTATAAACATTTTTCAATCTATTAGATTTTTAAAAAATAATAAGACAAATATCGTGCTTAGTACTGGTGGATACATGACATTTCCATTTTGCATAGCCGCATTTATATTACAAAAAAAAGTTTTCTTATTTGAACCTAATAGTGTTTTAGGTAGATCTAACCGTTTTGCTTTGAAATTTTCAACAAAAATAATTTGTTACGATGAAAATTTAAGAAACTTCCCAATAAAATATAATTCTAAAAAAGTTATAGTCAAACCTATTTTAAAAAAAGAAATATATAACTTAGAAAAAAATACAATTAATTTAGAAAAGAAAATAAAAAAAATTCTTATCATTGGTGGCAGTCAGGGTGCATCGTTTTTTGATGAAAATATTACTGAATTAATTATCGAAATTTCAAAAAAACGAAATTTCGAAGTTATACAACAAATATCAAATAAAAATAATTTATCTTCAATAAAAGATAAATATGACAAATCAAATATAAACTACAAATTTATTGAATTTACCAATGATAGTAATGAACTCTACAATGGTATAGATCTAGCAATTACTAGAGGTGGCGCAAGCACATTAAGTGAACTTTCATTCTTAAATATACCGTTTATTTCAATACCTCTCCCGTCTGCAAGAGACAATCACCAATTCTATAATTCAGAATTTTACTATAAAAAAAATTGTTGTTGGTTAATAAATCAAAAAGAATTTGAATTTAAAAAATTTTCAAAAATGATATTTGAAATATTTAATGATTATCAAAATTACAACGAAAAATTCAAAAATCTTGCGGAAATTACTAAAAAAAATACTTGGAATAATATAAATAATAAGATTATAGAAATTATAGATGAAAATTAATATCGGAAAAACTGAACTAATTCATTTTGTTGGAATTGGTGGCATTGGTATGAGTGGCTTAGCATTAATAATGGATAGTTTAGGCTTTAAAATACAGGGAAGTGACAAATCGGATAATAAAAATCTTAATTTACTTAGAAAAAGAAAAATTCCAATTTATTTAAATCATAATAAGCAAAATATAAAAAATTGCACTGTATTAGTAGTTTCCTCAGCTATAAAAAAATCAAATCCAGAATATAGGCATGCTACAAAATTAAACTTACCGATATATAAAAGAGGAGAATTGTTAGGTCATATAGTTTCTTTAATGAAAAATATTGTTGTGACAGGATCACACGGCAAAACAACAACAACATCAATTTTGTCAAACATTATGAATTACGCAAAATTAGATCCCACAATAATTAACGGAGGTGTTTTGAATTCAATAGGAAGTTCGGCAAAGTTAGGAAAAAGTGACTGGAGTTTAGTAGAATCAGATGAGTCGGATGGAAGTTTTCTTCAAATACCTTTTAATTATTCAATAATAACTAACATTGACAATGAACACTTGGATTATTACAGAACTATGAAAAATTTAAAGAATAAATTCATAGAATTTATTGATAAAACACCTTCTTTCGGAAAGGCTTTTCTGTGTTTAGATGACAAAAATGTAAAAAATATTTTACCAAAAATTAAAAATAACAATTACTATACATTTGGTTTAAATAAGAAATCAAATTTTCATATTTTCAATATAATTCAGAATAAAGATTATTCAAAATTTAATATTAAAATAAAAATACCGGGCAAAACAAAAATTATAAAAAATATTTCAATACCTTTGTTAGGTTTGCATAATATAAAAAATGCAACATCTGCATTGGCAGTAGCTTTTTCGATTGGTGTATCAGATAAAATAATTAAATTAGGTCTTAAAAACTTCAATGGAGTTCAGAGAAGATTTAATTTCTTATTTGAAATTAATAAAGTGCCATTTTTCGACGACTACGCTCATCATCCAACTGAAATTTCGTCGGTGTTAGATGGTGTTAGTAAAGTATATAATAAAGATGAAATAGTTTGTATTTTTCAACCGCATAGAATTTCAAGAGTAAAAAATTTAAAAATTGAATTTTCTAAATGTTTTAAAAATGCAAATACAGTTTTACTTTGTCCAATTTATAAAGCTAGCGAAACTATAAAGTTAGGATTTTCATATACTTCATTTGCAAAATTAATTGCAAAAAATTCTAAAGTTAATTTGATAATGCTTAAAAATGAAATAGATTTAAAAAAAATTACTAAAAACATTGCCTTTGGAAATAAAATTTTTATTGCTATGGGCGCAGGATCTATAACAAATTGGGTAAGAAATCTTAATTGATATGGAATTAAAAGATATTGAAGATTTTAAAAATAAATATAATGCAGATATTTTTTATAATACTGATATCAAAAAATTTAATTGGTTTAATATAGGAGGTAAATCAAAAATTTTTTTTAAACCAAAAAATCTAATAGAATTAAAAGAATTCCTAAAACTGTATAATAATAGAGGAAAAATGTTTATATTAGGAATGGGTTCAAATGTGTTATTTAAAGATAATACTTATGAAGGAGTAATAATCAAACTTAGTAATAATTTTAGTACATTATCAAAATTAAAACCAGACACAATAATAGCAGGCTCAGCTTGCTCACAAAAAAAACTTTCAGAATTTGCGCTAGAGAATGGAATAAGTGGTTTTGAATTTATGTACTGTATTCCTGGTTCAGTTGGAGGGGGTCTTCAAATGAATTCTGGATGTTTTGGGACAGAATTTAAAGACAAATTAATCTCTCTACAATGTATTGATACAAAGGGAAATATAAAAGTTATCCCATCTAACAAAATTAAATTTCAATATAGAAAAATAGAATTAAACGAAAATTTAATTTTTTTAAGTGCTACTTTTAAAGGTGATTTACTAAATAAAAATAAAATAAAAAATTTGATGGAAGAATTGGCGATAAAAAAAAATAATTCTCAACCTTCAAAAATTAAGACCGGGGGGAGTACTTTTAAAAACCCAATCGATCAAACAACAAAAAAAGCTTGGGAACTCATAAAAGAATCGGTTCCAGACAACATAAATTTTGGAGATGCCAGTATATCAAAAAAACACTCAAATTTTTTTGTTAATAAAAATAATGCATCATTTGATGAAATGAATTCGTTAATAAATTTTGTAAAAAAAAATGTTAAAGTTAAAACCGGAATTGATATTAATTTAGAAATCAAAATTATAGAATAATGAAAAAAATTTTAATTCTGGCAGGTGGATATTCAAAAGAAAAAGAAATTAGTATAAAAACTGCAAAAAGTGTTTTTCGAGAACTAAATAAAGATAAAAAATATAACATTAAAGCAGTAAATCCTGATGGAAAATTCATTGAAGTATTGAGAAAGTTTAAGCCTAATACTGTATTAAATTTATTACATGGAAGATATGGTGAAGATGGTTATATCCAAGCAATCCTAGAGTCAGAAAAAGTAAAATATACTCATTCAGGTGTGTTATCATCGTCTATAGCAATTGATAAAGAATTATCAAAAAAAATCTTTATTAAAAATAATATTTTGACACCTAAGTATCTCAAATACTCTTACAAAAGTAATATTAATAAACTTAAATTAATAAATAATTTACAAAAAGTAATTGGATTTCCTTTAGTTGTGAAACCTCTTAATGAAGGCTCTAGTGTAAATGTTTTTATATGTAATAAATATAATATTTTAAGAACCTTAAAAAAGTTAAATGAATATGGGGAAATTTTGATTGAGAAGTATATACCGGGAAGAGAAATACAAGTTGCAATTTTATCTAATAGAATATTGGGAGCAATTGAATTGAAGCCAAAAAGAAAATTTTATGATTATGTTGCTAAGTATAATCCCAAAGCTAAAACTGAACATATTATTCCCGTAGATCTTACAAAAACTCAATATAAAAAAGTCACTAATATAGCATTAAGAGCTCATAAATTATTAAAATGCAGAGGTGTTTCTCGTTCAGATTTTAGATTTTATCAAAATAAGTTTTATCTTCTCGAAACTAACACACAACCAGGTATGACATCGTTGTCATTAGTGCCAGAAATAGCAAAATTTAATAACATTACTTTCAAAAATTTGATAAAAAAAATTTTGGAAGATGCATCTATTGAAAAATAAAAACAAAATTTATTTTTATGTTTTTTCTTTTTTATTTTTAACGACTATTTCAAGTTTAAATTTTGGAAGTTTTTTTTATAAGAATTTTTTAATAAACAAAATTATAGTTGATACAGAAACTCCAGAAATAAAAAAAAAAATTTTATCTAAGACTATCTTTTTGAAAAAAGAAAATATTTTTAAAATAGATAAGAAAATTTTAAAAGAAAATATTATTGATTTAAAATTTCTTGAAAATGTCGAAATAAAAAAAATATATCCTTCGACAATAAGTATCAAGGCTACAAAAACTAATCTAATTGCAATTACTTATATTGATCAAAAAAAACATTATATAGGTTCAAATGGAAATTTTATTTCTACAAAAAATATTTCAAGCCAAAAAAAACTTCCTTTAATTTTTGGACAATTTAAAATATCGAGTTATATTTCTTTAAAAAATATATTAAGAGAAAATGAAATAAATGATCAAACGATAACTAAATATTATTTTCATAAGAGTAATAGATGGGACTTATATTTTGAAAATAATATTTTACTAAAATTACCAACCGTTAATTTGACTACAGCAATTCAATCTTTTAAAAAATATACAAACAACGAAAAAATTAGACCAAATAGTATTTTGGATTTAAGAATTCCAAATAGATTAATCGTAACAAATGAATAAAGAAAATAATTTTAATCTAATTGATTTTGGATCATATAAAATTAGATTTTCCACATATGATAAAGACTTAAAGAGAAATTTTTCAGAATCTGAATTTGTCAAATTAGATGATAATTATGATAGCCACTTCTCTACTATAAACAAAATAGTTAAAATAGCTGAAAAAAAAATTTCTAATCACATAAATGATATTATTTTATTTTTAGATACATCGAAAATTTTTACGATCAATTTATCTATTACTAAAAATTTTGATAAAGTATCTAATATTAAAAAAATATATAATTCTTTAGTATTGGAAATAAAACAATTAATTAATTCATATTATAGTAATTATTATATTACAAATATTGTTGCGAATAAATTTATTATAGATGATAAAGTATATTATGAATTGTCAAAAGATCTAATTATAAAAAAAAATTTAAAAATAGATTTTTACATATTATGTTTTCCAAAAGAGTTAATTGAACAAATAAAAAAAAAATTTATTGAAAATAATTTAAATGTTAAATCAATTTTTTGTTCCTCTTTTATAAAAACCTACAATTATTTAAAAAAAATAGATAATAAAAAAATAATTTTTCTAGATATTGGATTGGAAAGAACAACACTAATTTATTTTAATCAAAAAAAACTAAGAATTATTCAATCTATTCCAATAGGCAGCTTTAATATATCAAAAGATATATCAAAAATTTTTAATATTTCATTATCAGATGCAGAAAGATTAAAAAAATTATTTAATGAGACAGCAACAGAGTTTTCTTATTCATCCACCAATCAACAAAATTTTATTTCTGTCAAAGATATTTTAAAACAAAATATATCTATTAGCACTCTTAAGGAAGTTATTTTGTATAGGCTGCAAGAGATAATTAGCTTAATTTTTAATAAATCAAATTTTGAGAATGGAAAACTAAATTTATCAGAAGCAGATCTTTATATGATTGGAGAAGGCTCAAAATTGCTAAATAATAATTCTTTTTATTTAAATAATGAATATAAGTTTAAATCTATCAATTTTTACCCTGAAAATGATGTTGAAATATGTTTCAGTGGTTTGGATTATTATTTAAATAATATGCTAGTGCAGACAAGTGATAATAAAAAAAAGGGAATATTTGAGAGATTTTTTGATTATTTCGGTAAGTAATTGTATTTTCTTGTAATATTTGTTGAGTATTTAATTTACCTCAATTCTATATAAATTTAATGTGTCAATTCTATCTCAAAAAACTGTTTCAAAAAAAATATCTTTTACTGGTATTGGTATTCACACTGGAGTAAGTGCAAATTTAAACATACTCCCAGCGATACCAAACACAGGAATAGTTTTTAAAAGAATTGATTTAAATAAAAATAACTATGTTTATCCAAATTATGCAAACGTTTGTGATACTACGCTATGTACAACTATATCTAACGAGCATGGCGTAAAAGTATCTACAGTAGAACATCTAATGGGTGCTTTATATGGGATTGGTATTGATAACGCTGTTATTGAAATCGATTCTCAAGAGGTTCCAATCTTAGATGGATCAGCAAAATTATATGTTGAAAGCATTAATAAAACTGGAATTAAATTTAGTGATCAACCTATTAAAATTATCAAAATAAATAAAAATATAAAAATTAACGATGGAGATAAATTTATATCAATTGAAAAATCTAATATAAGTGGAGATATAGAATTTGAAATTAAATACAATAACAAACTTATAAAGACACAAAAAAATAAAATTAATATATTTGAGGATAATTTGAATGATATTTTCTGTTCAAGAACATTTTGCTTATACGAGGATATTGAAAAGTTAAAAAAATTAAACCTTGGGAGAGGAGGAAGTTTAGAAAATGCTATAGTAATTAAAAACCAAACAATTTTAAATAACGGTGGATTAAGAAATAATTTAGAATTTGTTAATCATAAAATTTTAGATTGTATGGGAGATCTGTTCTTATCGGGATATAAAATTATTGGCAATATTAAATGCTCACAGGGTGGTCATAAGCTTACAAATCAATTGTTAAAAAAAGTTTTTAGTAAAAATGATCACTACTCATTGATAGAAATTAAAGGAAAACAATTACCTCACGCTTTTGCCAATTATCATAATTTAAAGTCAACAGCTTAAAAGTTACAATTTTTTCATTAATCTGTTAAAATCATCTAATGAATTTTAAATCGAAAATAATTTATTTTTTTATTTTTTTTTTTATATTTTCCTGCAATAAAAAACCTGAGACAACGTCTACTCTTAATGAAAAAAGTTTAGAAGCTCAATTAATAGAAACATATATGCAAGCAATGGAGGAATTTGAAAGAGGTGATGTAATTTATGCTGGAAAAAAATTTAGCGAAGCTGAATTAATTTATCCCCAATCAGTTTGGGCTCCAAGAGCTGTTTTGATGTCAGCATACGGGTTTTTTTCACAAGGATATTATGGTAATGCAATTAGTGACTTAGAAAGATTTTTCGTTAAATACAAAAATCATCCACAAACAGATTATGCACTTTATCTACTAGCACTTTGTCATTACGATCAAATAATAGATGAAAAAAAAGATTTAGACCAAATTCTTAAAGCAAAAAAATATTTTGAAATTATAATTGAAAGATATCCAAATACTCCATATGCATCCGACTCAACTTTTAAGTTAGAATATATTTTAGAGCTAATGGCTTCAAAAGAAATGTATTTAGCAAGATATTATGTTGAGAGAGAAAAATGGATACCCGCAATTAAGAGATTTAAAATTGTAGTAAAAGAATATGAAACAACTATTTATGTTGAGGAAGCGCTGCATAGGTTGGTAGAATTGCATTATAAAGTAGGATTAGTTAATGAGGCTAGAAATTATGCTACTTTACTTGGTTATAATTATAAATCGAGTGAATGGTACGAGGCAAGCTATAAAATTTTAAATAAAAAATATGTAAGAAAAGAAATTAATAATAACGATGACAAAGAAAATATTTTAAAAAAGTTTAAAAATTTGTTCAAATAATTATTTAGAACATGACTAAAATTGGTATTAATAAAAAATATAAATCTAAAATTAAGGAATTTATAAAGCACAATAAGTTTTATTACGACAAAAATAAGCCTTTAATCACTGACTCAGAATATGATATTTTAAAAAAAGAAATTTTAGAACTTGAAAAAAAATATAAATTTCTAACTGATAAAAATTCACCAAATAATAGTGTAGGTTTTAAGCCCTCAAAATCTTTTGCAAAGTATAAACATAAGTTGCCAATGCTTTCGTTGTCAAATGCATTTAATGAGGAAGATTTAAAAAATTTTGAAAAAAAAATATTTAATTACCTCAATAAAATCGTAAAAATTAATTATAGTGTTGAACCAAAAATTGATGGAATATCTGCATCTTTAACTTACAAAAATAAAATACTTGAAAGTGGCGTTTCAAGAGGAGATGGTAGAATTGGCGAGCTTATAACCGAAAACTTAAAGACCATTAAAGATATTCCGCATAAAATAAATAGCAATAATTTCCCAAGCGAAATAGAGATAAGAGGCGAGGTATTTATAAAAAAGAAGGATTTTTTAAAAATTAAAGACAATTTTGCAAACCCTAGAAATGCTGCCTCCGGATCTTTGAGACAAAAAAATCCTAAAGATACTAAAAAAATGCCTTTAAATTTTATTGCATACACTTTTGGTTATGCTCATGATTATAATGGAAAATATCAATCAGATTTTTTAAACGATTTAAAAAAATGGGGATTTAAAACAAACAATGATAATAAAATATTTTCAAATATAGACGAATTAATTAAATTTCATAAAAAATTTGAAGAGAAAAGATTTGATTTAGATTATGACTTAGATGGACTTGTTTATAAAGTTAACGATCTAAAATTGCAAGAAAGACTGGGTTTTACATCAAATTCACCAAGGTGGGCTATTGCTCATAAATTTTCAGCCGATAATGCTTATACAAAAATAATAAATATCGAGATTCAAGTCGGAAGAACAGGAGCTTTAACACCAGTTGCAAAAGTAGAGCCTGTCAATATAGGGGGAGTTGTTGTTTCAAATGCCACTCTTCACAATGAAGACGAAATTAAAAGGAAAGATATTAGAATAGGGGATGTAATAAAAATAGAAAGAGCAGGTGATGTAATACCACATGTTATTGAAGTGGATAAAGCAAAAAGAGATAATAATTCTAAATTATATATTTTTCCTAATAAATGTCCCTCATGTGGATCAAATACATTAAAAGAATTTAATAAGTTAACAAAAAAATACGATGCGGTAAGAAGATGTATCAATGATGGTTATGGTTGTGAAAGAATTGCAATTGAAAAAATTAAACACTTTATATCAAAAGAAGCCTTAAATATTGAGGGTCTAGGAAAAAAAGTCATTGAAAAATTTTGGGATTTAAAAATTTTGGAAAAACCTCAAGACCTTTTTAATTTAAATTATGAAAAGATAAAAAAACTCGAAGGTTGGGGAGAAATATCAGTAAAAAATTTAGAAAAGTCTATAGATAAATCTAAAAAAGTTTCTCTCTATAAATTAATATATTCTTTGGGTATTAGGCATATAGGTAGCGAAAGTGCAAAGTTGATTGCTGATTATACACAAAATATTGATACTTTAATTGAAATATTAAGAAAAAAACAATTTGATAAATTTTTAAATGTTGATGGTATTGGTGAAACACAAATTAATTCTTTAAATCATTATTTTTCCAATAAATTAAATTTCAATATTTTAGTAGAATTAAAAAAAATATTAATAATTGAAAATGAGAAATTAAATAAGGATGGCTCACTAAAAAATCTAACTTTTATGATTACCGGTAAGTTAAATGGAATTAGTAGAGCAGAAGCTAAATCATTGATAGAAAAAAATTCAGGAACAACACTAAGTACCGTTAGTAAAAATTTAAATTATTTAATAGTAGGTGAAAAACCTACAAAAAGAAAAATTGATAAAGCTAAAATACTTGGAGTAAAAATAATATCTTTGCATGAATTACAAAAGTTATCTAATTAAATTTATTAACCATTTTTTTTCATTTTTATTTAAATACTTTGAGAGTTCTTTATAAACCTCCAAATGATATTTAAATAAATATTCCCTCTCTTTTTTTGTTAACATGTTAAAATTTACTAAGTCTAAATCTATAGGTACATAAGTGAGATTTTTGAAAAATAAGGATTTTCCTTTTTGATCAACGTAAATCAAATTTTCAATTCTTATCCCATATTTATTTTTTAAATAATAGCCTGGCTCGTTACTTAGTATCATTCCCCTTTTTAATCTAATTTTATTAAATTTTGAGATTGCCTGAGGACCCTCATGCACATTTAAAAAAAAGCCAACTCCATGACCAGTTCCATGGGAATACCCTAAACCAGCTTTTTTAAGAGATTTTCTTGCAAGTTGATCAATTAAATGTCCATTAAATTTTTTGTTTATATTGCATAAAAATACCGCAATATGTCCTTTCAAAACTCTTGTAAAATTATCCTTTATCTTGTTTGGAATTTTGCCAGTAACAGTAGTTCTAGTTACATCAGTAGTTCCCCATTTATATTGGCCACCAGAATCAATTAACAAAATATCATTTTTTTTTAATTTACGATTTGTTTGATTGTTGGATTTATAATGTATAATTGCGCCATTTGGTCCTGATCCTGCGATTGTATCAAAACTTTTATAAAGATAGTTTTTGGAGGCTTTTCTAAAATTTTCTAATTTTAACTCAATTTTCTTTTCAGTAATCTGTTTTTTATTATTTTTAAACCAATATAAAAATTTTGTTAAAGCTATTCCATCTTCAATATGCGCTTTGCAAGTATTTTTTATTTCTGTTTTATTTTTAACTGATTTTAAATTATATATCGGATCTTTAAAATGGGTAATTTTAAATTTGCTATTTATAATTTGATACTCAAATATCGAGCAAGTATTTTCATCTATACAAAAATTTCCGTTCTTTAAATTCATTAGTGTTTTAAAAAAATCATTTTCATCATGTATGGTAAAATTTTTAAACATTTTTTTTAAATTAATAATTTTATTTAAATTTACAAAAAGATGTAATTTACCTTTAACGGTGACTAATAATTTACAGTTAACCTGTGGACTATTTGGTAAATCTTTTCCTCTAATATTTAATAGCCAGTTAACATTCTCACTAGCACTAGAATATAAATAATTAATATTATTTAACCTCATGTATTTTTTTATCTTATTTATTTTTGAGATTGAGCTTTCGCCAGTTACAGAATTTTTTAAATTGTATGCTTTAATGAATTTATTTTCTTTTTTATTTTTAAAATTGAAACCAATTGGAATTAAATTGAATTTATTCTCAAAGTATTTTTTCAAAGTTTTTCTGGTGAATAATTTAGGATCGAAACCTATTTTATGGTTGTATAAAAAAGAGAGATTTTTGGGCCAGATATAAGGGATTTCTAGTATATTAAAAGTATCTCCGGCTTGTTTTTTAGCTTGGATTGTATATCTCCCATCGACAAACAAATAATTTTTTTTTTTTAAAATTAAAGCAAAGCCAGCTGACCCTGTAAACTTAGTTAATCTAGCTAAATTGTTTATTTTTGAATATTCGGTAAAATAATGATCATTTTTTGGAATTATATAGCCATCCAAATTATTGATTTTAATAAATTCTTTTATTTCTTTTATCACTTTAATTTTTTTTGGTATCTTATCCAGCCTGGGCTTCTTACCTCGCTTTCAAATTCAATATCTTGATTAAATTCAAAGTCGCTTTCTTCTTGTTCTGTATATTGATTATTTTTTTTTATAAATTCATCTGGTAATTCATCAACAAATCTTGAGGCAATACTATCCATCCAATCACCTTGGTAAAATCTATTCATAGAAAATGAAATCTTAGCAATTTTTTTTGCTCTAGTAATACCTACGTAAGCAAGTCTTCTTTCTTCCTCCAAACCACTCTCGCCTTTCTCCTCTATGCTTTTTTGATGAGGAAATAAACCTTCCTCCCATCCCGGCAAATAAACAATATTGAATTCTAACCCTTTGGATGCATGCAAAGTCATTAAATTAACTTTTTCGCTTTCCCAATCTTGGTCTAATGAGGTTGCTAAAGCAACATGTTCTAAAAAGCTCTCTAAATTATCAAACTCTTTCATTGCATTTAATAGTTCTTTAATATTTTCAAGTCTATTTTCATTCTCTAAATCTTTTTTATTTTTCAACATTTCGCTGTATCCTGACTCATCTAAAATAATCTGCAAAAGTTTATTGTGATTAGTTTTTTTTCTAAATTCAAATCTCCATTTTTCCAATAAGTTTAATAATGAACTTAAACCGACTTTAGTTTTTGGTTTAATTTTATTTAATTCTATCAATTTTTTTGCAGAAATTTCTAAAGAACAATTATTTTTTTTTGAGAATTCTGAGATAGCTTTTACAGTTGTATCTCCCACTGATCTTTTTGGAACATTTATTATTCTTTCAAAAGATAAATCATCTTTAGGTTGATGTATACATCTTAAATATGCTACGCAATCTTTTATTTCTGATCTTTCGTAAAACTTTATACCACCTATTATTCTATAAGGAATTCCTACCTTCAAAAATCTTTCCTCAAACTCCCTAGTTTGAAAAATTGCTCTTACCAAAATAGCTATTTCATTTAATGAATTATTTCTTTTAAAACCTTCTATAGTTGAACTAATTTCAGTAGCTTCATCTTTTACATTTCTGAAACAATCTAAAGTAACAAGATCGCCATTTTCTTTATTGCTATATAATGTTTTACCAACTCTATTTTGATTATACTCTATTAATTTTGAAGCTACATTTAAAATGTTTTGAGTCGATCTATAGTTTTTCTCTAATCTTATTATTTTAGTATCTTTGTAAGTTTTATCAAATTCAAGAAAATTCTTTATTTCAGCACCTCTCCAACTATAAATTGATTGATCGTCATCTCCAACACAACAAAGATTTTTATTCACTTCAGCTAAGTATTTTAGCCACTCACTTTGTATAAAATTCGTATCTTGATACTCATCAACTAAAATATATTTAAACTTTTTTGAGTAAATAGATAAAATATCTTTATATTTTTGAAATATTTTAACAGTATGTAAAATTAAATCTGTAAAGTCGGCAGAATTTAAATCGACTAATTTTTGTTGGTATATTTTGTATATTTTTAAAAAATTTTTTTCTAAAGTTTCTTTTTTTTTTAAAATTACATCCGCAGGATATAGACCTTTATTTTTCCATTTGTCAATTATAGCTAAAATATATTTAGGTGAAATTTTTTTTATATCTATATTTTCAGATTTACAAATATTTTTAACCAATCTTGTTTGATCATCTTGATCTATAATTGTAAAATTAGACTTTAGACCAACTGCATCAGCATGCTTCCTTAAAATTTTTGCGCTAATAGAATGAAATGTGCCAAGCCATGGCAAACCTGTAGCTTCTTTTCTTAGAAGCCTTGACACTCTAATTTGCATTTCCTTAGCAGCTTTGTTTGTGAATGTAACTGCAAGAATTTGACTAGAAAAAGCTTTATGACTTCGAATTATGTGAGCAATCCTTGATGTTAAGACTTTTGTCTTACCAGATCCTGCACCAGCAACAATTAAAACTGGTCCATTAAGATGTAGAACTGCTTCTTGTTGCTTTTCATTTAAATTTAACAAATAATCAGATTTTAACATTTTTTTTAATGTATAAGTCTTATTGTATTAATGAACAAAATTAAGCAAAATAAAATCGCTTTTACTTTAATCTTATCTTCAATTGTCATAGTTTTTTCATCATTAACTATTTTATCTTTACCAGTTTTATTTAATTATAAAAGCAAAGTTACAAATATAGAAAAAAATTTTTACAAAAGTTTTAAGATTTATCTTAATTCATATGGTAAAATTTTATATAAGCCTTTCCCCAAACCTCACCTGGTAGTAGAAAATGCCTCACTTAATCTAAATAAAAATAATGACAATGACAAAAATAACTTAATAAATACTTCAGATTTAAAAATTTTCATTTCTTTAAGAGATATATATCTAAGATCCTTTGATAATATTCTTGCCACAGAGATTTCAAATTCAAACATAGATATTCAATTTTCAGATATAAAAAATATTAGGAAACATTTGTATCAAAACATTAATAAACAAATAATTTTTAAAGATTGCAAAATTTTCTTAAGAAATAAGGCCAAAGAAGTAATATTAATTTCACCAATAAAAAAAGTATCCTATAAAATAAATAAAAAAAGTAAGTTAAAAAACTTTAACATTAATGGAAAAATATTTGGTCTCAATTTCAAGTCTGAATGGAAAAGAGAATATTTAAACCCTAATAAGAGTTTTCATAATATTAATTTATTTAATCCTAACATTGATATTAGTAATATTCTTGAATTTGAAGATCAGATAAAATTCAAATTAGCTACTCAAATATTGTACGCACAAGACAAATTAGTTTATGATGTTGAGTTTAATAATAATGAAATAAGTATCCAATCTCAGCTGGATAATAGTACAAATTATAAAATAAATAGCAAAATTAAACTCAAACCTTTTTACTTTGAGGGAGATTTAACAATAAGAAAAAGAAAGATTGAAAAATTAATAGATAATATTTTATTATCTTTATACTTTTATGATAAAAATTTACTTGGAAATATTAATGGATTATTAAAAATAAAATTTGAAGAATTAAACAACAAGCTAATAAAAAATGGATATATTAATTTTTATTTTAATGAAAAAAAAATATATTTTAAAGAAGCGAATTTTGAATTAGATAAAATCGGTAATATTAAAACTAATTTAATTTTTGAAGAAGATAATGGAGATATCAAATTCATATCAAAGAATCATTTAACTATTAAAGATCATATTGAATTTGCTAAGGTATTTCAAATTTCATCAAAAAAAGTAAAGCACATAAGAAAAATATATTTTGATTTACAAAAAGATATTGGAGCGAATGATTTTGTAATCACAAATGTAAAAATAAATAATTTCAAAAATAATGAAAATCTAAACGATGTATTTCTTGTAAAAAACATACAAAATTTAAGATCTTATATAAGAAAAATTATTAATTAATTTGGACTAATCATTTTTAAAGGATTAATCAATAAATCATATTCTTTTTCATTTATTAATCCTGATTTAATTGTTTCGTGTTTCAACTTAGTTCCATTTTTTAAAGCTTTTTTTGCAATTTTTGCAGCGTTGTCATAACCTATCCTAGGTGCTAAAGCAGTTACCAACATCAATGAATTATCTAAGTGTTCTTTTATCCTTTTTTTATCTGCCTTAATTCCTTTAACGCAGAATATACTAAAGTTTTTTACACTATCGGCTAAAATATCTATTGATTGTAAAACATTATAAGCAATCAAAGGTTTAAAAACATTTAGCTCGAAATGTCCATGAGTACCTGCAACAGTTATTCCAGTGTGATTTCCTATAACTTTTGCACAAACCATTGTTACCGCCTCGCATTGAGTAGGATTAATTTTTCCAGGCATTATAGATGAACCCGGTTCATTTTCTGGTAATAAAAGCTCACCATAACCAGCCCTAGGTCCAGATCCTAAAAATCGGATATCATTTGAAATCTTCATTAATGCAACAGCACAGGAATTTAACGATCCCGAAAAGTTCACTATTGCATCATGAGCGGCTAATTCAGAAAATTTATTTGGTGCTGGTTTAAATCTTAATTTACAAAATTTTTTAATTTCATTTACTATCTTCTTATCGAAATTCTTCTTTGTATTTATTCCTGTACCTACAGCAGTTCCCCCCTGTGCTAAAAAATAAATATCTTCTAAGCAATACTTTATTCTATCAATACTTTTTTTAATTTGTTCATGATATCCAGAAAATTCTTGGCCGAGAGACAATGGTGTTGCATCTTGAAGATGTGTTCTTCCAATTTTTACAATTTTTTTAAACTCTTTACTTTTTTTTACCAATGAATTTTGTAGCAATTTTAAACTTGGTAAAAGTTTTTTTGTAGTCTCTAAAGCTACTGAAATGTGCATAGCAGTTGGAAAAACATCATTTGTAGATTGTGATTTATTTACATGATCATTTGGATGTACAGGCTTTTTTGATCCTTTTTTTCCTTTTAAAATTTCTATTGCTCTGTTTGCAATCACTTCATTTACATTCATATTAGTCTGAGTTCCTGATCCAGTTTGCCAGACTTTTAGTGGAAAATTATCATTTACTTTACCGGCAATCACCTCGTTAGAAGCTTTTATTATAGCCTTCGCAACCTTGGTAGGAATTGATTTTTCTTTCTGATGAACTATAGCTGCACTCCTTTTAATTATCGCGATGGATTTTATTATTGAATGTGGAACAAGTATTTTTCCTATATTAAAAAATTTTTTCGATCTTTGGGTAGATGCACCCCAATACTTATCGTTTGGTACATTTATATTACCTATACTATCATATTCTTTTCTAGTTTTCATTTATTTGAATAAATAACTAAATAATTTATATACTAGTTTTTATAAATCTTATAGGAGTAAAATGACAAATTTTCAAAAAGTAAAAAATTTTATGGAGACTTTTGGGCAAGAGGTAAAATCTTCACCTTCTTTTAGTTCTAGTAAAATAAATGAGCTAAGATACAATTTGATAAAAGAAGAACTAGATGAATTTAAACAGGCTTTAGATAATAATGACCTTTTAGAAGTTGCAGATGCTTTAACAGATATATTGTATGTAACTTATGGTGCAGGACATGCATTTGGAATTGATTTAGATGCTTGTTTTCAAGAAGTTCAAAACTCTAATATGAGTAAACTTGGAGAAGATGGAAAACCTATATTTAACGATCAAGGCAAAGTAATGAAGGGACCAAATTATTTTAAGCCAGATTTATCCAAATATATTAAGTAATTTCTAGCCAATCTGGTTTTTTTATTTTTATTATAGCATTACCGCAATTAAAAGTTTTACTAAAATCAAACTTTTCATTTTTAAATTTTATAATTGCATACGGGTAATCATCATTTATTAATACTCTTCCTATTTCATTTTTCTCACTTGATATCACATCATTTTCTAGATCACCTTCTATTACTTCAATTGGTAAAAGGCGTTTATTTAATTTGTCTTTCAGTTTAATTCTTGCGGTATTTTCTTGTCCTACATAACAACCTTTTTTAAAGTCTATTGCATTTAATTCTTCAAAATTACATTCAATTCCAAAAATTTTATTTTGAAGTTTATCTGTATTATTTTGTGGGATACCAATCTCATGACTCAACTTGTAATATTCTTGTGTATTCATACTTTGAAGGCCAAGTTTTTTTAATGATAAATATAATTTTTCTAAATTAGTTACTATTCTTGCTCCTAGTTCTATATTTCTAGGATCTAAAAAAATAGAATCCTCTCTAAATTTAATTGTGCAACCAGCATTAGAACTTGAGTTTTCCATATCCAAAAATCTTTCTTTACTAATAACTGCAATTACAAATTCATTACTTAAATTTAAAATTTCTACTTTTGATCTAAGTTTGTATAAATTTAATTGTTTAAATAAATTATTTATATTTTTTTTCTCAGTGTCTAAAAAATATCCAGACTTATGTTTTAATATATTGAAGTCATATAAAAATTTTCCCTGTGGCGTTAGTAAAGCAGAGTAACACGAATTTTTTTCATCTACATTTTTGATATTATTTGTAACTATATTTTGAAGAAACTCTTTACAGTCTTCACCTGAAACATATAAAAGTCCTCTGTCCTCTAAAATATAAACATTATTTTTTTTCATGATTGATAGATACTTAAGAATAATATAGTAACGATTTCATAAAATGTTAGATCTTATAATAAAAAATGGAGAATGTTATATCGATGGAAAACTTAATAAGACTAATATTGGCATTCAGAATGGAAAAATCTCAATAATTGGTGATTTAAGTAACGAACAAAGCAACGAAACTATTGATGCAAGTCATTTACTAGTTTTACCTGGCTGTATGGATACTCAGGTTCACTTTAGAGAACCTGGATCGACAAATGCAGAAGACTTAAATACTGGAAGTAAAGCAGCTATTGCTGGCGGTATTACAAGTGTATTTGAGATGCCAAATACAAATCCCCCAACAGCAAATATGAAAGAATTTAATAATAAGCTTAAACTTGCGAAAAATAGGATGTACTCAAATTATGCATTTTATTTTGGAGCAACTCCAGATAATTCATCTGATTTAGCAAAACTTAAAGGCTTAGATGGTTGTTGTGGCGTAAAACTTTTTGCCGGATCGTCAACTGGAAATCTTTTGGTTGATAAAGAAGAAGATATTGAAAAGGTCTTTCAAAATACCTCAAAGATAGTTGCAGTCCACTCTGAAGATGAAGAAATAATTAATTTGAGAAAAAAATTAATTGAAAAAGGCAATGTTCACACGCATCCTGTATGGAGGAATGAAGAATGTGCAATGTCATCTACAAGAAGAATTGTTAGGATTGCAAAAAGACTTAATAAAAAAGCACATATATTACATGTGACAACAAAAGAAGAGGTAGATTTTTTATCACAAAATAAAGGGAATATAACTTTTGAAATTACTCCACAACATCTAACAATATTTGCACCTGATTGTTATGACAAACTTGGCACCTTTGCACAGATGAACCCCCCTTTAAGAGACAAGGCTCATTATGATAGATTGTGGTACGCTATTAGAAATAATTATAATGATACTATCGGTTCAGACCATGCACCGCATTTAAAAGAAAATAAATTAAAAGAATATCCTCAGTCACCATCTGGTATGCCCGGAGTTCAAACATTATTACCCGTTATGCTAAATCATGTGAATGACAAAAAACTTACATTAGATCAGCTAATTAAACTTCTTTGTGAAAATCCAGTTTCTGTATTTGGTATTAAAAATAAGGGTTTCATTAAAAAAGATTACGATGCCGACTTTACAATAATAGATATGGAACGAACAATTGAAATCAAAAATGAAAATATTCACAGTAAGTGTGGATGGAGCCCATTTGATGGTTATAAGTTTAAAGGTTCGCCTGTTTATACAATTATTAACGGGGATGTTAAAATGAATAATGATCAAATTTTGGGAGATCCATCCGGTAAACCAATTCTTTTTGATTAAGTCATATTGTTTTACTTGAATACATATTTACAAGTGTTACTCCAACAACAATAAGAAACATGCCCAATATAGCTTGCCAACTTAAAGATTGTTTAAAAAATATATAGCCTAATATTGCAATAGTAAAAATACCAAGTCCACTCCATGTTCCATAAACAATTGCGATTGGTAATTTATCAACAACAAATGTAAGTAAATAAAAAGCAGATAAATAAAATGCAGCTAAAAATACTGTTGGTGTTACTTTTGTAAAGTTTTGAGTAACGGGAAGAAGCATTGTACCACAAACTTCACAAATAATTGCTCCTACTAAAAAAAGATATGTTTTAAGCATTATTTTAAAATATTGCTTTTTATTAAGTCTTCTTTTATTTCATCAAGGATGGCTGGATCATCAATTGTTGCGGGCATCTTATAATCTTCTTTGTCAGCAATTTTTCTAATTGTTCCTCTTAGTACTTTTCCAGATCTAGTTTTTGGTAATCTTTTAACAACAATTGCTATTTTAAAAGCTGCAACAGGTCCAACTTTATCTCTAACCATTTGCACACATTCTTTTGAAATAGTCTCATTATCCTTAGAAACTCCTGCTTTTAGAGCAATTAAACCAATTGGTAATTGTCCTTTAAGCTGATCTTTTATTCCTATCACTGCACATTCAGCAACAGACTGATGTTCAGACAAAACTTCTTCTATTGCACCAGTTGAAAGTCTATGACCTGCAACATTTATAATGTCATCTGTTCTAGACATAATCCAAATATATCCGTCATTATCAATATGCCCTGCATCGTAAGTTTGGTAGTAGCCATTATAATTTGACATATAATTTTCTTTATATCTTTCATCTGCATTCCATAAGGTTGGAAAAGTACCTGGAGGAAGTGGAAGTTTAACCACAATATCTCCCATCTCATTTGGTTTAGCTATTGTTTGATCGGGTTTAATTATTTTTACATCATAACCTGGGACTGCTTTGCAAGCGGAGCCATATTTTGTTTCTTGCATTTCTATTCCAGTACAATTTGAACTTATCGCCCAACTCGTTTCAGTTTGCCACCAATGGTCAATTACTGGAACTTTAAGTAAATTCTCAGCCCATTTAATAGTATCAGGGTCTGCTCTTTCGCCTGCTAAAAATAATGACTCAAATGAACTTAAATCATATTTAGAAAAAAACTTACCTTCTGGATCTTCTTTTTTAATTGCTCTAAATGCGGTTGGAGCTGTGAATAAAGATTTAATTTTATATTCTGAGATTATTCTCCAAAATACTCCAGCATCTGGGGTGCCCACAGGTTTTCCTTCAAATAGAAGTGTTGCACATCCTTTGAATAATGGTGCATAGACAATATAGGAATGTCCTACTATCCAACCAATATCACTTGCTGACCACCATATATCATCTTGATCAATGTTATAAATATTTTTCATTGTCCATTTTAGAGCAACTATGTGACCACCAATATCTCGAACAATCCCCTTTGGAATACCAGTGGTTCCTGAAGTATAAAGGATGTAAGCATAATCATTGGCACCCATCTCAACGCAATCTTTATCATCTGCTCCAGATAGTGCTTCATCCCAACTTATTTCTAATGGTTTATTTAATTTTACCTCGTGTCCTTTTCTTTGAAATAATATTACTTTTTCAACTTGGTGTTTTGCTAATTTTAAAGCCCCATCTACAAGTGGTCTATATTCAACTGTTCTTCCAGGCTCAAATCCACATGATGCTGTAATTAAAATTTTAGCTTTACTATCATCAATTCTGCTAGCTAATTCATTTGAGGCAAAACCACCGAATACAACAGAGTGAATTGCTCCAATTCTCCCACATGCAAGCATCGCAACCACCGCCTCTGGTATCATTGGCATATAAATTATTACTCGGTCTCCTTTTTTAACTCCTTGTTTATCTAAAGCTCCTGCAAATTTAGAGACTTTTTCTTTTAATTCTTTGAAAGTGAACTTTGCTTTACTTCCTGTTATAGGACTGTCATAGATTAAAGCAATTTTATCACCCCTTCCTTGATCAATGTGAAGGTCTAAGGCGTTGTAGCATGTATTTGTTACACCATCTTCAAACCATTTATAGAAAGGAGGATTGTCTTTTTTTAAAATCTTAGTTGGTTTTTTGAACCAAAACACATCTTCAGAAACTTTCCGCCAAAATTCCTCAGGATTTTTTAGAGATTCGTCGTAAATTTCTTTATAATTTCTATTCATTTTGATTTGCTATTTGGTGCCATTTTTCTATTGAATTTATGCAACAGGTTGTATTTAATTTTAAAAAGTCAGTAAAATCAACACTTATAACGCGGCAAAAAGTCTTCAACAAACTAATTTAATTTGATATTAAGCCCCTAACTTTGGATAAACCTTTGTGGTTTGTCCGTAGTTTAAATTTAAACTAAAAAAAACTAACGAGAGGGAGTTTTTTATGAAAAAACTTAAAATGTTTGCATTAGCAGCAGTGGCTCTATTTGGTCTTACTGGTGCAGCAAACGCAGCAACTGCTATGTTAGCTTCTGACGACTTTGTTGGGATTTCTTTTTGGGTAATCGCAATGGGTATGGCAGCAGCTACAGTATTCTTCTTCATGGAAAGAAATACTGTTGCAGCAGGCTGGAAAACTTCAGTAACAGTAGCTGGTCTCGTAACTGGTGTTGCATTCATTCACTACATGTACATGAGAGATGTATGGGTAATGACTGGAGATTCTCCAACAGTATATAGATATATTGATTGGTTAATCACTGTACCATTACAGATGATCGAGTTTTACTTAATTCTAGCAGCAGTTAAGAAAATCCCAGGAGCAATCTTCTGGAGATTATTAATTGGTTCGCTTGTGATGTTAATTGGTGGATACTTAGGAGAAGCAGGTTACATCAATGCTATGCTTGGTTTCATAGTCGGTATGGCTGGATGGATCTACATCTTATATGAAGTATTCTCTGGTGAAGCTGGAAAAATTGCAGCTAAAACTGGAAACAAGCCATTAGCAACTGCATGGGGTGCTATGAGAATGATCGTAACAATCGGTTGGGCTATTTACCCATTAGGTTACATTTTTGGTTACCTAGTAGGTGGAGTAGACGCTAACTCATTGAACGTGATTTATAACTTAGCAGACTTCATCAACAAAATTGCTTTTGGTCTAGTAATCTGGTCAGCAGCAGTTTCACAAGGTGGAGCACGAGCTAGATAATTAGCTTTTAATATTAAAAAGAGGCGGGTATGCTAAAACATACCTGCCTTTTTTTTTGGACTAAAAATAGAAAATGCTAAACTTCAAAAATTTGCCGCAGTCGCAAATTAGTTTATAAGAATTATTTATTAAATATGGCAAAAATCAAATACATAGAATTCAATGGTACGGAACATGAAGCAGATGTTGCAAACGGTCTTAGTGTAATGGAAGGCGCTATACAAAATGATATTCCAGGCATAGATGCAGATTGTGGAGGTGGAATGTCATGTGCAACTTGTCATGTATATATTAATGATGACGAATGGTTCAGAAAGCTCCCAGAAAAAGAAATGGGTGAAGATGATATGTTAGATCAAGCCTTTGAACCCAAATCTAATAGCAGATTAAGTTGCCAATTAATCGTCTCTGATGATTTAGATGGACTGACAGTCCATATGCCGGAGAAACAAGTTTAATGATTAAAACAGATGTAGTCATTATTGGAGCAGGACCCACAGGTTTATTCTGTGCACACCAGTTAGGGATAATAGGATTAAAATGTGAAAT
>CACAUA010000001.1 GCA_902535625.1 uncultured Pelagibacteraceae bacterium | reverse complement strand
AAAAATAAATCTTTAGATAACAATAAAGGTAAAGAGAGAGTTGCAAATATGATAAAAGTTGCGACACTTACTAGAAAAGGATTTATGTCTGGAGATATTTCAACTGTTATGAGTCCTAGGACAGTACTACATTGGGCAGAAAATTCAGAAATATTTAAAGATGTGGGTTATGCATTTAGAGTAACTTTTTTAAATAAATGTGATGAGGTAGAAAAGAATACAATCGCAGAATACTATCAAAGATGTTTTGGCGAAGAACTGCCAGAGTCGATGATTAATATTCAGGTTTAATGAACAAAGATGATCTTATAAAAGAGCAATTTAAACAAGCTTTAAACTCAACGATTAAAGCCATTTCAGGTGAAACATATCCATTAAAAGACAAAAAAAATTTAAAAGAATTTAATATTTCTAAATTTGATAATTTAAAAGATAAAGAAAACTTTATAAAATTAAGAGCTGAAGCAGATTCGGAAGCATTAAAAAGAAAATTTTCTGATAATTCTACATTGGAACAAAATATTCCAAAAACACCTACTTGCCATACACTGTATAAAATTTCTGAAAAAATAAGATATGAACTTTTAGGATCACAAATGATGAGAGGAATTTCTAAAAATTTAATGGCCAAATATAACAATAAAATTGGTATGGCAAAATCTGAAAATATAAAAAAGAAAGAGGAATCTAATGTTTCTGAAGCTTTTGAATATTACATGCTTAATAAAATTATGAACGTAAATTTAACTGAAAGCGCTGATAAAATTTTATCATACTGGAAAGATGATTTTGAAAAATCTTTAGATAAACACATAGACTTTTTAAAAGAAAATGCAGAGAATCAGGACATATACAATTCAAAAATATCAGAAATTCTTCAGAATATGGAAATCTTCGAATCCGAAGAAGAAAACAAAAGGGAAGAAAAGAAAGAAGATGAGCAAGATAACAATAATTCAAAAGATGATCAAAAAACAGATAGTGGAGAATCCCAGGAAAGAGAAGAGGAAGACAGTATCAGTGAAGGAGTTGATAGTTCTGACGAAATAAATGAATTTAGACTTGATGAACAACTAGGAAATGATGATGCTGAAAATAATGAAATAGAAAATATTGTTCAGAAAAAAAATTTAGGAATAGGTAATAAAGAATATAAAATATACACTTCAGAATTTGATGAGACAGCAAAAGCAGAAACATTGGAAAATTCTGAAGAAATTTCAAAATTAAGAAAAAATTTAGATCAACAGCTAACTAGTTTCCAAGACATAATTACCAAACTTGCAAATAAATTACAAAGACAGTTACTTGCAAAACAAAATAGATCTTGGGAATTTGATCTTGAAGAAGGTTTATTAGATAGTTCAAAATTACCAAGAATAATAATTGATCCATATAATTCCCTTTCTTTTAAAAAAGAGAAAGATTTAGAGTTTAAAGATACAGTTGTGACTTTACTAATAGATAATTCTGGATCTATGAGAGGGAGGCCAATTACTATTGCAGCTCTTTGTGCTGATATATTGTCTAGAACATTAGAAAGATGCTCGGTTAAAGTTGAAATTCTTGGTTTCACAACAAAAAATTGGAAGGGTGGCAAGAGTAGAGAAAAGTGGAATAAACTTGGAAAATTAAAAAATCCAGGACGTTTAAATGACCTGAGACATATAATTTATAAATCTGCTGATACGCACTGGAGACAATCAAAAAAAAATTTAGGCTTAATGCTAAAAGAGGGTTTGCTTAAAGAAAATATTGATGGTGAAGCTATTACTTGGGCTTTCAACAGACTTAAGAAAAGAAAAGAAGAAAGAAAAATTCTTATGGTTATTTCAGATGGAGCTCCGGTTGATGACTCAACATTGTCTGTTAACTCGGGTGATTTTTTAGAAAAACATCTAAAGCAAACTGTAAAATCAATTGAAAACAAAAGTGATATCGAAATTCTTGCCATAGGTATAGGCCACGACGTTTCGAGATATTACAAAAAAGCGATAAAAATAGCTGATGTTCAAGAATTAGGGGATGTAATGATTGGTCAGCTTAGTGGTTTGTTTGAAAATAATAAAAAATTACACTAATTTTTTTAAATTTTTATTTTCCCACTCTATTTTTACTTCAGCTCCACCTCTAGTTTCTGAATTTCTAATTGTTATTTTGGCAGAATTTTTTTCTAACAAAGTTTTGCCAATAAAAATCCCTAGCCCTAACCCAGTTTTTTTATTATCCTTAGGTTTAAGTGTCTTAATATAAGGCTCTCCAATCTTGTTAAGTATATCCTTCGGTATACCAGGACCATCATCCTCTATTGTTATTTCAGTTTTTTGACTGTCGCTTTTGATTGCAATATAGATATTTTCGTTTGAAAATTTGTTAGCATTTCCAATGAAATTTCTCAAACCATAAACAATTTCAACAGATTTTAATATTTCAAATGAGTTGGAATCTTGCTCTTTATCAATATTGAAATTCTTATTTGAAATTTCCTTAAATGAGTTAACTATTTCACTAATATAATCGTAAAGCGTTTTATTTTTGTCAATAAAATCATCTTCTATTGTAGGATTTAATGTTAGTTTTTTTAAAATATCATTACACCTGTTAACTTGACTAATTAATAATTCGAGATCTTTTTTTACATCTTCATTGTCTTTAAATTGATCAAAGAGATCGTGAGAAATAATTTTAATAGTAGACAAAGGAGTGCCAAATGAATGAGCTGCGGCTGCGGCTTGTCCCCCAAGTGAAACGAGTTCGTGCTCTTTAGAAATTACTTCTTGGATTTTATCCAAAGCATCTTTTCTAAGGTTTGTTTCTTGTCCAAAAATAAATGCGAAATAGTTCAAAAAAAATAAAGCAATTATCAATGCTAAAGGAATTGCATAGTAATAATACAAGCTAATGCTGTATTCATCTAATGGTTTAGGTAGTTCATAGTGAAAGAAAGTTAAAAATATAATCGCTGCTAGAGTAATTAAAATTAAAGCAATATTTGTTCTGATATTTAAATTGGATGCAGCAAATACGCTCGGTATCAAAAGAAATATTGAAAAAGGGTTTAAAATACCTCCAGATAAGTAAAGTAAGGCACTCAATTGAAGGATATCTAAAGATAAAAATTTAAAAGAAGTTACATTTGAAAGTATTGGTTTTTTATAAAAAAACATTAAGTAGAAATTACTTAAAGCTCCAATAAAAATTATCAGATTAGATAAAATAAAGTCGAATTCAAAACCAAAAATAAACTTTACTGTGTTTATAGTTATAAACTGACCTAAAATTCCAATCCATCGTAAATTTATATAAGTAGACTTATTCAATGATGCTGCTTTGACAGATTGTTTTAAATCCATCTAAATATCTAAGTTTGAAACATTTATTGCATTTTCAACAATAAAATCTTTTCTTGAAGAAACATCGTTACCCATTAAAGTTTGTATCAAATCTTGATCTTTTTTACTATTCTTTGAATATTGAACTTGTAACAAATTTCTTGTTTCAGGATTTAAAGTTGTATTCCATAACTCATCAGGGTTCATTTCACCAAGTCCTTTAAATCTTTGAATGTTAAGTTTAGACTTTTCAATTTGGAGAATATTATTAAATTCTTTAGAATTCTTTTTATATTTTTTAATATCCTTTGAATTTTTTATTAAATAACTTTCAAGCTCACTTTCATCTTTGATATATATGCTTTTAGTTCCTTTATTAATTTTAAATAAAGGAGGCTGAGCAAGGTAAACATGTCCAAACTCAATTAATTTATCGAATGGCTTATTATTAAAAAACGTTAATAATAATGCTCTTATATGTGAGCCATCAACATCGGCATCTGTCATTATTATTATTTTTCCATATCTTAAATCTTTGAGATCTATATCCTCATTTTTTGGATCAAGACCGAGAGCGTTTATCAATGTTACTATTTCATTTGATGAAATCATCTTTGATAAGCTTTTAGTTCTTAAATCACTTGAATTTCCATTCTTTTTCGATCCATTAAGATCTGTAAAAGTATTTAATATTTTTCCTCTAAGTGGCAAAACTGCCTGATTTTCACGGTTTCTGCCCTGTTTGGCTGAACCACCAGCTGAGTCACCCTCTACAATAAATAGTTCGGTACCATCTTGCTTTGAGTTTTGACAATCGGCTAATTTTCCAGGCAATCCCGTTAATTCTAATGCTCCTTTTCTTCGTACATTTTCTCTTGCCTTTCTAGCTACATCTCTTGCTACTGCAGCCTGGATAATTTTAGTTAATATAATTTTTGAAATTGATGGATTTTGATCAAACCAAGTAGACAACTTCTCGTTAATTATAGTTTCCACAATATTTCTAACTTCTGACGAGACTAATTTGTCTTTTGTTTGAGATGAAAATTTAGGGTCAGGAATTTTGATAGAAAGAACTGAAGTTAATCCTTCTTTAACATCATCTCCTGATAAAGAAACTTTATTTTTTTTTAATAAATTTTGTTCATTTGCATATTTATTTACTACTCTTGTTAATGCACTTCGAAATCCAAGAAGATGTGTTCCTCCATCTTTTTGATAAATATTATTAGTATATGGCAATACATCTTCACTATACCCTGCATTCCATTTAAGGGAACATTGAACATCAATATTATTTTTTAAACCCTCTATGTATATAGGTTTTTTAAAGAGATCATTTTCATTTTTGTTTTTTAAGCTTTCTTTTTTTTCATCAATGAATTGTACAAATTCAGTAATACCTCCATCAAATTTAAACTCTAATGTTTTTGGTTTTTTTTGTCTTAAATCACTTAAAACTATTTTTATGCCCTTATTTAAAAAGGCCAATTCTCTCATTCTTTTTTCTAATATAGAAAAACTAAATTTAATAGATGAAAATATATCTTTCGACGGAACAAAATTAATTTCGGTTCCGCTAGTTTTTGATTTACCAACTTGTTTTAATGAAGTTTTTGCATCTCCATTTTTAAACTCTATATAATATTTTTTATTATCTCTATTAATTGTAAGTTTTAATCTCTCTGAAAGAGCATTAACAACTGATACACCTACTCCGTGTAGTCCTCCAGAAACTTTATAAGAATTATGATCAAATTTACCACCAGCATGAAGTTGGGTCATTATAACTTCGGCAGCTGACTTTTTTTCTCCCTTGTGAATATCAACGGGAATTCCTCTGCCATCATCAATCACAGTTACAGAGTTATCATCGTTTATACTTATTTCAATTTTTTTACAAAAACCTGCTAGAGCCTCATCAATAGAATTATCTACAACTTCGTAAACCATATGATGTAATCCGGTCCCATCATCAGTGTCACCGATATACATACCTGGTCTTTTTCTTACAGCTTCTAAACCTTTTAGGACTTTTATGGAGTCGGCTTGGTAATTATTTGAATTATTTTTTGTCATTAATTTTTAATATGGAAGAAATTTTTATAACATTTTTACAAAAAATTTAAAAATGGTAGAAGTGCAAATGCTTAAATAAGTGTTGAATACCAACATTAATTTGATGTTTTTTAGGTTTTTTTTCTATTTTAGTAAAACCCGTTAAAAAGATCAATTTTCTAACAAAAATATGGCGGAGAGAATGGGATTCGAACCCATGATAGAGTTTCCCCTATACACGCTTTCCAAGCGTGCGCCTTCAACCGCTCGGCCACCTCTCCAAAATACCTACTCTTTGTTTATCCTTAAAACACCTATAAATGCTTCCTGTGGAATCTCAACTTTTCCAAATTGCTTAGCTCTAGCTTTACCTTTTTTCTGTTTTTCAAGCAGTTTTCTTTTTCTATCTGTCGCTCCACCCCCATGAATTTTTGTTAACACATCTTTTTTAAAACCTTTGATAGTTTCTCTAGCAATAATTTTACCACCAATAGCTGCTTGGATTGGTATCATAAAGTTGTGCCTTGGAATTAAATCTTTTAGTTTTTCACATACTTCTCTACCTGTAGTTTGAGCAAAATCCTTATGTATCATCATTGCAAGAGCATCTACAGGTTCAGAGTTTACAAGTATATTCATTTTTACTAGATCTCCTTCTTTGTGATCAATAATCTCATAATCAAAACTAGCATATCCGCTTGTCATAGATTTAAGACGATCATTAAAATCAAATACGACCTCATTTAAAGGTATCTCATAATTAATTACTGCACGATTTCCTGAATAACTTAAATTAGTTTGTATACCTCTTTTATTTTGACATAACTTAATAATTGATCCCAAATACTGATCCGGAGTGATAATTGTAGCTTTAATCCATGGTTCTTCAATTAATTTTATATAAGTAGGATCTGGCAAATTTGAGGGATTTTGAAGTTCAATAATTTCACCATTATTTAAGTGAACTTTGTAAACAACGCCAGGTGTTGTAGTTAATAAATTAATATCAAATTCTCTTTCAAGCCTTTCCGTGATTATTTCAAGATGTAAGAGACCTAAAAATCCACATCTAAAACCAAGTCCTAGGGCAGATGATGATTCTGCTTCATAAGAAAAACTTGCATCATTTAATTGTAATTTAGCAAGTCCATCTTTTAACTTTTGATATTCTGAACTATCTACAGGAAATAAACCACAAAAAACTACTGGTTTACTTGGTTTAAAACCTGGTAATGCATCATGGAGAGGATTCTCTGCATCACATATAGTATCTCCAACTTTAGTTTCTGATAAAATTTTAATACCAGTTGTAATAAAACCTATTTCTCCAGCATTAAGTTCACTCACATCTTTTGCCTTCGGGGTAAAAACACCAACTTTTTCTACGATATATTCTTGATTTGTAGACATCATTTTTATTCTCATATTTTTTTTTAGTTTTCCATCTATAATTCTTACTAATATAACTACTCCAAGATAAGTGTCATACCAGCTATCAACTAATAAACATTTTAATTTGCTATTTTTTTCACCTTTGGGTCCAGGTAAAGAGTTAATGATTTGCTCAAGAATTTCATCTATTCCTTGTCCAGTTTTTCCAGAGCAAGGAACAGAATTAGATGTGTCTATGCCAATAACATCTTCAATTTGATTATTTGTTCTTTCAAGATCAGATGCTGGTAGATCAATTTTATTTAACACTGGAATAATCTCATGATTTATATCAAGTGCTTGATATACATTTGCAAGAGTTTGGGCTTCTACGCCTTGTGTACTATCTACAATTAATATTGAGCCCTCGCACGCATATAGGCTTCTACTAACTTCATAACTAAAATCTACATGGCCTGGGGTATCTATAATATTTAAAATATAATTTTTGCCATTTTTAGCTTTATAATTTAATTTAACTGTTTGTGCTTTAATTGTTATCCCTCTCTCTCTTTCTATATCCATAGAGTCAAGCACTTGAGATTTCATTTCTCTATCACTCAAACCTCCACACTTATGAATTATTCTGTCCGCTATAGTTGATTTACCATGATCTATATGAGCTATAATTGCAAAATTTCTAATGTTGTCTATTGTATCACCCATTTTTAGGATCTAATTTTTGCGCCAGACTTTGACTCAACGGAAGAGATAATTAGTTTATTAATATTGTCCAGGTCATTTTCATTTAATGTTTTTTCTTCCGACTGAATAGTTACATTAACAGCTATAGATTTTTTTCCCTCTGGTATATTTTCTCCCTCAAAAACATCAAATACTCTTACTGACTTTATTAATTTGTTATCAACAGATTTAATTATATTAACTAATTCTTGAGATTTAAAATTTTTATTAATAATAAATGCAAAATCTCTCTCTGATTTTTGGAAATCAGAAAATTTATATTCAGATTTTGAATCTTTTATCTTTTGTTTTGACGCTCTTATATAATCAAGACAAATTTCAAATATTACCAAACCTTCAGTTTTTATATCTAATTTTTTTATTATGTTTGGATGTATTTCACCAAAATATGCTATAGCATTTTTTTCGTTTTTATTTTGGTACACCCCTCCAGATTTTCCTGGATGATAGTAAGAAGGAGTTCTATCGTCTATAATAATATCATCTTTATTAATTCCTGCTTCACAAAGACTTTGTATCACATCTTTTTTTACATCGAATGTGTCTACAATTCTCTCTTTATCATTCCAAGACAATCTTGAAACCTTTCCTGCTCTTACGGCGCCTATCACTGTCAGTTGATCTCCAGGATTTTTTCCTTTAAAGGCTGGACCAATTTCAAATAAAGAAATGTCTTTAAATCCTCTATCTAAGTTTTTCTTTAAATAGAATATCAAATTTGGAAAAATAGAATTTCTTAAAACATTTAGATCTGAACTAATCGGATTTATAATTGGTATTTCTTCATCATTTTCTCTAAATAATTGATTAATTTTAGAATCAGTAAATGACCATGTCACGGTCTCTAAATAACCTTTAGATGCGACAGATCTTTGTAAAAAATGAAATAATTTCTGATAATAATTAAGTGTTGGCTTTAATCTTGTCTTAATAGGTTCTGAAGTATTAATATATTCATAACCTTTTATTCTCACTATTTCTTCAACAATATCAATTGGTTGAGTTATATCAGGTCTCCATGAAGGTATTACTAGTTTTAAAATTTTTTTATTCTTAGATACATTAAAACCTAGCTTTTCTAGTATTTTGATTAATTCTTTATTTTCAACATTAAATCCAGTCGTTTTTTCAAAAAGAAATGGATCAAAATTTATTATTGTTTTTTTATAATTTTCAATTTTTTTTACATCTAAATTGCTTATTTCACCTCCACAAATTTGTTTTATTAGTTCAGAAGCTTTTATTAATCCTTCTTCAATTGAAAGGGGATCTATGCCTCTTTCGAATCTGAATTTTGCATCTGTATCTATATTTAATTGTTTAGAGGTTTTTCTTATTGAACGTGGTAAAAAATAAGCAGATTCTAATAATATATTTTTAGTCGAATATTCTGTTCCAGATCTTGTCCCACCAATTATGCCGCCAAGACCAAGGACTCCAGATCTGTCAGAAATAACGCACATATCATTTTCTAAAATATATTTTTTATTATCTAAGGCTTCGAAGCTTTCTCCTTTAGAGGAACTTCTAACAATAATTTCATTATCTATTTTATCTGAATCATAAGCGTGTAATGGTCTATTTAAATCAAACATTACGTAATTAGTAATATCGACTATAGCAGATATTGGTTTTTGGCCTAAAGACAGAATTTTATCTTTTAGCCATTTTGGACTCTCTTTATTTGTTACACCTTTTATTAAACAACTTCCAAATATTGTGCATCCTTGAGCTTTTTCTTTTTTTATTGTTACGTTTATATTTTGATTACCATTATATTTTAAATTGGATTTTTTATTAATTTTTAATTTACCAGCACCAGCAGCAGATAAATCTCTAGCAATTCCTCTTACCCCTAAACAATCTGGTCTATTGGGTGTAATTGATAAATCTATTACTTTTTCAGAAGTGTTTTTAAAATATTTTTCTCCAATTTTATTTGCATATTTATTGTTTTTTAATTCTATAATTCCATCACTTTCATTGGATAATAGTAATTCTGACTCTGAACAGAGCATTCCATATGATGTTACACCTCTTATTTTACTTACAGATAATTTCATCTGATTTTTAGGAATAATCGATCCTGGAGGTGCATAAACAGTCAAAAGACCATTTTTTGCATTTGGGGCTCCACATACTACTTCAATTGTTTTGTCGCTACCTATATCAACATCACATAACTTCAATCTGTCAGCATTTGGATGAGTTTTGGCATTTATAATTTTTGCAACAATAAATTTATCTAATTCAGATGTAGAACTCTCAAAACTTTCTACTTCTAGACCAATATTAGTTAATTTATCTATTATTTGATTATTGTTAAATTTTGTATCAAGATGGTTTTTTAACCAGTCAACTGTGAACTTCATCTACTTAGTCCTCTATAATTTGAAGGGACATCCAATGGATCGAAGCCAAAGTGACTTAACCATCTATAATCAGTCTCAAAAAAGGCTCTTAAATCATTAATTCCATATTTTAACATTCCAAGTCTGTCTATGCCAATTCCAAAGGCATATCCTTGATATTTACTTGGATTAACATTTACATTTTTTAAAACATTTGGATGAACCATTCCACAGCCTAGAATTTCTAACCATTTATTACCTTCACCAATTACTATCTTTCCATTTTTAATTTCATATCCTATATCTACTTCTGCTGAAGGTTCCGTAAATGGAAAATGACTTGGTCTGAATCTCATTTTAATTTTATCAACTTCAAAAAACTCCTTAATAAAATAATTTAAACATCCTTTTAAATGTCCCATATTTATATTCTTATCTATATGAAGTCCCTCAACTTGATGAAACATCGGAGCATGGGTTTGATCACTATCTGATCTGTAAGTTCGTCCTGGAGCAATAATTTTAAAAGGAGGTTTACCTTTTAGCATAGTTCTTACCTGAACTGGAGATGTGTGAGTTCTCAAAAGTAATTCCTTATTATTATCAAGGTAAAAAGTATCATGCATATCTCTAGCTGGATGGTTATCTGGTGTATTTAATGCTGTAAAATTATTATATTCATTTTCTACATCTGGGCCTTCCTCAACACTAAATCCTATTTCAGAAAATATAGATGAAATTTCATCTATTACCTGTGAGACTGGATGAATTTTACCAGTTTCAATATTTCTTTCTGGAAGAGTTACATCAATTTTTTCTTTCTCAAGCTTTAAATTAATTTCTTTAGTTTCAATTTCTTGAATTTTGGTTGATATTTTATTTTGAAGTTCATCTTTAATATTATTTAAATCTGAGGCTAATTTTTTTCTTTCCTCTACAGAAATCGAACCTAATTTTTTAAATTCGTTCGATATAATTCCATTTTTTCCAAATAGTTCGGATTTGATGTTATTTACTTTTTCAATGTTATTTTCTGTGTTAAGCTTATCGATATAATCATCTTTTATTTTTTTAATATCAGACATTTTAATAGAATATTTGTTAAAGGAAGAAAAACAATAGTCTTGATTAATTTAATGCTGCTTGAGCCTTTTTAACTATAGTTTTGAATGCTTCGGGGTTATCGTAAGCAATTTCTGCAAGAATTTTTCTATCTAATTTAATTCCTGATTTGCTTAAACCATTAATAAACTTTGAATATGTTATACCTTCAGATCTGACACCGGCATTAATTCTTTGTATCCACAGTGATTTGAAATCCCTTTTTTTATTTCTTCTATCTCTATAGGCATACTGCATAGCTTTTTCCATTGCTTGTCTTGCAACTCTTATAGTATTTTTTCTTCTTCCCCACTGACCTTTAACAGCTTTTAAAACTTTTTTATGTTTAGCTCTGCTTGTAACTCCTCTTTTAACTCTTGCCATTTTATCCTCTTAAGCTGTAAGGCATATAAGATTTTACTATCTTACCATCTTGTTTGGATAAAACAGTTGTGCCTCTTTGTTTTCTAATTTGTGAATTCGTTCTTTTAATCATGCCGTGTCTTTTTCCAGCCTGTGGGGTAATAACCTTACCTTTAGCTGAGATTTTAAATCTTTTTTTAGCTGAACTTTTTGTTTTTAACTTGGGCATAATTTTCGGGGTTATACAAATATTAAATTAAATTTACAACTAGAAATATGTCTTATAAAGGCTGGATTACCATAATCATTTGCTTTCCATCAAATTTTGGCTGAAGCTCTACTCTCCCAATAGTCTCCATATCTGCCTTAATTTTATCCATTAATTCATTGCCAAGGTTTGAATGTTGTAATTCTCTCCCTTTGAACCTTATTGTAAATTTGACTTTATCACCTTTTGCCAAAAATTTCTGAGCATTTTTAATTTTGAAAGTGTAGTCATGAACTTCTGTAACTGGCCTTAATTTTATTTCTTTTAATTCAATTTTCTTTTGTTTTTTTTTTGCTTTGTTAGCTTTTTTTTGTGCGTCGTATTTATATTTACCCATGTCCATAATTTTACAGACAGGTGGTTTTGCATTTGGAGCAATTTCAATTAAATCTAAACCTTCATTTTTTGCTTTATTGATAGCTTCATTTAAATTTAAAATTCCTAAATTTTCTCCATCACTTGCAATAACTTGAACTTCATTTGATGTAATCCTGTTGTTAGACCTTGGGCCTCTTGCTTTAGTTCTTTTTTGAAAATAATTTTGTTTAAAATCTGCCACTTAGATTGAAGGGGCTTTATTTAGATTGGAGTATTTTTTTATAAATTCTTTTAAAGCCATATTTTCTTGTTTATTAGAATCCAATCTTCTAATAGTTACACTGTTGGAGTCAACTTCTTTTTTTCCACAAATCAATAACATTGGTACTTTTGTTAAAGAATGATCTCTTATTTTATAATTTAAATTGTGATTTTTAAGATCCACCTCTACAATCAAACCAGTCCTTTTTAATTCCTTAGCTACACTTTTAGCATATTCATCAAAATCACTAGAGATTGGAATAACTACTGCCTGTAAAGGTGATATCCAAAATGGCAGCTTGCCTGCATAATTCTCTATAAGTATACCTATGAACCTTTCTAAAGATCCAAATAATGCTCTGTGTAACATTACAGGTACTTTTTTAGTTCCATCTTTATCAACAAAAGAAGCTCCTAATCTACCTGGTAAATTTAAATCTACTTGCAAGGTTCCACACTGCCAATCTCTACCTATTGCATCTCTTAAAACAAATTCAATTTTTGGTCCATAAAATGCGCCCTCACCTTTATTAATTGAGTACTCTAGCTTTGTCGCTTTGATTGCCTCTAACAACGCAGCCTCTGATTTATCCCAAACTTTATCGTCACCAACTCTTAAATCTGGTCTATCTGAATATTTTAAAATAACATCTTCAAAACCAAGATCTTTATAAATTTCTAAAATTAAATTTGTAACACTCAAACATTCTTCGGTAATTTGTTCTTCTGTACAAAAAATATGTGCATCATCTTGAGTAAAGGCTCTTACACGTAATAATCCATGCAATGCACCTGAAGGTTCATATCTATGAACTTTTCCAAATTCTGACATCTTTAAAGGTAAGTCTCTATAACTTTTAAGTCCTTGATTAAATACTTGAACACATCCAGGACAATTCATGGGTTTAATTGCAAATACTTTTTCATCTGGTGTAGTTGAAGTATACATATTAGCTCCAAATTTTTCCCAGTGGCCAGATTTTTCCCATAAAGATCTATCAAGTATTTCTGGAGTATTTATCTCTTTGTAACCATCATGATCTTGTTTCATTCTCATATATGAGACTAATTTTTGGAACAAATTCCATCCTTTCTGGTGCCAAAACACAGATCCAGGACTTTCTTCTCTAAAATGAAATAAATCCATCTCTTTTCCAATTTTTCTATGATCTCTTTTTTCTGCTTCCTCAATTCTCTGAAGGTAAAGGTCTAATTCTTTTTGAGTTGCCCAACCAGTACCATATATTCTTTGAAGCATTTCATTTTTAGAGTCACCACGCCAATAAGCTCCAGATACTTTCGTCAGTTTAAAAGCTTTACCTATTTTACCAGAAGATACTAAATGTGGACCTCTACATAAATCATGCCATGTTTCGCCGTGATGATAAACCGTAAGTTCTTCGTTTTTAGGAATGCTCTCAATTATCTCAGCTTTGTATTTTTCTCCAATTTTTTTAAAATGACTTATTGCTTTATCTCTCTCCCAAACTTCTTTTCTTGTTGTTACATCTTTATCTATTATCTCTGACATTTTTTTTTCAATCTTTTTTAAATCATCACTAGTAAAAGGCTCTTTTCTTGCAAAATCATAGTAAAATCCATTTTCTATAACTGGCCCAATTGTTACCTGTGTGCCTGGGTATAGTTCTTGAACGGCCATAGCCATTATATGTGCAGTGTCATGTCTAATAACTTCTAAACCCTCAGGATCTTTAGCTGTAAATATTTCAATAGAACAATCTTGATCAATAACAGTATATAAATCTTTAAGTTCACCGTTTATGCTCATCACCAAAGCTTGCTTACCTAAAGACTTACTAATTTTTTCAGCAACCTCTGTGCCTGTTATACTTTTTTCAAAGTTTAATTTTTTCCCATCAGGTAACGTAATATTTGGCATTAGTTTATTAATTTTTTATACTCTGAATAAGTAGAAAAACACATTTTTTCAACATTAAATTTTGAAACGACATTTTTTCTACCTTCTATGCCCATTTGATTGATAGTCTGTTCATCTAAATTCATAATTTCTATTAATTTTTTTGAAAGATCGTCAGAGTTATTTGCATCAAATAAAAATCCTGTTTTATTTTCATTTATAGTCTCTTTTGATCCCCCAATATTACTTGCAACAATTGGTTTTTTCATTGCCTGAGCCTCAACAGATATTCTTCCAAAAGCTTCTGGTTCTATTGATGAAGAAACTATGATGTCTGAAACTTTGTAAGCTAGAGGCATATTTTTACAATGATCTATAAATTTTACTTGGTTAGTTAATCTGTACTGTTCAACTAACCTAATAAGTTTCTTTTTGTAAAGTTCTCTTCCTTGATCGCTCCCAAGAATAATTACATTAAATACCTCGTGTCCTAAATTAATATTTACTTTATTAATAGCATCTAAAAACATTTCTTGACCTTTCCATTCTGTTAATCTTCCAGGCAATAGAACAGTTTTTCTCTCAATTTTAAGTCCCCATGATTTAAATAATTCATCTTCCTCTGTTTCTATAGTAGTTGATGGATCAAAATAGTCAGTATTAATGCCTCTAAATATCACCAAGAATTTTTTTTTATCATTAAGGTATTCAGAGTAGTTTTCTTTAATATGTGAAAATATAAAATTAGATCCAGCAATAATTAAATCTGATCTCAACATTACAGAATTATATAATTTTTTTAATTTACTTTTAAAATTATATGTTCCATGAAATGTAGTTACAAATTTACGTCGTGTGATTTTGGTAGCTAGCAAACAAGACCATGCAGGTGCTCTACTTCTCGCGTGGACAATATTAATTCCATAAAATAAAATTATTAAAGAAATAATTATTGAATTAAAAAAAACCAAAATGGGGTTTTTGGAATTAACAGGTAACCTTATATATTTAACTTTTTTTTTATCTATAAACTTTGTTAATTCACCGCCGTTGCAAATTAAAAAAGATTTACAATCATTTTCATGTAGATAGTGTGCGATATCATAACAACCTGTTTCTGCGCCACCGTATCCAAGTTTTGGTATAACTTGCAGAACTTTCAATTTTGGATGCATATGGTAGAGTTATAATATTTCAAATCAATTTTAATACTTTATATGAAAAAATTTAAATTTCTAAAAATTTCTAAAACAAAAAAACTAAGATATATAAGCAATTATTATAAGAAAAATCTTTATATTATATTTTTACCAGGTTTTGCATCCGATATAGAAGGAGATAAACCTAAAAGATTTTTAAACTATGCTAAAAAAAATAAATTGGGTTTTTTGGCACTAGAATATTCTGGATACGGAAAATCTTCAGGTGAATTTACAAAAGGAAATATTTCCACTTGGGCAAATGATGCAAAACAGACTATTAAGAATATAGTTAAAAAAAATGATATAATTTTAATAGGTTCTAGTATGGGTGCTTGGATTTCTTTATTATTATTTAAATCAATTAAGAGACAGATTAAGGGCTTTATAGGAATTGGCTCTGCTCCAGAATTTTTAACAAGAATAATGTGGAAAAAATTTTCAAAAAAGACAAAGAGTGAAATTATCAAAAAAGGTATTACCAAAATTAAAAATGGTGGGTATGAGTATCTCATAACTAATCAATTAATTAAAGATGGAAGAAAAAAACAAAATAAAGTTTTGAACATTAAAATTCCAATGAAAATAACTGTTACTATGGTCCATGGTCAAAAAGATGAAGTTGTACCAATTAAATACTCAAGAGAAGTTTTAAAAATCTTCAGCAAAGCAAAAAAAAAATTAAATATAATTAAGAAGGGTGACCATAGTCTCTCGTCAAAAAAAAATCTAAATATTATTTGTAAAGAGTTAGATAATATTATTAAAAATACTAACTAGCTTGACCGACTAATTTTTTATTTGATATAGGATTTTCTAACTTATCTAACATTTCTTTTGGACAAACTTGGACGAAATTATTTATTTCATTTTCAAAATTCTCAACAATTTTTTTCGAAATTGTTGAATTTGTTTCTATCGCATGCTCTTGAATTAATTTCCTTAGATGCTCAATCCAAAATTTAGTTTCTGGAGTTTGCCAAACAACACTTTCAGAATTTACCTTTTTATCAAATTGATTTTCAGGGTCATAAATAAATGCCATACCTCCTGTCATGCCGGCCCCAAAATTATCGCCAATATCTCCTAATATAATAATGTTTCCGCCTGTCATGTATTCACAACCATTTGAATCACAACCTTCTACTACTGCAGTTGCACCTGAATTTCTAACAGCAAATCTCTCTCCTGCTTGTCCTGCAGCTAATAATTTTCCTGAAGTAGCTCCATACAAAACAGTGTTTCCAATAATAGTATTTTCATTTGAAACAAGGTTGCTTTCATCTTGTAATTTAATCACAATAGATCCACCTGATAATCCTTTTGCAACATAATCATTTGCATCCCCTTTTAAAATTAGTTTTAATCCTTTAACAGCAAAAGCACCAAAGGATTGGCCTGCTGAACCTTTAAAATTTAATTCGATCGAATTTTCATCAAGATTGTTATTTCCAAATTTTTTGTACAAATGATAAGAAATTCTAGTACCAACTGCTCTATCAGTATTTTGAATTTCAAATTCTTGATTTATTTTTTCTTTTTTATCTATTTTGTCTTCTATTTCTGGCCATAATTTTTGATCTAAAGTATCTGGAACAGAATTAATTTCAGGTTTCTCACAATATCTTTTATTTTTTCCAGGATCTGCCTGAACAAAAAGAGGATTTAAGTCTAGATCATCCAAGTTTGGTGATCCTTTGCTTACTTGCCTTAGCAAGTCAGTTCTTCCAATTACTTCATTTAAAGATTTGAAACCTAGATCAGCAAGTATTTCTCTTACTTCCTCTGCTATAAATGTAAAAAGGTTTACTACTTTTTCAGGAGTTCCTGTAAATTTCTCTCTTAATTTATCATCTTGTGTGCAAACACCCACTGGGCATGTATTTGAATGACATTGTCTGACCATTATACATCCCATTGCGACTAAAGCAGTTGTTGCTACACCAAATTCTTCTGCTCCCATCATGGCTGCAATGACAACATCTCTTCCTGTTTTTATTCCACCGTCAGTTCTAAGCGTCACTTGATGTCTCAAGTTATTTAAAGTCAATACCTGATTTGCTTCTGTTAATCCCATCTCCCAAGGAACTCCAACATATTTAACGCTTGTCTGTGGAGTGGCTCCTGTACCTCCTGAATGCCCTGAGATTAAAATTATATCTGCTTTAGCTTTTGCAACTCCAGCAGCTATCGTTCCAATTCCTGATGAAGCAACTAATTTAACTCCAACCCTAGCCTTAGGATTTATTTGTTTTAAATCATAAATTAATTGAGCTAGATCTTCTATTGAGTAAATATCATGATGTGGTGGAGGTGATATTAAAGTAACTCCTGGCGTTGAGTGTCTCAATCTCGCAATTTCATCCGTAACTTTAAAACCTGGTAATTGTCCACCTTCACCTGGTTTAGCGCCCTGTGCAATTTTGATTTCAATCTCATTACAATTATTTAGGTAATTAATGGTTACTCCAAATCTAGCTGATGCAATTTGTTTAACTCTTGAATTTGCACTATCTCCATTCTCCATAATCTTAAATCTTTTTTCATCTTCTCCACCTTCACCACTACAAGATGCGCCTTTAATTCTGTTCATACCAACAGCAAGAGTTTCATGTGCTTCTTTCGATAAAGCTCCATGAGACATACTTCCACTTCCAAATCTTTTTAATATATTAGTTGCAGGCTCAACATTAGATATATCGATGGGATTTTTAGATTTAAAATCTACTAAATCTCTTAAACTTATTGGATTTAGATTATAAATACCTTTTGTGTATTTTTTATATATTTCATAAGATCCTTGTCCAACCGCAGTTTGCAGTAAATGAATTAGTTTGCCTTGATACTGATGTGTTTCACCATTTTTTCTATATCTGTAAATACCTCCAATAGGTAAAATATTTGAATTATTGAAAAATGCTTCTTTGTGTATAGTTCTGATTTTCTTTTCTATTCCTTTTAAACCAATTCCAGAAATCTTTGATAACATCCCAGGAAAGTAATCTTTCACAATTGTTCTGCTTAGTCCCACAGTTTCAAAATTACATCCGCCTCTATAAGAACTTAAAACAGAAATTCCCATTTTAGACATTATTTTAAGAAGACCGAGATTGACTGATTTAATATATCTTGAAACACATTCATCAAAAGTGAAATTTCCAAATAATTTCTTAGAATGTCTTTGATATAAGCTATCAAAAGCTAAATAAGGGTTTACTGTAGTAGCACCAACACCAATTAATGTTGCAAAAGAGTGAGTATCTAAAGCATCTCCAGTTTGAACATTAATAGAAACATAACCTCTTAAACCTAATTTAACTAAATGTGTATTTATTGCCCCTATACATAAAAGCATCGGCATTGGCATTCTATTTTCTGAAATATTTTTATCTGATAATATTATTTGTTTAATTCCCTCTCTAACAGCTTGTTCAGATTTAATTTTGAGTAAATTTATTGATGTCTCTAAATCATCATCTTTGCTGAATGTACAATCTAAAACTTTATTATTATTTCCAAAGAATTTCAAAAATTTTTCAAATTGTGCATTTGATAATATCGGACTATTTAAGACATAAATATTATCTTTAGTTAATTTACTAAAATCTAAAATATTACCAAGATTTCCAAATCTTGTCTTTAAACTCATAACTTTATTTTCTCTTAGAGAGTCAATTGGTGGATTTGTAACCTGACTAAAGTTTTGTCTAAAGTAATGATATAATGGTCTATATTTATCAGATAAAACTGCTAAAGGCGTGTCATCACCCATTGAGCCTGTTGCTTCTTTAGCATCTTCTGCCATTGGATGAAGAATTAATTCTAAATCTTCTATGCTATATCCAAAACAATGTTGAAAATTCCTCAAACTTTGATCTTCTAGCTCTACTTTTTCAGTTTCTGCCTCTAATTTTTTATCAAGATCAATAATCTGATTGTTGTAATGTTTATATTCTTTTGAAAGGTAGTTTTTTATTTCATCGTTTGAATATACTTTGCCTTTTTCTATTCTTACTCCTAATATTTCTCCAGGTCCTAATCTTCCTTTAGATACAATTTTTTTCTCATTTAAATCTATCATTCCTGTTTCACTTCCTGCAAAAAGAAGTTTGTCTCTTGTCACTGTATACCTAAGTGGTCTTAATCCATTTCTGTCAGTTGCAACAATTACCCATTCATTATCTGTTGCAGCTATAGCAGCTGGTCCATCCCAAGGTTCCATGGTACTATTTAAAAAATTGAATAGTTGTTGATGATCTTTTTTTAATACCTTATTTTTTTTTGACCAAGCGTCTGGTATTAACATTAATTTTGCTAGAGGAGCAGGCTGTCCAGAAATATTTAATAACTCAAAAACATTATCTAATGATGCAGAGTCAGAATTGCCAGCTGGTATTACAGGCTTAAGATTCTCTATATCTTCGAAAACTGGACTAAACATCTCTTCTTCGTGAACCTTCATCCAATTAACATTTCCTTTAAGAGTATTTATTTCACCATTATGCGCTATAGATCTAAATGGTTGGGCTAAGTCCCAACTTGGCGCAGTATTAGTTGAAAATCTTTGGTGAAATATTGCATACCTAGATATAAATCTTTCATCTTTCAAGTCAGTATAAAAATCTGACAAAGCTTCTGCTAAAAACATTCCTTTGTAAATGATAGATTTAGAACTAAATGAACATATATAAAAATTATTTAATTGATTATTGAGAGCTTCTTTTTCAATTACTCTTCTAGTTTCATACAATTTTTGTTCCAGAGATTTATTGACAACTTTTTTGTCATTGTATGTGAACAATACTTGAGTAATTTCAGGTCTTGTTTGTTCAGCTTTTTCTCCTAAGACAGAGGGATCAACAGGAACTTGTCTCCAGCCATAGATACTAAAATTTCTCTTTGTTAGTTCACTTTCAACAATAGTTCTACATTGCTCTTGAGCGCTATAATCGTTTCTTGGTAAGAAAATCATGCCCACACATAGTTCAGAATTATCATGTTTATGACCAGTGACTTCAATTTTTTCCTCAAAGAAATCTTTAGGAATTTCAATATGGATTCCAGCACCATCTCCCGTTTTTCCGTCTGCATCGATTGCACCCCTATGCCAAACAGCTTTTAAGGCATCGATTCCATATTCTACGACTTTTCTTGATTTTAAACCTTCGGTGGATGCTACTAAACCTACACCACATGCATCATGTTCCATTTCTTCCGAGTAAACATGATTACTTTTTAAAACTTTTAAATTTTTATTTCTTAACTTCATTAAGCAACTCTAAGTTTTTGTTTACTTTGTAAATAATTATCAATTGATGTTGCGGCATCTCTTCCGTCTTTGATGCCCCAAACCACTAAAGATGCTCCACGAACTATATCTCCGGCCGCAAAAACTCCCTCTATACTAGTTTCCATTGTATCAAAATCCGCTTTTATTGTTCCCCATCTTGATACTTGTAATTTTTCTTCATTAAATAATTTTGGAAGATCTTCTGGGTCAAATCCGAGTGCTTTGATTACAAGATCAGCTTTAATTTCAAAATCTGAATTTTCTTCAACAACTGGTTTTCTTCTTCCGCTATCATCTGGCTCACCCAATTTCATTTTGTTAACAACTACACTTTCAATTTTATTTGTTCCCTTAAACTCTTTAGGACTTGTTAACCAAATGAATTCAACACCTTCTTCTTCTGCATTGCCAACTTCTCTTGCTGATCCTGGCATATTTTCTCTATCTCTTCTATATAAACATTTTACAGATTTAGCATTCTGTCTTACCGAAGTCCTTAAGCAGTCCATTGCTGTATCGCCACCTCCAATTACTACAACATCTTTGCCTTCAGCATTTAAAGTTCCGTTATCAAACAACTCAACTTTATCACCTAGTCCTTTTTTATTTGATGCTGTTAAAAATTCCATGGCAGGGAAAATATTACTCAAATCGTTACCAGGTAGATTAACTTCCCTAGCTTTATAAACTCCTGTAGCTATTAAAATTGCATCATGTTTTTCTCTTAACTCCATCAAGCTGGAATCTTTTCCAACTTCAAAGTTTAAGACAAATTTAATTCCACTTTCTTCTAAAAGTTTTATTCTTCTTTGAACAACATGCTTTTCTAATTTAAATCCTGGGATACCATATATTAGTAGCCCTCCAGCTCTGTCATAACGATCATATATAGTTACCTTGTATCCTTTTTTTCTGAGTTGTTCTCCACAAGCAAGTCCAGCAGGACCAGAACCTATAATTCCTACACTCTCATTTTTTTCACTATTTATTTCTATTGGTTTAACCCAACCATTTTCCCAAGCTTTCTCTGTGATATATTTTTCTATTGATCCAATAGTTACTGTTCCATGACCTGATTGCTCTATTACACAATTTCCTTCACACAGCCTATCCTGGGGGCAGATTCTTCCACAAACTTCTGGCATGTTGTTTGTGCTTTGTGATAATTGATAAGCTTCCTCATATCTTCCCTCAGCAGTTAGTTTAAGCCAATCTGGTATATTGTTACTTAATGGACAATGAACTTGGCAAAATGGTACTCCACATTGGGAACATCTGCTTGACTGTTGAACAGCTCTATCTTTTAGAAATTCTTGATATATTTCATCAAAATCCTCTTTTCGGTCTGATATATCTCTTTTAGGTGGATTTTGTTGACCTATATCAACAAACTTTAGCATTTTTTCTGACATGGTGGACGCTGTATATACGATAAAAATTTAATAATAAACAATTACAAGGTCATAAATATTGACTAATATTTCACAAAACTTAAGTAAATCAGCGGTTTTTTCTTATTATGCATAGATGATATGCAAATATGTAATTGCTTTAATTTGGTTACAATTTCGTTATGAAGTATTGGATCTAAATGATTTCAAAATATGTAGAGACGCTAATTTTATCAATTATTCAAGGAATATCTGAGTTTATTCCAGTTAGCTCGTCTGCACATCTTTTAATTATATCAAGATTGAGTGACTTCAATGTTAGCAACCTACAATTAGATATTAGTCTGCATTTAGGTTCTTTGTTAGCAATTATTTTATTTTTTAGAAAAGAGCTAATTAATATCATTAATAATAAAAATATATTTCTACTAATAATTCTTGGGTCTATACCATTAGTTATTGTTGGTTATATTTTTTACTCCACAAATTTAATTGATCAATTTAGAAACTTAAAAGTTGTCGCTTGGACAACTTTGATTTTTGGAATTTTATTATACTTTTCAGATAAGTTTGAATTAAAAAATAAAATTTCTTCAGAATTAAATATTAAAAGTATTATTATAATAGGGTTATTTCAGATTTTAGCTATTATTCCAGGAGTCAGTAGATCAGGTATAGTAATTACAGCTTCAAGATTTTTAAAATTTGACAGAGTTGAATCATCAAAGATAGCTTTTTATTTGTCTATTCCAGCTTTAGCAGGTGCAAGTGTTTTGGGATTTAAAGATGTCATTGATGATCAAATAAATTTTGACGCTATATTTATTTTTTCTACTTCAGCTTCTTTTTTATTTTCTTATTTTACAATTAAATATTTTCTTATTTATGTTAGAATGTTTAGTTTAAGTTTTTTTGTTATTTATAGAATAGTTTTAAGTATTATTCTTTTTTCAATTATTTACTTATGATTTTTTAGACGTTGGAGCAATTTGAGAAAATATTACAGCAATAAGAATTAATACACATCCTATAATATTATTTATGTTAAGAACTTGACTTAGAATAATCCATCCAGCAATTGTTGCAAAGACACCTTCAAGAGAGTAAATTATTGCTGCTGGAGCTTCTTCAATATTTTTTTGTGCAAACATTTGTAAAGTAAAAGCAATTCCTCCAGATAAGACGCCAGCATATAATATTGAACTATACTCAGTTAATATTTTTGTAATAACTACTTCCTCTAAAATAAAAGCAAATATAAGAGATAAACCAAAAACAAGAGCTGCTTGCACTGCTGCATAAAAAATTGGTATATTAAATTTCTCCATAAATTTTCCAGCGAAAATTATATGTAAAGCCCAAAATAGTGAACATAGAATAACTAAAGCATCACCTATCATAATTTCTGAGTTTGAAAAATCACTTAATAGGTAAACACCTATTATACATAAACCTATTGAAGGCCAAAGACTCCAATGGACTTTAATAGAATAAATAAAAAATAATAGAATTGGAACTAATGGAACGTAAAAAACTGTAAAAAAAGCAGCATTAGCTATATTTGTGTATTGTAATGCGGCTTGCTGCAAGTAGGTGCCCAAAAATAATGATATACCCATTAAAAATAAATATTTTAAAAATAATTTTTTATTAGAATTGATTTCATAATTAATTTTTTTTCTTTCTAAAATTAAAGCAATGGGTAGGACTGTAAGAAAACCAACAAAAAATCTAGATGCATTGAATGTTAATGGACCAATATTGTCCATGCCTGTGTCTTGAGCAATGAAAGCAGTGCCCCAAATAAATGTTGTTATCAAAGCGCATATAAGCGATGTAGTTTTGGACATTAATTTAATTAAATTTAGATAATATTATTCATTCTACAACAGCTATCAAAATCTTCTTTATTGATATAGCAACCAGCCATTTTTCTTGTACCTGAAAATGCACCTCTACCATGCATTACTCTCCAATTATTAAAAATTAGTAATTCACCAGGTTTTAAAATATGCCTCCACTGGTATTGCTTTTGGTTTGCCATCGTATCAAATACTTTAATTGCTTTATAAAAATTAATTGTTTTCTGATTAGTTTCTCTAAAAGGTGCTCTATCGTAATTGTTAAAACTAATTTGATCAAAATTATTTTTTTCATTTAATTTTATTATTGGTCTTTTTGCTTCAAGGCGAACACCATCACCAATATAAGAACCTTTAACTTTTGTATTTGTTAAAGTTTTAAAATGTTTTTTATATTTTTGTTTGATTTCATTTGCCAATTTAAATCCATCTACCATTATAGAATCTCCACCTTTAGCATCATACTTACAACAAAGCAGTAATTGTAAACCCGGAGCATCATTACTATATGTAGAGTCTGTATGTGGTCTCAGTTCTTGGTTTGAATATGCACTGTCTGCTTTTTTATTATTTGACTCAAAAGTCCACAATCCTCCAAAAATTGAATTTCTGACATAACCTATTTTTTTAGCTATATATTCAACAGAGTTTAAATTCTTTGAACAATTTCTTACGACTGCAAAACCATATATATGGATTTTTTTTAATAAATTTTTAAATCCAACTTTAGTTTGTAATTGCTTATAGTTAATGAAAATTTGATTTTTTATGTCTTTATCTTTCCAAAATCGAGTATCACTTTTTGTTTCTTCTTTTTTTAAAGAATTTTTTTTTAAAAATTCATATGAATATTTGGTTGGTTTATTTTCATCAGACCATAATATTTCAATTAATTTCCCTTTTTTTAATAATTTTGCTTTTTTAACTTTGATATTAATGTCTAAATTTGCGGTATAAGTTATTCTTTGATTGGTTTTAAAATCCCAGTTTTCTTTATTTTTAATATGATCTCTTAACCAAATATTAGGAAATGTTTCAAACTTATTGTCATTAAAGTAAAATACAGTTTTATTATTTAAAAGTTTAAAATTTTTAATCATTGCTTAGCTAATTTATAGGCAAAGTTTTTACCAAGGTTATTTTTTAATTCATTATTAAATCTTGAACCCTCAGCACCGTCAATAATTCTATGATCGTAAGAGAGAGATAAAGGCAACATTGTTCTAGGTTTAAATTGTCCTTCAATATAAACAGGTTTAATATACGTCCTTCCAATTCCTAAAATAGCAACCTCTGGATAATTTATTATAGGAGTAAAATAAGTTCCTCCAATGCCACCTAGGCTCGTTATAGTTATGGATCCTCCATAAAACTCTTTTTTATCTATCTTCAAATTTCGGCAATCATCACTAACTTTTTTTAGATCCTTGCTTATTTGATCTATATTCTTTTGATTAGCATTTCTTATTTTTGGCACCATTAAACCATTGGGAGTATCAACTGCAATTCCTACATGGAAGTATTTTTTTAATGTTATTTTTCCATTTTCAATATTGTCAATAGAACTATTAAATCTTGGAAAAACTTTCAAAGCTTCCACAACTGCCTTTATAATAAATGCCAATGGAGTAATTTTCTTTTTTTCTCCAGTAAAAGTATCAGTCAAATTTTGTCTAAATTCTTCTAACTCAGTGATATCTGCTTCATCACAACTAGTAACATGCGGTATTGTTTGCCAAGAATTTGATAAATGTGGAGCAGCAATTCTTTTAATTCTTGGTATATCTTGAATTTCTACATCTCCAAAATCAGCGTGATCATATTCTGAGGGCTTTATAGATGGAGCCTTCTTTTCTTCTTGAGGTTTATTAAAATTAGAAGATACGAATTTTTTTATATCCTCCTCTATAATTCTTCCTGATCTTTGTGATCCAGTAATATTATTAATATCAACACCAAGTTCTCTTGCAAATTTTCTAGTTTTTGGACTAGCAAGTGCTTTGCTTGATTTGAATACACTAACTCTATTATTTTTTAATATTTCTTTTGGTTTTGAAATTACTTTTTCGGGTGGTTTTTGTATAATAGTTTCTTCTTTAATCTCTTTGACCTCTTCTTCAATTTGCTCATCTGGTTTTTCTTCTTCTGAACCAATTATTAGTATTGATGAACCCTCTGAAACCTTATCACCAACTTTTAAATTAACTTTTTTAACACTACCTGAGTATGGGCTTGGGATCTCAACACTTGATTTATCGCTTTCTATTGTAATTATCGGATCATCTTTATTAATATTTGATCCTGCCTCTATTAATACCTCAATTACTTCAACATCTTTAAAATCACCAATGTTTGGAACTAATACTTCTTTCTCGCTCATTATAATTTTGTGGGCATAGGCTTATCTTTATCAATTTTATATTTTTTAATTGCATCTACCGCATGTTTAGAAGCAATTAATTGTTCATTAGATAAAATACTTAAGCCATATGCAACTATATGCTCTTTATCGACTTCAAAAAATTTTCTTAGATTTTTTCTTGTATCACTTCTACCAAATCCATCTGTGCCCAATGAATAAAAACTTTTATTTATGTAAGGTCTAATTTGGTCAGAATTCATTCTCATGTAATCTGAAGCTGCTAAAATAGGACCTTCGGTTTTTGCAAGGCATTTTTCAACGTAAGAGATTTTTTTCTCTCCTCCTGGATTAAGCAAATTGTGCCTTTCTGTTTCAAGTCCATCTCTTCTTAATTCATTAAAACTGGTAACACTCCATACTTCACTATCAACTTGATATTCATTTTGTAAAATTTCTGCTGCTTCAATCATCTCTCTTAAAATTGTTCCTGAACCCAATAATTGAATCTTATTTTTTTTATTCTTGCTGAAATCTTTTATTTTATACATCCCTTTTAATATGCCTTCTTCACAATCTTTGGGCATCTCTGGATGAGAATAATTTTCATTCATTGTTGTAATGTAGTAAAAAATATTTTCATGTTTTTCATGCATTCTTCTTAAACCTTCTTTAAAAATTGTAGCTAATTCATAATGAAAGGTTGGATCATAAGAAACACAATTTGGAATTGTTGATGCTAATAAATGACTGTGACCATCTTGGTGTTGAAGACCTTCTCCAGCCAAAGTTGTTCTTCCAGCTGTAGCTCCAATTAGAAATCCTCTTGTTTGACTATCTCCAGCTGCCCAAGCAAAATCGCCAGTTCTTTGAAAACCAAACATAGAATAAAAAAGATAAATTGGTATCATTTCTATATCATGATTTGAATACGATGTTCCTGCAGCTATCCATGATGCCATGGATCCAGCCTCATTTATTCCTTCCTCTAAAACTTGACCACTTTTCTCTTCCTTGTAAGAGCTTAATTGAGCTGAGTCCTCTGGCTCATATTTTTGACCTTCATGAGCATATATACCTATTTTTTGGAAAAAACCTTCCATACCAAATGTTCTTGCTTCATCAGGGATTATTGGAACAAGTCTTGGAGCAACATTTTTATCTCTTAGCAAATTCGTCAGCATCCTAACAAGTGCCATAGTAGTTGACATTTCTTTTTCACCGGTTGATTTTTTCATAAAGTCAAAAATATCATTACTTGGTGTTTTGATTGGTTTCGAAAAAGACGATCTCTCAGGAATATATCCTCCTAAAGCCAATCTTCTTTTTTTTAAGTATTTTATTTCCTCTGAATTTTCATCAGGTCTAAAGTATTCTATATTTTTGACTTGCTCATTTGTTAATGGAACATCAAATCTATCTCTATAATATAGCAAATCCTCTACACCTAATTTTTTTTGCTGATGGGTTGTATTTATACTTTCACCAGATTTTCCCATACCATATCCTTTAATTGTTTTAGCTAATATGACTGTTGGTCTGTCTTTTGTGTTAGTAGCTTTATGATAAGCAGCATAAACTTTATGCGGGTCGTGACCGCCTCTATTTAATTTCCAAATATCGCTATCTGTATAACTTGCAACTAGATTTTTAAGTTCAGGGTATTTCCCAAAGAAGTTATCTCTAACATATAAACCGCCTTTTGCTTTAAAGGCTTGGTATTCTCCATCAACTGCTTCGTTCATTCTTTTTACAAGTAAACCTGATTTATCATTTGCGAGTAAAGGATCCCAATATGATCCCCAAATGACTTTTATTACATTCCATCCAGCTCCTCTAAAAATTCCTTCTAATTCTTGAATAATTTTACCATTGCCTCTTACTGGACCATCTAATCTTTGTAGGTTGCAGTTCACAACATAAATCAAGTTATCTAACTTTTCTCTTGCTGCTAAACCAATAGATCCAAGAGCTTCTGGCTCGTCTATTTCACCATCTCCTAAGAAAGACCAAACTTTTCTATTCTCATCTTTTATTAATTTTCTATTAATAAGATATTTCATAAATCTTGCCTGATAGGTTGCCATCATTGGTCCAAGACCCATGGAAACAGTTGGAAACTGCCAAAACTTAGGCATCAACCATGGATGAGGATAAGATGACAAACCTCCTGGGTAAACTTCCTGTCTGAATCTATCTAATTGCTTTTCGTCAAGTCTTCCTTCCAAAAAAGCTCTAGCGTAAATACCTGGCGCTGAATGTCCTTGGAAATAAATTAAATCTCCACCAAATTTATTGCTTTTAGCTCTCCAAAAATGATTCATTCCTATATCATAAAGAGTTGCTGCTGAAGCAAATGTCCCAATGTGACCTCCTAATGAAGGATCTCTCATGTTTGCTCTGACAACCATCACTGCTGAATTCCATCGAATTAGTGCTCTGATTTTTCTTTCGATATTTTGATTGCCTGGAGATTTTATCTCTTCATCTGATGGTATAGTGTTTATGTATGGTGTATTTTGGGTGTAGGGTATATTTGATCCCTCTTTATATGCCTGATCAATTAATTGTTTAATTAAAAAATGAGCTCTCTCAGGTCCTTCGGAGTGTACTACAGCAGACAAAGATTCTAACCATTCTTTTGTCTCTAAAGGATCAATATCATTATTATTTTCAACTATTTCTAATCTTTCATTATGTTCTTCTGCTTGTGTATTTTCTACTTTGATCTCTTTATGTACACTCGTATCTAATTCAAATTTATTATATCCATTAGAATTTTCCGCTTCGGCAATTATTTTTTCCGTTGCAGGTGGTATCTTTTCAATAGATTCTTGTTTTTGCTGAGTTCCATTCTCAGAGGATAATGTTAGTATCAAATCTCCTTTAGAAACTTTATCACCAATCTTTATGTTAATACTATCTACAACACCCTCAAAAGCAGATGGTACTTCAACACTTGATTTATCACTTTCTAAAGTTATTACAGGGTCATGTTTAGAGATTTTATCTCCTTCTTTTACAAGAATTTCTATGATTTCTACTTCTTCAAAATCTCCAATATCTGGAACTAGTAATTTTTCAGTCATTTCGCTATTTGTATATATATATATTATTTACTTTTAATAGATGTATATTTTTGACCATTATTAAAATTTAGTAAAATTAATAATAAATGTTAAAAGAATAGATTAAATTTAGCGCCTGTAGCTCAATTGGATAGAGCGCTTGGCTACGGACCAGGAGGTTCTGGGTTCGACTCCTAGCAGGCGCACCAAAAAGAAGGAAAAAATGAAAATATCTTTGCAAAAATCTGTAATTTATTTTTTTGTAATAGTGTTAATAATATTATTTTTAATAACTTTAATAATTTAATGAAAAAATTTAAACAAATTAGCGTTAAAAAAGGTTTCATGAGACACAATGGTGGTTTGCTACTAAGAGATATCTCAAAAACTAAATATGAATTTAAAACTAAAATAAAAAAAAACCATCTTAACAGAGCTGGCATAACTCATGGTGGGTATATAGCATCGATCATAGATACCGGGTGTGGATCTGGAGCCCATAGAATTTCGGGTAATCAGCCTTGTGTAACTATAACACTTAATATTAACTTTATCGGACCTTCAACTATTGGTGATGAAATTTTTGGATACGTAAAAATTAAAAAAAAAACAAAAAGCATGGTTTTTTTAGAGTGCTATTTGGAATGTAAAGGTAAAATAATTGCATCTGCTACAGGTATTTGGAAAATACTTCAACGTAAGTTACCCCATGCAGGTCTAAGCTAAATTCTTCTTCTTATATTTAAATAACCAAAGATTGATAAAAGAATTAGAGCGATAGGATAAATTATTTCTTTTTTTGGTCTATTCTGATTATCAATTTTAAATTCATTAATAATATCTCCCATATCTAAACCAGATTTTTTTGCAATGCCATTCCATTTTAAAGTATCAATTATGGTTTTATTGTCTTCTTCAACTAAGCTCATTCCATAATCATCTAAACTGAAATTTTCATCAAAACTATTTTTTTCAATTACAAATAATTTATATCTTTCGCCGTACTCTGTAAGTCTAGTAATTTTAATTCTTATCTCTTTATTATAATCAAACTGTTTTTTGTTTATTTCTTCAATACTTAAATATTTATATTTTGGGTAAAATTTATTTAGAATAAATTCTGGAGATAATAATGATATTGAAATTATTAAAAAAATAATAATCTCATACCATCTCAATTTATTTATAAACCATCCTTGAGTAGCAGAAGTAAATACTAAAATCCCAATCAATGAGGTTGCTATGACCATTAAGCCATGCCATATGCTTTCAATACCAATTAATAATAACTCACTGTTAAATAAGAATACAATAGGAAGTATTCCAGTTCTCAGACTATACCAAAATGCCTGGGCTCCTGTTCTTAATGGGTCTCCACCAGAAATAGCAGCAGCCGCGTAAGATGCTAAGCCAACTGGAGGTGTTACGTCTGCCATTAGGCCAAAATAGAACACGAATAAATGAACCGCAATTAAAGGAAAAATAAATCCTGATGCATTTCCAACATCCACAAGAACAGTTGCCATTAGAGATGCTACAACAACGTAGTTAGCCGTAGTTGGTAAACCCATACCCAATAGTAAACACAAAATAATAGTTAAAAATAAGAGAATAATAACATTATCTTTTGCAATCGACTCGATTACAATTATTAAATTAGTACTCAAACCTGTAGATCCAACTGCACCAACTATAATACCTGCTGTTGCAATTGCTATTCCGACGCTAACCATATTCAAAGCACCCTTTTCAAAACCAACAACAGTTTGGTTGTACCAATAAATTAAAGCATTCTTAAAGTGCTTTTCTTTAAATATTTTATTTAAAAGATTAACTATAATTAAAGTTATTGTTGCAAAAAAAATAGAGTAAGAAGCTGTAAGCCTCATATAAACTAGAAGATATATAAGAACAAATATTGGAACTAAAAAATGTATTCCTTCAAAAAATGTTTTTTTCAATTTTGGAATATCATTTTCATCCATACCTTTTAAATTTAATTTAAGCGCTTCAAGGTGGGATATATAAAATAGCGCAATGTAAGAAATTATAGCTGGTAAAAAAGCATGTTTGACAACTTCAAAATATGTAACACCGATAAAACTTGCCATCACAAAAGCTGCTGCTCCCATAACAGGAGGCATTATTTGACCATTAACTGATGAAGATACTTCAATTGCACCCGCTTTTTCTTTGGAAAAACCAGTCTTTTTCATAATTGGAATTGTAAATGTTCCAGTTGTAACTGTATTAGCAATTGATGATCCAGAGATTAATCCTGTCATACCAGATCCAAGAATAGCTGCTTTGGCAGGACCACCTCGCATTTTTCCAACCATTGCAAAAGCTAAATCTAAAAAATATTTACCCCCTCCAGCAGTTTCTAAAAGTGCTCCAAAAAGTACAAAGAGAAATATGAAATCTACAGAAACACCTATCGGAATTCCGAAAATAGCTTCTTGATCAAACCATTGAAAACCAACTAACCTTTTTAATGATAATCCACCATGAGAAATTATGTCTGGTGCATATTGCCCAAAATAAGAAAATAACAAAAAACAAACTGCAATAACAACTAATGGGACACCTATTACTCTGCGTGTAGCCTCTAGAAGAATTAATATTCCAATTATTCCGAGTATTAACTCAATTGGAATAGTAAAATTATCGGAAAGATTTATTTTAAGTAATATTCCACCCCTATCTACTAATTGATCATAAAAAACATAAATATATAAACAACAAATTGCACCTGTTATTGCAATTAATATATCTATAAAATTTACTTTTTTACCCCTTGCATATGGAAATATTAAAAAAGCTAGTAAAAGTGCAAAGCCAAGATGAATTGCTCTAGCTGGTAAACCTTTAAACATTCCAAAATTTAACCAAAATGGAAATGGAGAAGCATACCAAAGCTGAAATAAAGACCAGGTTATTGCAATAATAGCAACTAACTTTAAATGAAAACCTGTTAGGTTTCTTGTAGGAGAAAGATCTTCTTTAATCTTATTTTCAATTTTTTTATCTATGTCTGCTGACATTCAGCTTAATATATAAAAAAAAAGGCCCAATAGATATATTGGGCCTAAATTTTTTATATAGATTTAATTACATTAAACCAGCTTCTTTATAATATTTAACAGCTCCAGGATGAAGTGGTGCTGATAAACCATCAGCTATCATATTTTTTTTCTCTAAAGGAGCGAAAGCTGGATGTTGTTTTCTAAAATCGTCAAAATTTTCAAAAACAGCTTTTGTAACCTGATAAACTAAGTCTTCAGAAACATCCACACTTGTTACCACAGTAGCTTTAACACCAAATGTAGTTACATCTTTTTTTTGTTTAGTATAAGTACCTTTTGGAATTGTTGCTGATGCATAATAATCAGCTCCACTAATAATTCCATTAATTACATCTCCTGTCAAATTGATTGGCATAGCTTTAGCTGCACATGTTGCTGCTTGTTCCATCGCTCCATTTGGAAAACCTACAGAATATCCAAACGCATCAATTTTACCATCACATAAAGCTTTTACTTGTTCCGAAGATGTTAGCTCAGTAACTGATTTAAAGAAACTGTTATCAACGCCCATAGCTTTCATTAATTCTTCCATTGTTCCTCTTTGACCAGAACCTGGATTTCCAATGTTTACTACTTTTCCTTTAAGACCCATAAAATCTTTAACTTTTGCTTTTTTTCTAGCCCAGATTTGAAATGGCTCGTTATGTACTGAGAAAACAGCTCTTAAATTTTTGAATTGTTTCCCTTCCCATTTGCTTGATCCATTGTAAGCATGATATTGCCAGTCAGATTGTGCTACACCAAATTGAAACTCACCATCTTTTATTTGTCCGATGTTATAATTTGAGCCTCCAGTTGAAGGAGCAGTACATCTGTAAGCTTTATCTTTCATACCTTTTTTTCTACCATGTTCAGCACTAATTGCTGATTTGTGTAACATTTTACAAATAGCGTTTCCTGTCTGAAAATAAACTCCAGTTGGTCCTCCTGTGCCTATTGTAAAAAACTCTGCTGATTTTGCTATTGATCCAAATGAGAATATAGCAGCAAAAATAATCAGAGAGCTTGATATTGTTGATAATATTTTTTTCATATACCCTCTCTAAAGTTTTAAAATGGAATCTAACTATTTATTACTACGAGTGTCTAGTAAATTCAGTTGATATAAGTATTGTTAATTAAGGAAATTTTTAACTAATTATTATTTTTCAACCCAAGATTTTAATTTATTTACACCTTCTACAACCTTAGGGGCATACAATTTTATTAACTCATCATTAATATCAGTTTTTTCATTAATATTTTTCATAAATATATCTCCGTCAAAATCTGTGAAACTTAGACGAACAATCATCCTTTTTTCATCAAATCCAAAGTCACTCCCTGGGAGTAAAGCAATATTTAAATTAGTTAAAATTTCATCACACATGATTGAAGAATTATTAAATTTCTTGTTCAAAAATTCAGGCATCAAATAAAAGCCACCCATTGGTTTGTTCATAATAATATTATTAGATTTTAAATTTCTATATACGTATTCTCCAACAGCTTTAAGAATTTTTTTTGATTTTAAGATATATTCATCATGGTTAGCATTAAAAGCAGATATTGCAGCAAACTGTATCGGTGAACTTACGGCGGAAAATGTTTCACTTGCTAAAACTTTCATAGATTTAAGTAATTCAATTTTTTTCTTTGGTATTATAAAGTACCCAAGTCTCCATCCTCCAGCACCACACCATTTACTAAGTCCGTTACTTATTACGACATTATCTGGGCAGTGTTGGAAAATAGAAATATAATTTTCATCAAATATTAATTCAGAATAAATTTCATCTGATAAAACTAAAATATTATACTTTTTTACTATTAAAGAAATTTCTTTTAAATTTTCGCATACTTGTCCTGATGGGTTATTTGGAGAATTAAGAAATAAAAGATATTTACTATCTGGTTTTTTTAAAATAATTTTTTCTATTTCTTTAGCTTTAGGAAACCAATTGTTTTCAGCAGATGTTTGTATCCAATGATATTTATTTTTAGCTATAATAGATTGTGGCCTATAAGATACCCAACTTGGAGCTGGTAACAAAACTTCACCTTCAAATGCTAAATGCATCAAGAACATTAACTCTTTGGTTCCTGGACCTACTATAACCTGCTCTGGGTTAAAATTATAATTTTTCTTTTTTGACTCATATTTTGAGATTGAGTTTCTTAATTTATCTAATCCTTGGATAGGTAAGTAACTTTTCTGATGTGCATTTTTTTTTAATTCTTCAACAATAGTAATTGGAACTGGGAATGGTGATTGTCCAAATCCAAACTTAATAATATTTTTTCCATCATTTTCAATAACTTTTGATTTTTCGTTTATTTTTAATGTTGCTGATAAACTTAAGTTTCTAATATTATCTTTAATCATTACGATTTTAACTCAATAAGATTTTTGTATTCATTTAAAGCAGATGGGTTGGATAATGCTTCAATGTTATTTATTTTGTTGCCATCTATTACATTTTTAACGGCTACTTCTACAATTTTACCATTTTTAGTTCTGGGAATATCGTTCACTGCAATTATTTTGGCAGGTACATGCCTTGGAGAAGCCTCATATCTAATTGTTGTTTTTAGTTTCGAAATTAATTTTTCATCTAATTTGCTGTTTTTCGATAAAATCACAAAAAGTATTATTCTTACATCATTATCCCAAGATTGACCAACTACTATAGATTCTTTTATCTCCTTAAATTTTTCTACAACAGAATAAATTTCAGCTGTGCCAAGTCGAACACCTCCTGGATTTAATGTAGCATCTGACCTTCCATAGATAATATAAGACCCATTATTCTTTCTCTCAGCATAATCTCCATGATGCCAAATATTTTTAAATTTTGAAAAATAAGCTTTTTTATATTTAACTTTTCCAGGATCATTCCAAAATTTTAAAGGCATTGATGGAAAAGCATTTCTGCATACTAGTTCTCCTTTTTTATTTAAAATTGATTTACCTTTTTCAGAAAATACTGCTGTATCCATTCCAAGACCATTGTTTTGTATTTCACCACTATTTACGCTTGAATAAATATTGCCGTTTACAAAACAAGAAACGATATCTGTTCCTCCAGAAATAGATGCTAAATGAACATTTTTTTTTATATTTTTATAAACAAATTCAAAACCATCTTTAGAAAGTGGAGATCCTGTCGAACAAATCGTTTTTAAAAACTTGAGTTTAATTTTTTCTTTTACCTTAACTTTCTGCTTAATAAGTTGATCAATATATTTTGCGCTTATACCAAATAGAGTTACTTTCTCTTTATTTGCAATTTTTAACAATAACTCTGGTGATTTATGCATAGGAAAGCCATCAAATAACAATATTGATGCTTTAGATGCCAAGGCTGTAACAAGCCAATTCCACATCATCCATCCACAGGTTGTAAAGTAAAATACATTATCATTTGGTTTTATATTGCAATGTAATTGATGTTCTTTCAAATGTTGTAATAAAACTCCACCAGATCTATGGCTAATACACTTAGGTTTGCCTGTCGTACCACTTGAGTATAAAATTGCTAATTGATGGTCAAAATCAAATTTTTTTAATTTAGTTCTGCTTATTTCAAATTTTTTAACCTCATTAAAATAATAAATTTTTATATTTTTAATTTTTTTTAATTTTTTTAATTTTTTTCCAGGATAATTTAAAATTAATACTGATTTTATACTTTTTATTTTTTTTAATATTTCATACAATCTCTCAATAATATTTATTTCCTTTCCGTTATAATAGTATTTGTCAGTAATAATTAATAGCTTAGGTTTAATTTGTGAAAAACGTTCTATAACTCCTGGTACACCAAAATCAGGTGAGCACGAGCTCCAGATTGATCCTATAGCGCTAGCACTCAAAAAACATTCAACCGTTTCTATTTGGTTAGGTGTGTATGCAGCTATTCTATCTTTTTCGGAAATATTTATTTTTTTATAAAATGATATTATTTTTCTAACACTAACATTAAGCTCTTTCCAAGATTTTTGCTCTCTAAAACCATTTTCGCTAACAAAAGTAATAGCTTTTTGATTTGAGTTTTTAATTAAAAGATTCTCAGTAAAATTTAATTTTGAATTAACAAAAAACTTACTATTTATAAGATCATTTGTTAATTTGAATTTATTAGTTTTGACTCCTATAATCCCAAAGAAATTCCAAATAGAGTTCCAAAAATCTTTAGGATTTTTTATAGTCCATTTTAACAGCTTTTTATAATTTCTTGAAAAATTATATTTATAATTTCTTGCAACAAACTTTTCATAAATAAACAAATTCGAATTTTTTATTAGAGCTTTAGACGGTTCCCAAAGTTTTTTTGGCATTAAATATTTATATTTATATCGTAAAATTTATGCTAACCTTAGATGATAAAAATTGAAAATGAGAACTTTTTCCTATCTGATTCGGACTAGTTTTAGTCTATTTTTGTTCTTTTTGAGTAACAAAATATAGTAGGCCAAAAAAAGATCATACTAAAAGTTGATATGTCAAAAAATAAGATAACTGCAGTTCTTGGACCCACAAATACTGGAAAGACCTTTTTAGCTATTGAGACAATGCTTTCTTTCGACTCAGGAATGATAGGATTTCCATTAAGACTTTTAGCTAGAGAGGTATATGACAAAATTGTTCAAAAAGTAGATGCTTCGGTGGTAGCTCTCATTACAGGTGAGGAAAAGATTATACCACTTAATGCTAAGTATTTTTTATGCACTGTAGAATCAATGCCTACTGATAAAGTTTTAGATTTTGTAGGAATTGACGAAATTCAAATGTGTTCTGATCATGAGCGAGGTCATATTTTTACCGACAGATTATTAAATCTTAGAGGCGAAAAATTAACAATGTTCATGGGTTCTAATACTATTAAAAGTATTATTCAGAAACTTGATGATGATATTGAATATATAAATAAACAAAGATTATCAAAACTATCTTTTGGAGGATATAAAAAAATTTCAAGAATTGAGAGAAAAAGTGCAGTTATCGCTTTTTCAACAGAAGAAGTTTATGCAATTGCTGAACTTATAAGGAGACAAAAGGGTGGAGCAGCAATTGTAATGGGTTCTCTCAGTCCTAAAACTAGAAATGCTCAAGTAAATTTGTATCAATCAGGAGATGTTGATTATCTTGTTGCTACTGATGCTATTGGAATGGGTATAAATATGGACTTAGATAATGTTTATTTCTCAAATATAAAAAAATTTGATGGAAAGAAAATAAGAAGATTAAAAATCTCAGAAATTGGACAAATTTCTGGAAGAGCTGGTAGATATTTAAATGATGGTAGTTTTGGTATTACTGGAGATTGTGATGAAATTAATCCAGAAGAAATTGAGTTTCTAGAAAATCATAATTTTCCAGAAATACAAAGTATATTTTGGAGAAATTCTAATCTAAAGTTCAATAATAAAGATAATCTGTTGAAATCATTAGATGAGAAACCTAGTAAAGATTGGTTAAGAAGAGTTGGAGAATGTGAAGATGAAAAAGTTTTGAAATATTTTTTAAAAGAAAATAATGATATAGAAAATAATTCAAACATTTTAGAAATTCTTTGGGAATGCTGTCAAATACCTGATTTTGTTAAGAAAACTTATGGTCACCACTTAGAAGTTGTTAGTAAAGTATTTAATTTTTTGACTGGTGAAGAAAAAAAAATACCGAATTATTACATGAAAAAGCAGCTTTCAATGCTTGATAAGCTTGACGGAAATGTAGATTCCATATCAAATAGAATATCTAATGTTAGAACTTGGTCATATGTTGCAAATAAATCTAATTGGGTCGAAAATCAAGATTACTGGATAGAAAGAGCAAAAAATTTAGAAGACAAATTATCAGATAGACTTCATGATGAATTGACAAAAACATTTATAGATAAGAGAGCTAGCGTATTAGCAAAAGGTTTAAAACAAGATGTTGAATTAAAAACTGAAATAGTTGATGAGGAAAAGGTATTGATTAATGGTCAATACATCGGAATTTTAAAAGGCTTAAAACTACAACTAGATCTAAAAGTAGATGCCTTAGATGCAGATATCAGATCATTGAAAAAAGCTGCGAGACAGAATGTAGGTCCAGAAATAAATAATAGAATTCAACAAATAATAGATACTGGACTTATAGAAATGAAAGATGATTATAAAATTTATTGGAGAAATGACCCTATAGCAAAACTGACAGCTGGATCAGATTATCTTAATCCAAAAATTGATTTAATAATTGATGAAATGATTGAGAATAAAGAAAGAAACGATTTAAACGAATATCTAAATAGATGGGTAATTAAAAAAATTGAAACTGAGCTTAATAGCTTAATTGAGTTAAAGAATATTAAAGAGGATAACCCAGAACTTAGAGCTTTAGCTTACAGGCTTTATGAAAATAATGGAGTTATAAAAAGATCAAACATTTCTGAATACTTAAAAAAAATAAATCAAGATGATAGGAAAAAATTAAGAAAACTAGGAGTGAGGTTTGGTAGATATCATATCTTTTTATTCAAGTTGTTTAAACCCAGTTCAGTTTCTCTTAGAATATTATTATGGAAAAGTTATAATAATAAATTCCTGAATTTATCACCACCAACTTTTGGTTTAAATTTTTTAAGTAATACAAAATCTACAAGCAAAGATTTTATGTTACTATGTGGATTTGAAAAATTTGACGATATATACGTAAGAATAGATATTTTGGAAAGATTATTTTTATTAATATTTAATTCTGAAAAAGATGAAAAAAAAGAAACAAAAGTTACACCAGAGATGTTAAACTTGTTAGGTTGCACAAAAGAGGATTTTAAGAAGTTGATGAGAAAAATGGACTACAAAATTTATGAGAAAGAAAAAGAATTTTTTATAAAATATCTTCCAGCAAAAAAGAAAGTTATAAGAAAAATTGATAAAAAAGACTATACTAATAATCCATTCAGTGTATTAAACCAATTAAATTTAAAATAATGTTTAACTTGTTTAAAAAGGAAAGGGTAAATGAAAAAGATGATAATCATTTATCATTAATTAGTATTGCTGCTCTTCTAATACACTCAGCCAAAATAGACGAAAATTTTACTGAAAAAGAAAGAGCTATAATAAAAAATGCATTAATTGAAATGGGTGCAGACCAAAATAATTTAGATGAGATAATAAAAAATGCAGAATTAAAAGAAAAAGATTCGAATCAAATTTTAGAATTTACAAAAGAGGTAAAAAATAAAAATGTTGAAGAAAAAATGATAGTTATTGAAGCATTATGGAATATTATTTACTCAGATGAAAATGCTGATATGTATGAAACTAATTTAATGAGAAGACTTTCTGGATTGTTATACTTAGATCCAAAAGTTGTAGGTGATATAAAAGAAAAAATCAGATCAAATCAATGACATATCTAGTCAATGACAAATGCATAAAATGTAAACATACAACTTGTGTAGACGTTTGTCCTGTAGATTGTTTTTATGAAGGTAAAAATATGCTTGTAATTAAACCTGATGAGTGTATAGATTGTGGCGTTTGTGAGCCTGAGTGTCCAATAGATGCTATAGTTTCGGATACACATGAAGGAAGTGAACAATGGTTAGAAGTTAATAAAAAGTATTCTGAAATATGGCCTAATATTTCTGAATCAAAAGAGCCTCTTTCCGACCACGAGAAATATAAAGATGAAGAAAATAAGTTTGATAAATACTTTAAAGAAAACATTTAAATCGAAAAAAAATTTGACTAAAAAGAAGAAAGTTAAACCACAGATTAAAACTAAGACAAAAAATTTAAAATCTGATTCAAAATTAAAAAAAAAGGTTAAGTCAAAAATTAAAACCAAGAAAATAATTAAAAAAAATGTATCAAGTCAAGTTGGTAAATTAAGAACATCAAAATCTGAAAAAAAGGAAAATACTACAACAACAAGCAATTTATTACGAATTCCAAAAACTAATGAGCAGAAGCCTGAAATTAAAAAAGTAAAAAAACAAGATACTGAAAAAAAAGAATATAAAGTTAAAGATTATGTAGTATATCCCAAACATGGTGTCGGACAAATAACTGAATTTAAAAAAATGAGTATTGGTGGAATTGATATTGAAACTTATGTCTTAAAGTTTGAGAAAGATAAAGCAAACGGGATGGTTCCAGTAAATAAACAATCTCATTTAAGACCTTTAGCTACAATTAACCAAGTTAATAAATGTATGAGTATTTTAAAGAGCAAGCCAAAGATAAAAAGAAGCATGTGGAGTAGGCGAGCTCAAGAATATGAAGCAAAAATTTCGTCAGGAAAGATCTATGAATTGGCCGAAGTTGTAAGAGATCTAAATAAAGGTGATGATTTAATGGTAGATCAGTCCTACAGCGAAAGGCAATTATTTGAGAAAGCATATGATAGATTGTTGACTGAATTTCAAATTGTTTTAAATATGAATTTAGAGGACACCCAAAAGAAGTTAGATAAAGCTTTGAAAAGAAATCTAGAAAAACAAGTTCAAAAAATCGAAAATAAACCTCCTGAAGAAGAAATATCAGAGGAAATAGCTAAATAAAAAAAAACGCTTCCCACGCAAGCGCCATGAGAAGCGTTTGTTAAAAAGAATACTAGACTATTTTCTTCTTTTCTTTTTAGCTTTTTTCTTAGCTTTTTTCTTAGTTTTCTTTTTAGCAGCTTTTTTTCTTCTTTTAGCCATCTTTAGCTCCCTTTTTTAATTACGAATCTTTTTGATTCGTTTGATTACCTTTTTGTAATTTTTTTGGATAGTTATGTCAATTACATAATTTTTTGTATTTTTTAAATTATTTTTTTTAGAAAAATAAAAAAATTAATAATTAAAAAAATTCAGTAAAATAGCGATAATTAAACAAATTTTTTCAATTAATTATAAAGATTTTCAAAATTGTTTTTATATTTCTTTATAATTTTATATCTTTTTAACTTTAATGTTGGTGTTAACATTCCATTTTCAATTGAAAATTTTTCATTTATCAGAAAAAACTTTTTAATATTTTCTATTTTTGAAAGTTTATTATTTAAATTATTTATTGAATTATTAATTTCTTCATTTTTAATATTAATAAATTCATCATTTAAAACTAATAACGCTACCAAATATGGTTTATTGTCTCCATAAACTACCGCTTGATCTATAAATTCTAGATTTACTAATTCATTTTCAATTTTTAGTGGAGAAATGTTATCTCCTCCGGGGGTAATAAGAATATCTTTTTTTCTATCAGTAATTTTTAAAAAATTATTTTCAAATACACCAATATCTCCTGTGTGAAGCCAACCATCTTTCAAGACTTTTTCGGTCTCTTCTTTATTATTCCAATAGCCCAACATAACATTTTCACCTTTAACTAGTATTTCACCATCTTCAGCTATTTTGACCTCATTTCCCTTAAACGGTGGCCCAACCGTATCTATTCTAATATCATCTATTGGATTACAGCTAACAACTGGAGATGTCTCGGTTAGGCCGTAACCTTGAAGAGTTGGTAAACCAATCGCATTTAAAAAATATCCAACCTCTTTGTCCAATGCACCTCCGCCAGAAACAAATGTTTTGAGAGAACCACCGAATTGTGATTTTATTTTTTTTCTTACTAATTTCTCTAGAATGTTATCTTGTAGTTTCTCAAAAAAAGTTAAATCTTCTTTTTTTATTTTTTTTAGACCAAGCTCTAACATTTTATATATTAATTTTTTTTTAAATCCTGTCGCTTTTTTAAAACTTGCATTAATTTTTTGATAAAGGTTTTGGTAAAATCTCGGTACAGCAGTCATAATTTCTGGTGAACAATCACCCATATTCTTAACTAATTTGTCGATACTCTCAGCATAAAAAATTCTAGCTGCTACAGTAATTTGTACAAATTGGACAGTGTGCTCGTAAGAATGTGAAAGTGGAAGCCAAGTAAGAAACCTAGGCTGTTGTTTGGTTAATAATGGTTTTAGAATATCTATTGCACCCTGGCAATTATTTAATATGCCTCCATGACTTAAAATCACTCCCTTAGGATTTCCCTGAGTACCTGAAGTATAAATTATGCAAGATGGATCTTTTCTTAAGGCTAAAGATTTGTGAATTGGTAAATTTTTTTTATTATTATTTTTTATTAAGTCTTCTAAATTAATATATTCAAATGTAGCATTTGGTAATTTTTCAAAGGAAAATATTTTTTTTATAAATTTTTTGTCTTTAATAATGTTTTTTAATTTATTGAATTGTCCAATGTTTGAAACAAAAATTATACTGGGAGTACAATCATTAATAATATAATTATAGTCATTTTCTGCATAAGTTGTGTAAGCTGGAACAGTTATCCCATCAGATAGCATAATAGACAAGTCTGTAATAAACCATTCTGGTCTATTTTCAGAAATTAATAAACATCTATCACCTTTTGATATTAATTTTTTTAATTCATTGGATACTAAATTAATAAAATCGTAAGTTTCTTGCCAAGAGTAATTTTTTCTTTTATCACCTAAAGTTGATAATAAAATTTTATTTTTATCAATCTGTTTATTAAATTGATCAAAAAATAATTCAGTTAGATTATTAATTTGTTTTAAGTTCATATATTTTTTGGTGGGCAAAGAGAGAATCGAACTCTCACAGTATTGCTACTATTGGATTTTGAGTCCAACGCGTCTACCAGTTCCGCCATTCGCCCATTTATTTTTAGTTTCATAGAATATAAATAATAGTATTAAAACACTATTTATATTAAAAGAAAATATGTTTAAGGAACTATTTATTAAAACAATTAAACTTGCAGGACATAAAAATTCAAAAAAAATTTTAGGGTTTATATCTTTTATTGAAAGTTTCATATTTCCTATTCCACCAGATGTTCTTATTATTCCAATGACTATTGCCGATAGACAAAGATGGATTAAGATAGCAATCATTGCTACGACGGGATCAGTTTTAGGAGCATGCTTAGGATATTTCATTGGATATGTTTTTTTCAATGAAATTGGAATTAAGATTTTTGAGCTTTATGGTGTAGATAATACTTCATTTTTAAAAGATAAAATTTCATCAGATGGAGGAGTTCTTGCATGGGCGACTTTGCTTGCTATAGCGGGTTTTACACCTATCCCATTTAAATTACTCACAATAACTAGTGGGTTCGTCCAATTTAACATTGTTTATTTTATAATTGTCTCATTACTTACGAGGGGATCTAGATTTTTTATTATAGCTTTTTTGGTTGGAAATTTTGGTCCAGCAATGAAAACAATAATTGAAAAAAAGCTGCTTAAAGTTTCAATTATAATCTCAATTGTATTAATAGTTTTTGCTTTTTTAATTTATAAATTTTTACAAAACTTTATGAACTAAAATGAATTTTATTTTAAAAAGAAAAAACATTTATTTATTAATTTTTATATACTCAATTATTGCGATATTATCTGCGATCTATATTGAAAAAGTTCTTGGGTTTTTACCATGTAAATTATGTATTTATCAAAGAATTCCTTTTTTAGTAGCGATCTTCATTTGTTTTTTGGGATATAACTATATTAAATCTGATAGAATATTAATTGCTTTAATCATTACATTCACACTGAGCACTGCTCTTGCAGGATATCATTTCGGTATAGAAAATGGCATTTTTGATGAATATGCTGGTTGCTCAAACACAAATATAGATATCACGAATAAAGAAAAAATAATTGAAAGTCTTGGAATGGTTAAAAATTGTAAAGATGTAGAGTTCACTATATTAGGCATCTCTTTATCAGGATTGAATTTTTTAACATCTTTACTAATTGTATTATTTTCGCTAAGAGCTCTTGTATATGAAAAAGACTAACAAGAAAAAATTAGAAGAATTTATTAGAGTTGATCACGCGGGTGAAAGAGGTGCAATTAAAATATATGAAGGTCAACTTTTAGCACTGAAAACATTTAAAAAGGATCCTGAACTATTAAAATTAGTAGAAGAAATGAGAGAACATGAGCAAGAACATAGTGATTTTTTTGAAAATGAAATCAGAGAAAGAAATATAAAACCAACTAAATTTTTACCACTATGGGATTTATTAGGAGTAGGTTTAGGTTTCGGCTCAACAATATTAGGAAAAAAGGCAGCAATGCTATGTACAGCCTCTGTTGAGGAAGTAATTGATAAACATTACCAAAGTCAAATAAATCAATTACAAGACGATGAGAAAAAACTTAGAGAAAAAATTGAAAAATTTAGAGCAGATGAATTAGAACATAAAGATATTGCATATGAACACGGCGCAACAAAAAAAGGATTATATTCAGTAATGGATAAAATTATTAAAACTGGCTCAAAAATTGCTATAAATATCTCTGAAAAAATTTAGCTAGGATCTAATTCTACATCCCAATATAAATAATCCATCCAACTGCTGTGTAGAAAATTAGGAGGAAAATTCTTCCCATTTCTATGAAGATCTTCTGTTGTTGGTTGAAAAGGCCATTGATTTAACTTCATTCCAGAATTTTTTAGCAATCTTCCACCTTTTTTTACATTACATGCTGAGCATGCAGTAACAACGTTTTCCCAATCAGTTTTTCCACCTTTTGATCTTGGAAGAAGATGGTCAAAAGTTAGTTCATCATTACTTCCACAATATTGACAACTAAACTTATCTCGTAGAAAAACATTAAATCTTGTGAAATTTGGATTTGAACGAGGCTTTATAAAAGATTTTAATGCAATAACACTTGGTAACTGCATAGAGAATGATGGGCTTCTTATCATTCTATCATAATGACTTACAATTGAGACTCTATCTAAAAATACAGATTTAATAGCGTCTTGCCATGACCATAATGATAAAGGATAATAACTTAATGGTCTATAATCTGCATTAAGAACTAGAGCCGGACATTTTTCAAGTGAAAGGTTTTCATTGATCATCAAAGTCATAACTGTTTAATATATTATATATTATTATTAATCAATGTAACAAAAAGTTAATTCTCTTTAAATATCAAAATTATCTTTGATAAATTTTAATGCATTACTTGAAGCTTCAACTGGTATATGATGGTCGCAGTCTTTGATCATTAAAGTTTCTATACTAATATTATTGCGTGTAAAAAAATCTTTTGCTTCCAATAAATTGTTGGGTGGAACTATTTCATCTTTTTCACCATGAATTAATAAAGTTTTTGTTTTAGAAATTAATCTTAAACTAAGATCCTCTTTATCTATAATCTTTCCAGAAAATCCAACAATACAATTAAAGGGATCTTTAGAAGTTAAGCCCAAGTTTATTGACATCATGCAACCCTGACTAAATCCAGATAAACATATCTTTGAATTTTCCAAATTATATTCTGCTTTAACTTCTTCAATGTATTTTCTTAATTTATCTTCAGCTTTTTTTACTTCATTTAAAATATAATTTTTATCATTTGTTTCTAAATCAAACCATTGATAGCCAATAGGATTAATTTTACATGGTTCATGTCCATTCGGACATAAGAAAACTGTATTGGTTAAAAACCTTTTCCAATTCAGAGTTAACATGCTTATATCTTTTCCATCTCCACCATATCCATGAAGTAAAATTACTGCATTTTTGATGTCAGACCCATTTTCAGGTTTTATAATTGTTGATTCAAGGCAAAATGTCATAGATAAGTAATTATGTTTTTTTATTTTAAAAAGAAACTAAAATCAAAGTATGATTTCTGAAATATTTGTTAAAATTGCAGCAATTGTTTTGCTTGCAGCTGTAGCTGTAGTCTTAATTCTTGGAATTAGAACACTTTTTAAAGGAGACGGAGATAAAAAAACATCTAACAAGTTAATGCAGCTTAGAGTCTTACTACAATTTGTTGCTATAATTGTGCTAGTAGCATTAGCTTACTTTTATAAAAATTAATTTAATTCATCTAACCAATTTAAAAATTCATCACTATTAAAATCTATTGATCCAACAATTCTTGCAAACTCATAACCATCCTTATCAATAAATATTGTTGTGGGTATTCCTCTTAATTTTAAATTTTTTGCAATTCCAGCACCATCACCAACAAAAACTTGTAATTCTTTTATAAGCAGGTCATCAAAAAACTTCTTAGATTTACTAATATTTTCTCCACCTATATTTATTGGGATAATCTTTATTTTTTTTTCATCATTAATTATTTGAAGGTTATTTAAAGATGGCATTTCCTCTTTACAAGGAGCACACCATGTTGCCCAAAAATTCAAAATAATTAATTCAGATTTAAAATCTTTCAAATTAACTTTATTTCCTGCCTCATTTAAAAAGTCAAAAAACTTAATTTTTTGTTTTTCCTCATAAATTATTAGATTTTTTATATTTGGCGCTTCTATTGAATATGAAGAGCTAAATGATATGAAGTAAAAAAATATTATTTTAATGGATATAAATATAAATTTCATAGATTTGTAATTGAATAACATGAGTAAAAATAAAAACAATAAACCAATTTGGGGGACCAGAATTAAGAAAAATGCCTCAACTTTATTTAAAAAAGTTGGTGGTTCATTACCAGTAGATAAAAGACTATTTAAAGAAGATATCGAAGGGTCAATTGCCCATGTTGAAATGCTTCACAAACAGAAAATTATAAATTTTAGAATAAAGAATAAGATAATCTGGGGATTAAAAAGAATTAAAAATGAAATTGTAAAAAAAAAATTTAATTTTGATTATGATTTAGAGGATATTCATATGAATATAGAAAATAGATTATTTGAACTTATTGGTGATGATGCCGGATATGTTCATACTGCAAGATCTAGAAATGATCAGGTAATTACAGACCTTAAATTATGGTTAAAAGAAGCAACAAAAAAAATAATAATTTTATTAGATAATACAAATTCAAATATTCTAAATCTTGCGCAAAAAAATGTTAGAACAATTATGCCAGGATTTACACATTTAAAAAATGCACAACCTTTATCTTTAGCACATTATCTACTAGCATATGTTGAAATGTTTAAGAGAGATAAGAAAAAATTTAAAAATAATTTAGAGTTTTTAGATGAAAATCCTTTAGGTGTAGGGGCTTTATCTGGCACTTCTTTTAAAATTGACAGAAATTACACCACAAAAAAACTTAAATTTAAAAAACCAACAAACAATTCTGTAGATACTGTATCTGATAGAGATTTTGTTTTAGACTTTTTATATTCTTGTCTAGCTTGCTCTTTACACATTTCTAGAATTGCTGAAGAACTCATAATTTGGAATTCTGATGCATTTAACATGATAACTTTAAATGATAAATTAGTAACCGGTTCGTCTATAATGCCACAAAAAAAGAATCCTGATCCATTAGAATATTTGAGAGGTAAAACTGGAATATTTATTGGAAATATTAATTCTATGATTTCAATATTAAAGGGGTTACCCTTATCATATTTTAAAGATTTACAGGATGACAAAGAAATTGTTTTTAAAACAAATGATCAATTAAAAATATCCCTGTCATTGTTGAATGATGTATTAAAAAATTTAATAATAAATAAAAAAAGTATGCTATCTCTTGCAGAAAAAGGATTTACTACAGCTACAGATTTATCTGATTACATTGTAAGAGAACTTGGATATCCCTTTAGAAAGGCATACATACAAACTGCAAAAATAATTAATCTAGCTGAAAAAAAAAACAAAAAGCTTCACGAACTAGAATTGAAAGAGATAAATCAAATTGAGCCAAAACTTACATTAAATGTTTATAAAATACTAAATCTGGAAAATTCAATTAATTCAAAAAAATCTTATGGTGGAACTTCTTTTGAGAACGTTAAGAAAATGATAAAAAATGCAAAAAATGGGTAAAAAAATTTTAATTATTATACTTTGTTTATATTTTGTGGTTGCTTGTGGCCGTAAAGGCGATCCAGAATATAAATCTGAATTAAGTAAGAATATTCAAAAAGTATCATGAGATATATAAACAATAAATATTTTATTGAAGGAAAAAATATTGAGAGGTTGACAAAAAAATTTAATACACCTCTATATTGCTACTCTTATAAAAATTTAAGAGAAAATGTAGAGAATTTTAAAAAAGCTTTTAAAGAAATTAAACCTTTGATTTGTTTTTCTGTAAAATCTAATTCAAATATTTCATTATTAAAAGAAATAAAAAAACTTGGCCTTGGGGCAGATGTAGTTTCAAAGGGTGAATTATATGCATCACTTAAAGCTGGTATTGATAAAAATAAGATAGTTTTCTCTGGAGTTGGTAAAACAAGAGATGAAATTGAGTACGCAATTAAGCAAAAAATATTATTAATAAATTCTGAGTCATTAAGTGAAGTTTTGGCGATTGAAGCAGCTGCAAAAAAACTAAATAAAGTTGTTGATATAGGACTAAGATTAAATCCAGATACAGATGCTGAAACATTGAAACAAATTTCAACTGGTAAAAGTGAAAATAAATTTGGTGTAGATCAAAAGACTTTTGTAAAAATTATTAATTTGATGAAACAATCAAAATTTATAAATATTAAGTGCTTAAGTGTTCATATCGGTAGTCAAATCTTAAACCACAAACCCTACGAAAAAATGCTAAATGTTCTTGATAAACTTTTAAAAAATTTAGATTATAAATTTGAGTTCATTGATTTAGGTGGTGGGATGGGGATAAATTATGATAATAAAAAGAAAAAACTTAATTATACAAAATATAAAAAATCTATAATTAAATTTAAAAATAAATACAATTGTAAAATAATTTTTGAACCTGGAAGATCTATAATTGGAAATGTTGGTATACTTGCATCTAAAGTAATTTATTTAAAACATAACAAAACAAAAACATTTGTAATATTAGATGCAGCAATGAATGATTTGATAAGACCAGCTTTGTATAATGCAAAACATAGGATAGTTCCATCCCTAAGAAATAAGTCGCGATCAAAGAAAACATTAGAATTTGTAGGCCCAGTATGTGAAACAACTGATAAATTTTTAACAGAAAGGAAATTTCAGAATATAAAAGAAAATGATATTATGATTATTTGCGATACAGGCGCCTATGGTTTTTCATTATCATCTAATTACAATCTTAGATTAAGGCCTGCTGAAATTTTGATTAAAGGAAATAAAGTAAAGATTATTAGAAAAAGACAAAAATTAACAGATATAATCTAACTTAAAACTTATAATGAGAAATATCCTCTTTAAAAGTATATTTTTTTCTGGATTAATTTTAATATGTATTATTTTTCTTCCGTCATTAATACTACCAAAGAAAATCACTCTTTTTGGGGGTAAACTTTTTGGATACTGGTCCTCGTTCTGCTTAAAAATTTTTTACTCAACCAGTGTAGTAATAAAAGGTCAAGAAAACATAATTAATAACGAAAATTTCTTTATCGCATGCTCTCATCAATCGATGTTTGAAACCTTTTTTTTACAAACAATATTTAATTCACCAATTTTTATTCTTAAAAAAGAACTATTAAATATTCCGATATTTGGTTGGTATTTAAGAAAGATAGATTCTATTTCTGTGAATAGAAATAAAGTTTCTAAAGAAAACCTTAATTTTACTGAAAAAATTAAAGAAGTTATGGAAAAAACAAAAAGACCTGTAATAATTTTTCCACAAGCCACTCGAGTTCTACCAGATGAAATTATTCCTTTTAAAAAGGGAGTTGGAAGAATTTACAGAGAATTAAATGTAAAATGTCAACCCGTCGCTATTGACTCTGGAAGAGTATGGCCAAAATCTGGAAAGATGAAGCCAAATAAAACGATTACTATTTCTATTTTAAAACCAATTAATACAGGGATCGAAGAAACAGAATTTGTAAAATTATTGCAAAAAGAAATTTATTCTGAGCTTGGTCTTGCTAACTAACCTTTCATAGGCATTACAACATAAATACTGTCAAAATCTGCAGGATCTTTTATTAAAGCTGGAGATCCAGTATCCTTCAAATATATTTCAATGTTATCACCATTTAGTTGGGATGCTATATCTAGCAAATATCTAGAATTAAAACTTATATCTAAATCTGACTCAAATTTTACAGATAGGCTTTCTTTACCATCACCACTATTAGTGTTATTGACAGATAAATCTAAATTATCTTTAGTCAAATTAAATTTTACACCATCTTTTTTATCAAGAGAAACTGATGCTACTCTATCAACGGAATTTAAAAAAGATTTTAGATCTATTTCAAGTTTTTTTTGATTTTCTCTAGGGATAACTTGAATATAATTAGGGAATTTTCCATCGATTAATTTTGATATCAAAATACTATTATTAAGTTCAAATTTAATTTTAGATTTAATATTTGAGACTTTAACCTCACCATCATAATCTTCTAAAAGGGAACATAATTGAAATATAGTTTTTTTTGGAAGTATTATTGGTTCAAATTCAATTTTATTTTTTAGTCTTACTTTTGAAATAGACATTCTATGACTATCTGTTGCGGCTGCAGTTAAAAAATTCTTATCATCTGTTTGGGTCTGATGGAAAAAAATACCACTAAGATAATGCCTTGTTTCATCATTCGAAATCGAAAATTTACATTTATTTAAAAGTTTTAATAAATCTTTTGAATTTATATTAAATTCATTTTCATTGAAATTTTCATCTGTAATTGGAAATTCAGATGCATTAATTGAATTTAAATTGAATAGAGATTTATTTGACTCTAGTTGTAATTTACTTTCTCCTGTGTTTTCAAAATTTATCTGACTACCAGAGGGTATTTTTCTTACAATATCAAACATGATTGAAGAAGATGTAGTTGTTTTGCCTTCATCAAAAATTTTAGTATTTGAAATTTCATTTACAAATATTAAATCTAAATCTGTTGCTGTAATTTTTAACTTTGAATTTGCTGCCTCTATTAAGATATTTGAAAGAATAGGTAAAGTGCTTCTTTTTTCTATTACACCCTGACAGTAACCTAAAGATTTTTGCAAATCCTGTTGATTAACACTAAATTTCATTTTCTTGTTTGTATAATATTTTATTTTTTAAGCTATCAATGCTTAAATTTAATTCATTATCGTCTTTTCTTAATTTTTCTATTGTTTTAACTGAATGAATAACGGTTGTGTGATCTCTATTAGCAAATGATCGACCTATCTCAGGTAAAGATTTAGATGTTAGCATTTTTGCTAAATAAATAGCAGTTTGTCTTGGCCTTACAAGATATCTTGACCTTCTTGGTGACAACATTTCGTTTTTACTTATTTTAAAATATTTACAAACTATTGTTTGAATATTGTCTATATCAACTTTATTTTCAGTTAAATTTAATAGATCTTTTAATATTACTTTTACCTCTGATATTGAAGGTGTTTTTCCATAAATTCTTGAGAAAGATACTATTCTATTAAATGCACCCACAAGTTCTCTAATGCTAGTATTAACTTCAGTGCTAATAAATTTGATGATCTCATCACTGATTAAAATATTATTTGGATCATGAATTTTGAGATCATCATTTTTAGATTTTAGTATATTATATCTTAATTCAAAATCAGCATTTTGAATATCAACTACTAGTCCTCCAGAAAATCTAGATTTAATTCTTTCCTGTATTCTAGTTAATTTGTTAGGTGGTCTGTCTGCTGATACAATGATTTGAGATCCTTTCTCTAGCAAAACATTAAACGTATGAAAAAACTCTTCTTGCATAGCTTCTTTTCCATTCATAAATTGAATATCATCAATCAAAAATATGTCAGTATTTCTAAAATACTCTTTAAACTTTACCATATCATTTGATTTTATAGATTTTACAAATTGATACATAAATCTTTCAGCAGAGATAAACATTACTTTATTTTTTTCTTTCAAACTTAAACCAATTGCATTTAATAAATGTGTCTTACCCATTCCAACTCCTCCATAAATATATAGGGGGTTATAGTGGGCTATTTGCTCTGAGACTTTTTTGGCAGCCTCAAAAGCTAGTTTATTACTTTTACCAAGCAAGAAATTTTCAAAGTTTTTATTTGGATCAATTCGATTATATTGAAGATATGAATCTTTAATAAAAGAAACTTTTTCATTATCAGATGAATTATACTCTTTTATTTCATTATTATTTTCGAACTTTATATTCTCTTTAATCACAAACTCTATTCTGGATATATCTTTTTTATGTAATTTAATTATTTGTAATATTTGATCTAAATATCTTGAGGTTATCCAGTCTCTAATAAATCTTGTCGAAACAGATAATAAAACATAATTTTTAAACTCATCAACTAAATCAATTTTTTTTAACCAACTATCATAAATCTCAGAACCAAATTTATTTTTCAATTCATTTTGTAATAATTTCCAATCAATCTTATTAATATTTTCTGATTTAATGTTAGTGAGATTATTTTTCATGAGAGTCTGTTAAACTCCTATTCATAATTCAATGCAATAAATTTATTTTTATTCTCAAAAAAAAATAAAAGTTACAATTGTATAAATTAGTAATTGAATCCTATTTGAGGGAGTTAAATTTAGTAATCTTAAATTTACTTTTTTTATTTTAGAGCAAAAAGATTACAAAAATTCTTTTTTTAATAGAAAAAATAATCTCTAGAGTTGTAATTTCTTTAAGTAAACTAAAAGTTGTTATAAGGAATTTATTTTTTTTGTTATCCTAGAAATATTTCTTGACGCATTTTCCTTTTTTATCACGCCTGTCTTCGCTATTTTCATTAATTCAGAGTTTAATTTTGGCAAAAAAGCTAAAGCTTCTTTTTTGTCCTTTTTATCAAGAATTAAATTCATTTTTTTTATTGCAGATCTAAACCTGCTCTTTCTAGACTTATTTACAGTTGTTTGACGAGATATACGTCTTATACGTTTAATAGCTGATTTAGTGTTTGCCATAAGCGCGATTGTATATAACGAGAAATTTATACGGTCAATAAAATAATTTTTTATTTTTGACAAATATTACAAAAAAATGTCGATCTATTAGTGATAAATTTTTTTTTTATTGTTCCTTTGCATCCTGGAGAAAAACAACTCTTATTCTCTCTGTTGTATACTTTAAAGTTATCTTGAAAAGATCCATTTTTACCAACTGTATTTTTAAAATCTCTTATACTAGATCCTCCTTTTTTTATCGCTAGATTTAAAATTTTTCTTGAATATTTAATAATATTAATACAATCGTCTTCAGTTAAAAATTTTGCTTTTTTTTTCGGATTTATTTTACAATTAAATAAAATTTCACTTGCATAAATATTTCCTAAACCTGAAACAAACTTCTGATCTAAGAGGAAATTTTTTATATTCTTTTTCTTATTATAAAAATATTTTTTTAAGTAATTAAGATTAAATTCTGAGGAAAAGGGTTCAGGACCATAATTATTTATAAAATTTTCTAAATTATTCTTATTTTCAAATAATTTGAAATAACCAAATCTTCTGGGATCATTATATATAATTTTTATGTTATCAAATTCCAAAAATACATGGTTATGTTTTTTTGGCAAATAAGGACTATGATAAAAACTTGCATTTGTTTTTTGATTTAAAATATTTTTTCTTAAGAGATGTATAGTGCCAGACATTCCAAGATGAATTAAGCAAAATTTTTGATCATTTAAAACTAGTATGATATATTTTGAAAACCTCTTAACTTTTTTTATCGATTTTGATTGAAGTCTTGTTTCAAAACCTTTTTTTATTTTGTACCTTAAATTCCTATTCTTTATACATACTTTTTTTATTTTTTTTCCTGTTATTGTTCTACTTAGTGACTGTTTAACAACTTCTACTTCTGGCAATTCTGGCATTTATTATTATATTAATTAATATTATTTATTTTATGCAACAATATCTTCAAAATAAAAAAGGTCTAGTCCAAGGTGTGTTTGATAAAGTTTATGATAAATACGACATCATGAATGATTTGATGTCACTTGGAGTTCATAGAATATGGAAAAGAAATTTAATAAATTGGATGAACCCAGGTAAAAATAAAATTCTAGCAGATGTTGCATGTGGCACAGGTGATATAGCAAAACTTTTTATCGATAATAGTTCAAACAAAAATATAGAATTATTTTGTATTGATCCCAATGAAGGAATGATGAAAAAGGGAAAAAGTAGACTATTAAATTACAAAAATATCAAGTGGATTAAAGGGTCGGCAGAGAAATTACCTTTAAAATCTAATTCATGTGATTATTACACAATCAGTTTTGGTTTAAGAAATACAAAAAATATTAATAAGTCCTTAAGTGAAGCGTACAGAGTTTTAAAGTCAGGAGGTAGATTCTTTTGTTTAGAATTTTCAAAAATTCAAAATTTAAACTTAGATTTAGTCTATAAAAGATACTCTAAATTAATTCCAGAAATAGGAAAATTTGTGGTTGGTGAAAAAGAGCCTTATGAATATCTAATAAAAAGTATCCAAGAATTCGTTAATCAAGAGGAATTAAAGGGTTTAATGGAGAAAAATAATTTTATTAAATGTGAGTATAGAAACTTTTCTGGTGGAATAGTAGCTATTCATTCAGGTTGGAAAATATGATTAAAAAATTATACATACTTTTTAAGCTTGGAAGGAAATTAGCAAAATCTGATGCTTTAAGTATATTCACAAAGTTTCATAATCCACCGATTGGAATAAAAATTTTATTCTATTTTCTGTCTTTATCATTTTCAAAAAAAGATAATTCTTTTGTAAATGAAACCGAAGGTGAAAGATTATCAAACTCCTTGCAATCTATGGGTACAACATTCATTAAATTAGGTCAATTTCTAGCAACTAGACCAGATATAATTGGAGAAAAGTTATCAAAGCAACTAGAGAGTTTACAAGATCGTTTACCTCCCTTTGAATTATCTAAAGCTAAAGAAATAATAAGAAAAGATTTAGGAGAAGATAATTTTAATTCAATTATAAATCTATCTGAACCGGTGGCAGCAGCATCTATAGCTCAAGTTCATAAAGCGCAAATAAATGATAGTGGCACAATTAAAGATGTGGCTATAAAAATTTTACGACCAAATATAAAAAAAATATTTAACGAAGAAATTGATGCTTTGATGCTTTTTGCTTTTTTAACTGAGTCAATTATCAAAAAAACAAAAAGACTTAAATTAGTTGAAGTTGTTTATTTGCTAAAAGAAATAACCAATTTAGAAATGGATTTAAGATTTGAAGCCGCTGCAGCTAATGAGTATTCGGAAAATACTAAAAATGATAGCGGATTTGAAGTTCCTAGAATTTATTGGAATTTTACAAGTGAAAATGTAATGACTTTAGACTGGGTTGAAGGTGTCTCTATAAGAGAAACAGAAGAGTTAGAAAAAAGAAATATAGATACCAAAAAAATTGCATCAGATATCATTCAACATTTTTTAAGACATGCTGTCAGAGATGGTTTTTTTCATGCAGATATGCATCAAGGTAACATTTTTATAAACAATAGTGGTCAAATAGTTCCTATCGATTTTGGTATAATGGGAAGGCTCGATGATTTGAGTAAAAAATTTCTTGCTGAGATTTTATATGGATTTATAAAAAGAGATTATAAAAAAGTAGCTGAAGTTCATTTAGCTGCAGGGTTGGTTCCAAAAGAAGTGCCTGTTGATGATCTCGCCCAAGCACTAAGATCAATAGGAGAGCCAATATTTGGTCAGTCAATTAAAGATATATCTGGCGGTAAACTACTCAAACAACTTTTTGATGTGACAGAAAAATTTAATATGCAAACTCAACCACAGTTGCTCATGCTACAGAAAACCATGGTAGTAGTTGAAGGTGTTGCAAGAAGATTAAATCCAGAGACAAACATTTGGGAAACGTCAAGACCTGTTCTTGAAAAATGGCTTAAAGAAACAAAAGATCCCATAACAACATTAAATGAAACTCTAAAAAATTCTGCAGAAGTTATAAAAAGATTACCAGAAATGCCGCAAATAATGGATAAAGCAAACCAAGCATTAACATTTCTTGCAAGTGGACAAATTCCACAAAATACTAATACGTATAATGATCTAAATACAAAAAAAAATGAAATGGTAGCTTTCAGAAATCAATCAATCATTGGTTTATTATTACTTGTAATTTTAGGATTAGTAGTATTTTAATCTCGACGATGAATTATTTTGAGAATAAAAAAATACTGTTAATTATATGTGGTGGAATTTCTGCTTACAAAAGTCTTGAGTTAATAAGATTATTTAAGAAAAATGGTGCTCGTGTAAAGACTATATTAACAAAGAATGCAAAAGAATTTGTAACTCCACTATCTGTTTCGTCTCTTTCCCAAGAAAAAGTTTATGACGATATATTTAGTGCAGAAAACGAATCTGAGATGGACCATATATCTTTATCAAGATGGGCTGATGCAGTATTAGTTGCACCAATTACAGCTAATACCATATCTAAAGTAGCCTCAGGAAATGCAGAAGATTTGGCGTCTACTGTTTTATTAGCCTCTAACAAACAAATATTTTTAGCACCGGCAATGAATGTAAGAATGTGGGAGCATCCTTCTACTAAAGAAAATATATTAAAATTAAAAAGCTTTGGTTACAAAATTATTGGGCCAGAGATAGGAGATATGGCATGTGGTGAATACGGTGAAGGAAAAATGACAGAACCAAATGAAATAGTCAATACACTTAAAAATTATTTTTCTAATTTAGATAAAAATAAAAAATTAAAAGCTTTAGTTACAGCCGGACCAACTAATGAATATATTGATCCTGTAAGATTTATTACAAATAAATCTAGCGGCAAACAAGGATATGAAATAGCCAAATGTCTTAGAGACAATGGATTTGATACGACACTTATTTCTGGAAAAACGAATATTAAACCTTTGGATGGTGTTAATTTTGTAAGTGTTGAAACAGCTGAAGAGATGTTCAAAGAAAGTTTAAATAATCTACCAACAGATGTAGCTATTTTTTCTGCAGCTGTCTCTGATTTTAAAGTGAAAAATTATAAAAGTACAAAAATTAAAAAGAATGAAGAATTTAACTTAGAGCTAGAAAAAAATATCGATATTTTAAATCATATATCTAATCACAATTCATTAAGACCAAAAATAACAATTGGTTTTGCAGCAGAAACAAACAATCTCTCGACAAATGCAAAAGAGAAGTTGAATGAAAAAAATTGTGACTGGTTAATTGCAAATGATGTCTCAGACCAAACTATAGGATTTGGATCAGATTTTAATAAAATTTCTATATTTTACAAAAATAAACCTGAAGAAAATTTTGAAAAGATGAGTAAATCATTGGTCGCTGAAGAAATAGTCAAAAGAATAATTCAACAGATTAATTAACTTAATGGTGAAAGTCTTAATTAAAAAATTAGACAAAAAAGTTAAACTGCCAGAATATAAAACAACAGGTTCATCTGGACTAGATTTGACTGCATTCATTGAAAAGAAAATAGTAATTAAATCAGGCGAAAACGCTTTGGTGCCAACAGGTATATCCATTGCAATACCTGAGGATACCGAAGTTCAGATCAGGCCGCGATCAGGTTTGGCAGCTAAAAATAATATAAGTGTATTAAATACTCCTGGAACAATTGATAGTGACTATAGAGGAGAAATAAAAGTAATTTTATTTAATCATGGAGATAAAGACTTTACTGTAAATAACGATGATAGGATTGCGCAAATGATATTAATGCCAATTCTAAAAGTAGATTTTGAAACTGTAGAAACTTTGCCTGAAACAATTAGAGGTTCGGGTGGATTTGGATCAACGGGTAAGTGAAAAATTCATTATCTAAACGAAAGCTTGAGAGATACTCTAGACAAATAATACTTAAGGATATTGGTATATTAGGACAAAAGAAAATAATTAATTCAAAAGTTTTAATTGTAGGAATTGGTGGATTAGGTAGTCCAGTTGCAGATTTGTTGGCTAGATGCGGTGTAGGGCATATAGGTGCTATTGATCACGATAAAGTAGATATTTCAAATCTTCAAAGACAAATTTTGTATACTTCAAAAGATGTTGGAAAATTTAAGGTTGATATCTTTAAGAGAAGAATAAAATTAATTAACAGAGATGTAAAAGTCAAAATCTTAAAAGAAAAAGCATCAGAAAAGAATTTAAATAAAATTGTTAAAAATTACGATATAATTGTAGATGGAACAGATAATTTTAAAACTAAATTTTTAATAAATAAATTTTCATTAAAATATAAAAGAAAATTAATAGTTGGTGCTATTAGCAAATTTGATGGACACATTTTTTCATTCGATTTTAACAATAAATCAAGTCCATGTTTAAAATGCTTTTATCAATCAGAGCCGTCTGATGAAATTTTAAATTGTGAAAGTGAAGGAATATTAGGAACTACATCAAATATAATTGGGAGTATGCAAGCAAATGAAGTTTTAAAAAACATAATTTCGTCAGATAAAAGTCTTCACTCATCTATTCTGATTGTTAATCTGAAAAAACTTGAATTTAGAAAAATAAAATTTACTAAAAAAAAAGGTTGTTTGTGCAATTAATCTTCAAGATTTTAATAATTATATTTTTTACTTCTAATGCCATTTCTGAAAATAATGAAAAATTTTTAATGCTTAAAAATGATAAAGTAAACGTAAGATACGGCCCAAGTTTTGATTATCCAATAAAGTATATTTACAAGAAAATAAACTTGCCGGTAAAAGTGATTGATAAAAAAGAAAATTTTAGAAGAATAATTGACAATAAAAAGAATGGTGGGTGGATACACATTTCTCAATTGAAGCAATCAAAATCCTTTATAACTGTATCAAATAAAATTCTATTCAAAAAACCAACTAAATTTTCTAAACCCCTGGCTAAAATAGAAACTGGAAGATTATTGATAGTGAAAAAATGCGAGAGAAATTGGTGCTTAGTAGAAACTAAAAGTTTTAAAGGGTGGGTTGATGAAGAAAATCTTTGGGGAAAAATCAACTAACCCTTTAAGTTATATATATATATTAACTAATTATTTTTGTTGGACACAAACGTCTTTGATAACTGGAGCATTCGCACAATCAACACATTTAGTCTTTTGAACAATACATCCATCATCAAGGACTTCAACATCAACTATTTTATCACACTTGGAACAAGTTGAAGAGATTGTTAATCCACATTTTTTACAATTATAATTTTCTATTTGCATATTTTAAAAATTAAATATGAAAAAATTATTTTCAACAAATATCCTTGCGAATAATTATTATTTACGCATTTTTTTTGCGAATAATTATTATTACTACAAATTATCCTTATTAAATTTTTCCTAAATACTTATTGATAATGATTATTATTTACTTTTTGATCTACTTGCCCACCACTTATCTAAAATGAAATACCAAATAGAATTGGCGATTGGTTCTACAATCGCATCGGTCAAAGCTATTATAAAAGATACATCAGCAACTAACATCAAAACAGTTATAGCAATTGCAAAATGACCAACTGTATAAACAATTGTTCTTAAAATAGAGCCTCTGTTATTGGAATAAATCTGACCGGCAGCTTTAAAAATACCGTTGGTAACTTCCATTATCCTTTAAACGGGCTTTCAAGAACACAAGCAACTAAGTGAACTCTAGCCTGTTCTCCTCCATTAAAAAAGTTATGATACTTTGTATTGTTAGTAATCCATACATGTCCATCTGCAGGCAAATGTTTTGCAACATTTTCAATGACCATTGAACAACCTGCATTAGTTACTATCGGAATATGCAATCTGCACTCTGGATCTTTGTGCCAACTTAGCGTTGATCTTGGCTCTTTTAATAAAAGCCTTACTCTTCCTAGTTTAAATTTTTTACTAAGAACTTCATAAACCTCTTTAAAATAAGTTTTCTCGAACTCTGGTAGCAACTGAGTATATTTTGATTCATCAATATCAATATCTCTTGAGACTTCTTTGCCTGTCTCATCTGCAATAGTCCAATATCTACCTCTGATATTGTTCCCTTCTGTAGAGTCTTTGTTATTTGGAATTTGATTTAGAGGAATTGCACCAAAGTGAGTAACACCTGGCGAATTAAACTTCTTTTTCTCTAAAATTAGATTTAAGTCATTTCGCAATCTATTTATATCAAACTTAATTTCAGGAACTTTATAAAAGTCTTCGAACGATAGTGATGTCATTTTTCCGCTTTCCTTAATACTAGTTTAATCTTAAATCAAATCTATCTGCATTCATCACTTTGACCCATGCAGATACAAAGTCTTTAACAAATTTGTCAGATGAGTCTTTGCAAGCATAGACTTCAGCTAATGCTCTTAATTGAGAATTTGAACCAAAAATAAGGTCAACTCTTGAACCTTTCCACTTAGTTTTTTTAGACTTTCTATCTTTACCAACAAAATATTGTTCAGATTTGTCAGTTTCTTTCCAAGTGGTACTCATATCAAGAAGATTTACAAAATAATCTGTTGATAGAGTTCCAGGTTTTTTTGTGAAAACTCCATTTTTAGAACTATCATAGTTTGTATCTAAAACTCTCATTCCTCCTACAAGAACTGTCATCTCTGGTGCCGTTAATCCCATTAATTGTGCCTTATCAATTAATTTTTCCTCAGCTGAAACATTAGATTTACCTTTTTTCATGTAGTTTCTAAAACCATCTGCTTGTGGCTCAAGTAATCCAAATGAATTTACATCTGTTTGGTCTTGTCTTGCATCTCCTCTTCCAGGAGTAAATGGAACCTGAATTTTATGACCAGCTTTTTTTGCTGCCATCTCTATTCCTACATTTCCACCTAATACTATAAGATCCGCCATTGAGACTGATTTTTTATTTTTATCAAATTTTTTCTTAATTTTTTGTAAAGCTTTAATAACCTTTGAAAGTTTTTTAGGGTTATTGACTTTCCAACTTCTTTGAGGCTCAAGCATAATTCTTGCTCCGTTTGCTCCACCTCTTTTGTCAGAACCTCTGTATGTAGAAGCAGAAGCCCAAGCCGTAGAAACTAAATCAGAAATAGAGATTTTTGATTTTGAAAGCTTTGATTTTAAATCTCTTATATCTTTTGATTTAAGTTTATATTTTGGTTTATCTATAGGATCTTGCCAAATTAATTGTTCTTTTGGTACTTCGCTACCCAAATAGCATGCTCTTGGTCCCATGTCTCTATGAGTAAGCTTAAACCAAGCTCTTGCAAATGCATCAGCAAATTCATCTGGATTTTGATAAAAATGTTTTGAAATTGGTCCATAACTTTTATCCATTCTCAAAGATAAATCAGTTGTTTGCATCATTGGAGGATGCATTTTACTTTTATCATGAGCATCAGGAACCATTTTAATTCTCTGACCATTCTTTTTTGGAGTCCATTGAAATGCTCCAGCAGGTCCTTTTGTTAATTCCCATTCATGGTTAAATAAACAATCAAAGTAACCCATATCCCATTGTGTTGGTGTTTGTGTCCATGCCCCTTCAATTCCACTACTTATTGCGTGTACACCTTTTCCTGATTTGTAATTACTATTCCAACCAGTTGCTTGATCTTGAATTCTTGATGCTTCTGGATCAGGCCCTTTATGTGATTCAGGTGCGGCACCATGAGATTTTCCAAAAGTATGACCACCAGCAACTAGTGCAACTGTTTCATAATCATTCATTGCCATTCGTCCGAATGTTTCTCTAATATCATGAGCTGCTTTCAATGGGTCTGGATTAAAATCTGGACCTTGTGGATTTACATAAATTAATCCCATGTGAGAAGCCCCCAATGGTTGTTCAAGATCTCTTTTTCCACTGTATCTCTTAACACCTAACATTTCTTTTTCTGAACCCCAGTAAATATCATCCTCTGGTTCCCAGATATCAGTTCTTCCCGCTCCAAAACCGAACGTTTTAAAGCCCATTGACTCTAATGCTACATTTCCAACTAGTATAAATAAATCTGCCCAAGAAATGCTTTTTCCATATTTCTGTTTTATTGGCCACAAAAGTAATCTAGCTTTATCTAGATTAACATTATCAGGCCAAGCATTTAACGGTGCAAACCTTTGATTACCTGTTCCAGCTCCCCCTCTACCATCACCTGTTCTGTATGTACCTGCTGCATGCCATGCTAATCTAATGAATAAAGGACCATAATGACCGTAATCTGCTGGCCACCAATCTTGTGAGTCTGTCATTAATTTGTTTAAATCTTTTTTGAGTGCTTTGTAATTCAGTTTTTTAAATTCTTTAGAATAATTAAATTTTTTCTCCATTGGATTTGATAAATTCGAGTGCTGACTTAAAATTTTCAAATTCAAACTATTTGGCCAAAAATCTCTATTTGTTTGTCCTCTACCAGCGCTAAATTTTGCTGGTGTACCTGCGCCCGTAAAAGGGCACTTACTTAATTCTGCTGATTTAAATGTTTTACTTTTATGAAATTCCGCACTCATTATTATATATCTCCTTTAATATTGTAATTATTCTAATTCGTTGTTTATAATTATTCTAAAGAAGATTGTCAATAAGTCAGAATATTTATGATTTAATTTTGAAACTTAGTCTTCTAATTTTACTAAAACTTCAACTGATTTAATTTTTTTTCCAGGTATAGATTTTTGTATCTCTATCGGTCCCACATCCTCATTTTTAAGATCAATAAGCCTTTCTTCTTTAACATCAAAGAAATGGTGGTGATCTGTGACATTTGTATCAAAGTAGGTTTGATTAGAATTTATTGGAATTTCTTTTAGATATCCTTTTTTATGAAATGCATGAACTGTATTGTAAACAGTTGCTAAAGATACTTTCTCTCCAGTTTTATCTTTTATCAAATTGAATAAGTCGTTTATTGTGAAATGAAAAGTTTTATCTCTATTAAATAAAACCTCGCATATATTTATTCTTTGTTTAGTTGGTCTTAAGCTAGAGTTTCTTAGTTTTTCAATGAATTCTTGTTTACTAGTCATTAGCAATTTAAAACTATTCTAAACTATTTGTATATTATAATGTACCTAAATCAAGTAATAAGATTACAAAATTATGAAAAAAAGTTCCTTTAATTACAACGAACTAATTGATTGCGCTAATGGTAAGTTATTTGGTCCAGGCAATGCAAAATTACCTTCTCCACCAATGCTAATGTTTGATAGAATTACAGAAATAACTGAGAGTGAGGGTTTTTATAAAAAAGGATCTATGAAAGCCGAACTTGATATTAAGGATAATTTGTGGTTCTTTGATTGTCATTTTAGAGAAGATCCAGTTATGCCAGGTTGTCTTGGTTTAGATGCAATGTGGCAGCTGGTTGGCTTTTTTCTTGGCTGGCTTGGAAAACCAGGAAGAGGTAGAGCATTGGGTGTAAGCACTGTAAAATTTACTGGTGAAGTTCTTAAAAATGTCAAAATGGCAACATACGAAATAGATATGAAAAGAATTCTTGTTAAAGGAGAAACAACTGTGGGACTTGCAAATGGAATATTGCTCGCTGATGGAAAAAAGATTTATAGTGCAGAAAATCTTAAAGTAGGATTATTTAAATAATGAAAAGAGTAGTTGTAACAGGACTTGGTGTAGTTTCATGTTTAGGAAATAATCAAGATGAAGTTTATCAATCGTTAGTTAATGCAAAATCAGGAATAACATTTTCTGAGGAATACAAAGAGCATAATTTAAAAAGCCATGTTCATGGTAAACCAAATATCAAATTGGAAGATTATATAGATAGAAAAGTTATTAGGTTTATGGGTGCTGGATCAGCATATAATTATGTTGCGATGAGTGAAGCAGTTAAAGACTCTGGATTAGAAGAAAATGAGGTTAGTAATATTTCAACAGGCATGGTCATGGGATCTGGAGGACCATCAATTGAAAATGTGATTTTAGCATCAGATAAGACTAGAGAAAAAAATCCAAAAAAAATGGGTCCATTTATTGTTCCAAGAACAATGGCAAGTACTGCTTCTGCCACTCTAGCAGTTCCATTTAAAATAAAAGGCACTAATTACACAATAAGTTCTGCATGCGCAACTAGTGGTCATTGTATTGGTAACGCAATGGAACTTATTCAATTAGGAAAACAAAATATTATTTTTGCAGGTGGTAGTGATGAGGTTCACTTTGCTATGACTGCAATGTTTGACGCAATGACTGCGCTATCATCAAAATATAACGATACCCCTGAAAAAGCTTCAAGACCATATGATAAAACAAGAGATGGTTTTGTGATTGCTGGTGGAGGTGGAGTTCTTGTTTTAGAAGAATACGAACATGCCAAAGCAAGAGGTGCTAAAATATATGCAGAATTAACCGGATATGGAGCAACATCAGATGGATATGATATGGTTGCACCATCTGGTGAGGGAGCGGTGAGATGTATGAAAATGGCTCTAGCAACTTCAAAAAATAAAATTGACTATATTAATACTCACGGAACATCTACACCCGTAGGAGATATTACAGAATTAAAAGCAGTTGGTGAAGCTTTTCCAGACTATAAACCTAAGATAAGTTCTACAAAATCTTTGTCAGGTCATTCTTTAGGTGCAACCTCAGTTCATGAAGCAATTTACAGTTTGATCATGATGAAAAATAATTTTATTTCAGCTTCAGCAAATATTTCCGAAATGGATGATGAAGCAAAAAATTATCCAATTGTTACACAAGTTGAAAAAGATGTGAATTTAAACGCAATTATGTCTAACAGCTTTGGTTTTGGTGGAACCAATGCAACATTGGTCTTTGAGAAAGTTTAGATCTATGAGTTTAATGAAGGGAAAAAAAGGTCTTATCATGGGTGTTGCCAATGAAAGGTCAATTGCATGGGGTATATCGCAAAAATTAGCAGAAGCTGGAGCAGAGTTAGCTTTTACATATTTGGGTGATGCTTTAAAAAAAAGAGTTGTTCCACTTGCAGAAAAACTAAATTCAAATGTAACATTTAGCTGTGATGTAGAAAAAAAAGAAGAAGTTGTAAAACTTTTTGAAGATGTAAAAAGTCAATGGGGAGAAATTGATTTTGTTGTACATGCAATTGCATTTTCAGATAAGTCCGAGTTATCAGGAGAATATTTAAATACAACTAGAGAAAACTTTTTAAGAAGTATGTTGATATCTTGTTTTTCATTTACTGAAGTTGCTAGAGAGGCATCTAAAATAATGAAGCAAGGTGGTAGTATGATTACTTTGAGTTATGAAGCAAATAAAGCCATACCCAATTATAATGTGATGGGAGTATGTAAAGCTGCACTAGAATCTAGTGTTAAATATCTTGCGAGGGATCTGGGAGCAAAGAATATTAGAGTTAATGCAATTAGTGCAGGACCAATAAAAACTTTAGCAGCTTCTGCTATTGGGGATGCTAAATTTCTTTACAAGTGGAATGCCGATCATTCATTTTTGAAAAGAAATGTAGATAATCTTGACGTAGGAAATTCAGCATTATATCTTTTAAGTGATATGGCTGGCGGTGTTACTGGTGAAATTCATTACGTAGATGCTGGTTACAATAAAGTTGGCATGCCAGATCCTAAGAACATTACCTGAAATTTAGTTAAATTTAGTTAAATTATGATGCAACAAATTAGTCTTTATCTAACAAGTATTATATTGGGAATTATGCTATTCTTTTCTTTTGTTGTAGCACCCATTACTTTCGCTGTATTAAATGAGGAAAATGCTAGAAAATTCATAAGAAAAATATTTCCTTATTACTACACTGTTAACTTAACTATTAGCATTTTAGTTTTAATTTGCTTTATAATTCTAAAAATTTTTTCCTTAGATTTTTATTTAATTTTAAGTATTGCGGTATTATTTGCTGTATCAAACTTTGTACTTATGCCACTGATAAATAAGTTTAGAGATGAAAAGCAGGATAAAAAATTTAAACAATCACACTTTGTTTCTGTGGTGATAAATTTTGTTCAAATATTTTTGTTGGTAATTGTTTTAATTTAAAAAGAATTAGTAATACCTAAGCCAACGGCAATAAAAATACCTAACCAAATTAAACCTTTAATAAAAAAAAATGCAAAACTACCAAGTAATAAATATCTTCCATATTTATTTTTCTGTAGTTCTAACTTAAAGTTTTTTAAAAGCTTCATTCTATTATAATTTATTACAATTATTTTTTACTTGATCTTTTCCCACTCTTTCATACCACCAGTGATATTTTTGACATTTTTAACCCCCATATCCTTCATAGTTTTGGTTGCTAATGTTCCTTGTCCACCAACACCACAAAAAACTACAAATTCTTTATCGGGATTATTTTTAAACATATCATTTTCAAGAGGACTGCCTTCTGCTAAATAAAATTCTAGTAAACCTCTATCTAAGTGAATTGCATTGCCGATCGTGCCTTTTGAAAAGCTCTCTTTATCCCTAACATCGATAAATTGAACATTTGGGTCATTTAGCTTTTCTTTTGCATCACTAGCGCTGATATTTTCAATTTCATTGCTTACGCTCATCAAATCATCAAATTTTTTCATATTTCTCCTATAAATTTATATTGCAGCTTGTTTAATTGATAACTTAACTTTTCCTCTATCAAAGCCTATTACTTTAACTTTAACTTCATCACCTTCTTTTACTACATCAGTTACTTTGCCGACTCTTTTATCAGCAAGCTCTGATATGTGAACAAGACCATCTTGTTTTCCTAGGAAATTAACAAACGCACCAAACTCCATAATTTTCATTACTTTTCCATTGTAGATTTTATTAAGTTCAGCTTTAGCAGTTAAGTCTTTAATCATTTGCATAGCTTTGTTTCTTGATTCCTCATCTGGAGCAGCTACTGTAACTTCACCTTCGTCATTAATGTCAACTTTAGCACCAGATACCTCAACTATTTCTCTTATAGTCGCTCCACCTTTTCCAATGACTGTAGCAATATCTTTCTTATCTACAGTAATTTTCTCCATCTTAGGAGTATGTTTTCCAACATCTTCCCTTGATTTAGATAAAGCTTTATTCATTTCACCTAGAATGTGAATTCTTCCATCTTTTGCTTGTTTTAAGGCTTGTTCCATAATTTCAAATGTTATTCCTGTAATTTTAATGTCCATTTGAAGAGATGTTATTCCATCTTTAGTTCCAGCAACTTTAAAGTCCATATCACCTAGGTGATCTTCATCTCCAAGAATATCTGAAAGAACACTAAAGTCATCTCCTTCTTTAATTAATCCCATTGCAATACCAGCAACTGGTTCTTTAATTGGTACACCTGCATCCATCAAAGCTAAGGATGAACCACAAACAGTCGCCATAGAAGAAGAACCGTTTGACTCAGTTATCTCTGATACAATTCTAAAGGTGTAGGGAAAACTCTCTTTAGAGGGCAAAGAAGAATTTATTGCTCTCCAAGCTAATTTTCCATGACCTATTTCTCTTCTACCAGTACCTATTCTACCAGTTTCTCCTACCGAGAAAGGTGGAAAATTATAATGAAGCATAAATCTTTCTTTTTGTAGACCCTCCAAGCTTTCTATTTTTTGTTCATCATCAGATGTTCCAAGTGTAGTTGTAACTATCGCTTGTGTTTCTCCTCGAGTAAACAAAGCAGAACCATGAACTCTTGGAAGAATTCCAACTTCACACATAATTGGTCTAACATCTGCAAGACCTCTACCATCAATACGATTTTTGTTTTTAAGAATATCTGTTCTGACAATTCTTTTTTCTAAATTTTTAAGCTCAGAATTTACGTCAAGATCAGTATAATTCTCATCTTCTTCATAAAGCTTTTTTGCTTTATCAGTTATTTCTGAAATTAAATTCGATCTTTCTTGTTTATCTTTTATTGAAAATGCTTTTTTAAGTTCCTCAGTAAATTCGCTTTCCAATTTATTTTTTACTTCTGAAAGATCTTTTTTCTCTACTACCCAATCAGGTTTTTTACATTCTTTCGCTAGATCCTCGATCATCTCGATTACAGGAACAAACCCTTCGTGACCAAACTTAACAGCATTTAACATTTCCTCTTCAGTTAAACCACTTGCTTCGGACTCAACCATTAAAACTGCGTCTTTTGTTCCAGCCACCACAAGATCTAATTTAGAATCTTTAAGTTGTGCTTTGGTAGGGTTAAGAACGTATTCTCCTTTAATAAACCCAACTCTAGACGCACCTACTGGGCCCAAAAATGGCATTCCTGAAATTGCCAAAGCAGCTGATGAAGCAATTATTGATAAAATATCTGCTTCATTTTCTTTATCGTAAGAAATAACTGTTGGTAGTACCTGAACTTCATTTTTAAATTCATCTGGGAATAATGGTCTGATTGGTCTATCAATTAATCTTGAAATTAATGTTTCACTATCTGTTGGTCTAGCTTCTCTTTTAAAATATCCACCTGGAATTTTACCAGCTGCGTAATATTTTTCTTGATAATTTACTGACAAGGGAAAGTAATCCATATCTGGGTTAACTTTTTTAGCTCCTACTGCTGTTGCTAAAACTACTGTTTCTCCACACTGAGCTATAATTGCGCCATCTGCTTGTCTTGCTATTTTACCCGTTTCTAAACTAATTTTTTTTCCCGCTACTTCTATTTCTTTCTTTACAACTTTAAACATTTACTTCCTTAAATTTAATTTTGATATTACTTCTTTATAAGACTCCATTTTATTTTTCTTTAGATAGTCTAATAATTTTTTCCTTCTATTTACTGCTCTTAAAAGTCCAACAGATGAATGTTTATCTTTTTTGAACTGTTTAATATGTTTCGACAAGTTCTCAATTTTTTCTGTTAATTGAGCAACTTGAACTTCTGAAGAACCTGTATCCTTATCATGAATTGAGAGTTCTTTTGCTTTATTTGCCATTTTCTGTTCCTTATTTATTTGTTTGTTTTATTAAATTTTCAATTTTTTCTGCGTAATCAAATGAATCATCTTTTACAAAAAATAGTTTTGGTAAAAATTTCATTACTATCTTTTTCGATAAAACTTTTCTTATTACAAATGAAAATTCTTTTAGTTTAGCAACGACTTCTTCAGCGTCTTTCCCGCCTAAAGGCATTACAAAAATTTTTGCTGTTTTTAAATCTGGAGACATTCTTACTTCAGTAACTGTAATCTCTTTTGTAGATAAATTTGGGAGTTTTGCTTCATCTCTTATAAACAACATGCCCAGAGCTTGTTTAATCATTTCACCAACTCTTAATTGTCTTTGGGTAACTGGTTTTCCTAAAGTCATTATATTGTTCTTTCTGTTATTGTAGAATTATACACCTCAATTACATCATTTTTCTGAAAATCTACAAAATCCTTGAGTGTTATTCCACATTCTAATCCAGCTGATACCTGTTTTGTTTGATTTTTTTCTCTAAATATAGAACCTATTTTTCCATTAAAAATAATTGTACCATCTCTAATAACTCTTGCATTAGAGTCTTGGGTAATCTCTCCATCAGTTACTTTTGAGCCTGCAACTTTCCCAACTTTTGAAACTTTAAATATCTCTAGAATCTCTGCTGTCCCAATAATTTTTTCATCCACTTCAGGAGTTAGTAGACCAGACATTTTACTCTTTATGAAATCTAAAACTTCATAAATAATATTAAAGCTGGATATAGAAATTTTTTCTTGCTCAGCTCTTTTTTTGGCTTCTTTACTAGGTTTTACATTAAAAGCAACAATTACAGCATTAGATGCTTTGGCTAAAGTAACATCAGTTTCGGTTACCATTCCAATATCGGATAAAAGTATTTTTGGTTTTACTTCATCATGTTTGATTTGATTTATCGCACTTTTTATTGCCTCTGAAGACCCATGTACGTCTGATTTGACAATAATATTTAGTTCTTCAGATGATATATCTTTAAAAGCTGAGTCCTGAGTTACAAAAGACAATGGGTTTTTTTTCTCTTTTGATTCTTGAATTCTTCTATCGCAAAGCGATTTTGCATCTTTTTCAGTCTTTAATACAATGAAATCATCTCCAGATTTGGCAGCTCCATTAATACCCAATATTTCAATTGGCGTTGCTGGCTCAGCATTTTCAATTTGTTTTCCTTGATCGTTTATTATAGCCCTAACTTTTCCCCATTTTAGACCACTTACAAAATAATCTCCTTTATTAAGAGTTCCTGCAGTAATAATTACATTGGCAATTGGGCCTCTTCCAATATCAATTTTTGACTCTAAAACAATCCCTTTTGCTTCCGTTTCGAAATCAGTTTTCAAGTCTAATATCTCTGCTTGTAAAATAACACTCTCAACTAGTTTATCTAAATTTTGTTTTGATTTAGTAGATATTTCTACCATTAGAGTATCTCCTGACAAATCTTCAGCAATAAGTTCGTATTCTAAAAGTTGATTTTTAATTTTTTGAGGGTCAGCTTCGGGAAGATCACACTTGTTAATTGCAACTACAATTGGAACTTTAGCAGCTTTAGCATGTTTTATAGATTCAATTGTTTGTGGTTTTACACCATCATCAGCTGCAACAACAAGAATAACTATATCTGTTAATTTTGAACCTCTAGCACGCATTTCTGTAAATGCTGCGTGACCTGGAGTATCAATAAAAGTAATTTTATTTTTTTGGTAGGTAATCTGATATGCCCCAATATGTTGCGTAATTCCACCAAATTCACCAGAAACAACATTTGCCTTTCTTAACGTGTCTAAAACAGAGGTTTTACCGTGATCTACATGTCCCATAACTGTTACAATTGGAGCTCTACTTTTTAAATTTTGTGTTTTTATCTCTTTAATTTTGTCTAATATTTCCTCAGTTTTTTCCTCTTTCACTGGATTATGACCAAACTCTTTTACTAAATATTCTGCTGTATCTGAATCAATTGTATGATTTATCGTAACTGTAACACCCATACCCATTAAATATTTGATTATGCTGCTGGATTGTTCAGCCATCTTATTGGCTAAATCTCTTATAGTAATTACTTCTGGTATATTGATATCTCTTTTGATCGGTTTAAAATTCTCTTTATTTTCCTCTTTATTCAATAATCTATTTTCTTTTTGTTTTGCTCTTTTCAATGAGGCCAAACTTCTTGACCTTGTTCCAATTTCATCGTCACTTAAAGCTCTTGAAACTGTAAGTTTTAGTTCTCTTCTTTTTCCACTCAATTTAGTAGATTTGTTTTCTTTATGAACATTTTCACCTTTTAGTCTTCTTGTGGCTCTTTGTTCTGCCAGTTTCCTTTTCTCAAAATCTGAAGTTATTGGTGATATAGGTTTGGAAAAACTAGTTTTTTTTGTAATAGAGGTGTTTTGTGATTTATTTTCTTTTGGTTTAAATCCTCGTGAAAAATTTGGTTTACCCCCAAATCTAGGTGTTTTTTTTTCTATAACAACCGCGTTCTTTGACTGAGATTTTGCTTGTTCAATACTGTTAATTGTTTTTTTTGAAGCTCCAGAAATTGATAACTTTAGTTTTTTCTTTTCCATTTTTCATCTCTCAATCTTTAAAAACTATATCTCTTGCAGACATAATTAATTCATCAGCTTCATTTTTTGAAAGAGCAAAATCTTCTAAATATCCTTTAATTCTTACTCTTTCGCCTTTAACAACGTCATATCCACCAGTCAATTCATCAGATGCTAAATCTGCGAAATCATTTAATGTTAAAATTTTTTTTTCACCTAGGGTAACTAGCATTCCAGGTGTCAAACCTTTGTGATTTATAAGATCATTTTCTAATCCTAAGTCCTTTATTCTATTAGCTATTTCCTCTTGATCTTTTTGATAAAATTCTTTAGCTCTCTCTATAAGTTCATTTGCTGTCTCTTTTTCAATTCCCTCAATTTTCATCAAAGAATCTGAATCACTGTCTTTAATGTCATCAATAGATGAGAAACCTTCAGCTACTAGCAACTGACCTAATGTTTCATCCAGTTCCAAATTTTTCACAAAATTATCAGTCTTTTCCTTAAACTCTATTTGTCTTCTTTCTGAGTCTTCTTGATCAGTCATAATATTAATTTCATAATTCATTAATTTTGTTGCTAATCTTACATTTTGACCTCGTCTTCCAATTGCTTTACTTAGGTTTTCTTCAGTCAAAATTACATCGAGTTTCCTTCCTTCAGCATCTACATTTACTCTTTGTACTTCTGCTGGTGAAAGTGCATTAGCAACAACCACTGCTGGATCTTCAGACCAATTTACAATATCAATTTTTTCACCCTGAAGTTCATTTACAACTGCTTGAACTCTACTTCCTCTCATACCAACACATGCACCTACCGGGTCTAGTGAAGTATCAATTGCTTTTACGCAAATTTTAGCTCTGCTTCCTGGGTCTCTTGAAGATGATTTAATTTCTATAAGTCCATCATAAATTTCTGGAACTTCTTGGATAAATAATTTTTCCATAAATTTAGGGTGAGCTCTTGAGAGAAATATTTGTTGTCCTCTTGGTTCTCTTCTCACATCTAAACAATATGCTTTTACTCTATCTCCTGCTTTTATATTTTCTCTGGGTATCATTTCATTCTTTTGAATTATTGCTTCTGTTCTTCCTAAATCCACAATGACATTTCCAAACTCTAACCGTTTGACTATACCACTCAAGATTGTGTCAATTTTATCCTTAAAGTCATTATATTGTCTTTCTCTTTCGGCTTCTCTAACATTAAAACTTATAACTTGCTTAGCAGTTTGTGCTGCTATTCTACCAAAATCAAATGAGGGTAATGGTTGTAGAACTTCATCGCCTAATTGTTTGCCTTTGTTGCTTTCATTAAGCTTTATCGCGTCATTGATAGTTATTTCTAAATTGGAGTTTTCTGGATTTTCGACTATTACCAATTTTCTAAATATCCCTATATCTCCGCTCTCTCTATCAATTTCAACCTTTATTTCATTTTCTGAACCAAACTTAGATTTTGCAGCTTTTGCAATTCCATTCTCCATTGATCCAATTATTAATTCTTTATCAATAGATTTTTCTAAAGCTACCGCTTCAGCTATCCTTATCAATTCTAATTTATCTGCTCTTCTGTTTAACATTTTTATCAATTCTAAAAAAAAATGGGCCGAAGCCCATTTTGAAATTTCAATAATGTTTTAGGAATATATTTATTTTTTTTGAATATTCAACTTTATTTACTTGATAAATACGTTCGATTTATCTGTCTTTTCCCATGAAAATGATCCTTTATCATCTGGAATTCTTCCAAAGTGTCCATAAGCAGATGTTTTTTCATAGATTGGTTTATTTAATCCTAGCATTTCTCTTATTCCTCGAGGACTTAAATCAAAATTTTCTCGTATTAACATTTCCACATGTTTATTTTTTTCATCATCATCATCAAATAAATCTACGTAAATTGATAGAGGTTTTGATACTCCAATTGCGTAAGCAAGTTGAATTAAACACTTTTCAGAAATCTTGGAGGCAACAACATTTTTTGCTAAATATCTTGATGCATAAGCTGCTGATCTATCTACTTTAGTTGGATCTTTTCCTGAAAATGCTCCACCACCATGAGGAGCCGCTCCACCATAAGTATCAACAATAATTTTTCTACCAGTCAGACCACTATCACCATCAGGACCTCCAATAACAAAATTACCTGTTGGGTTAACATAAATTTCTTTTTCATCTAGTGAACTTAATAATGCTTTTGGTATTGATCTCTCAATATAAGGTTTAACTAAATCTCTAACTTGGGCTTGATTTACATCAGGTGAGTGTTGGGTTGATATAACTACTGATTTTACTGATGAAGGTTTTCCATCTTTATATTCGATTGTTATTTGGCTTTTTGAGTCTGGTTCTATATTTTTTAACTTTCCAGATTTTCTATCTTCTGCCATAAGTCTTAATATTTTATGAGAATAATGTATTGGTGCAGGCATAAGAACGTCCGTTTCATTACAAGCGTAACCAAACATAATTCCTTGGTCACCCGCGCCTTCATCTTTATTTCCAGAAGAATCTACTCCCATGGCAATATCAGCAGATTGAGCATGTAGATGACTCTCTATTGAAGTTGCTTCTTTCCAGGTAAATCCTTCTTGATCATACCCTATATCTTTTATGCAATGCCTAACTTTTTCTATTAAATCCTCTTTTTTTATTTCTGGACCTCTTACTTCACCAGCTAAGACAACTTTATTTGTTGTTGTTAAAGTTTCACAGGCAACTCTTGACTGGGGTTCAGCAGCCAGATAAGTATCAACAACCATATCTGAAATTCTATCACAAACTTTATCCGGATGGCCTTCAGATACCGACTCACTTGTAAATAAGTAATCTTTTTTCATTTATTCTCCCTTATTTTTAAAATCACAATCAAAGTAGTATAAATTAATACAAAATAAAAGAAGATCTTGTTACCGTGTTTAGCAAAATATGTTTTATCAACACGTTTGATTTTGTTAACATCAAAATATCCATTTTTACTAATTTGTTTAACAATTTGGCCTTTAGGATTAACAAAAGCAGATATTCCATTATTCGTTGACCTAATAACATTTTTACCTTCTTCAATTGATCTAAATATTGAGTGAGACAAATGTTGTTCGGGTCCTATAGATTTACCAAACCAACCATCTTCTGAAATATTTAATATAAAATCATAATAATTCTTATTTTGATTAATTTTCCCAGAGTAAATAATTTCATAACAAATAAGTGGAACAAATTTTAACTGATCAATTTCCAAAATTTCCCTTTTATTATCAGCTGAAAATGACTGATATCCTTGAGTTATTTTTTTTAAACCTATTTTTTTAAAGAAATTTTCAAAGGGTAAAAATTCTCCAAATGGTACAAGTTTATTCTTATTATATTTATATAGTAATTCCGTTTCACTATTTAATGCTATTAGAGAATTATAAATTTTGTTTTGATTAATACTGCTAATTCCTAATATGATATTGTGATTGATATTATAGTTTTCTTTAAAGATATTTTTATAAAATTCTAAATCTTTAAAATATATACTTGCAATAATTCCCTCTGGAAAAATAAATATTGTTTTTTTATTAGCATTTGGATTACTTAAGCCAATCAATTCGTTAATATTTTTTTCAGTATCGGTGTTTGTTAGAAATTTTTCGATAGGTACATTTGGAGAGATTACTCGAATAGTAGTATTTAAGTTATCATACATTTTTTTTTCAAAATTTTTAATTTTCATATTTCCATGCAAATAATTTACAACTACTAAAATTAAACCAAAACTAAGAAAGAAGAACTTTGTTGAGCTTTTATATTTAAAAAAAAATATTATTGGTAATAGAAATATTGTTGTTGATAACAAATTTAATGAATAGGTACCTATATAAGTTAAAATTTGTAAAGATGACAAGTTTTTAGAAAGACTAAAAACTGTTAAGTTCCAAGGGAAGCCACCAAAAATAAAACTTCTTAGAAACTCAATTCCACCAAAAAAAATTGAAAAGAATAAGATTGATGAAAATTTATTTTTTAAATTAAATAAATTGCATAGTAAAGTAACTAAACCATAAAATATTCCCAAAAATAAAGGGATTAATATTAATGCAAATGGAATAATAAATTTGAAATTTATATCAAATGTCAAAGAATTTGTAATCCAATAAATGTTTGAAATAAAATAACCAAATCCAAAGATCCAACCAATAAAAAATGAAATAGTTTTTTTATCCACATAATTAATTGATATGTAAAGTAATAGTGGAAGTGTTAAAAAATTTATAAAAATTAAATTGTAAGGGGGTAAACTAAATGAAGTTAGCATACCTAAAAGTAAACATATTAAAAATAGTAGTGCTTTATTTTCTAGAATAGAGTTCAATTTATTTTATTCAATTTTTTAAATATTAAATTTTCTTTTCTCTTCATTAAATAATAATCTTTATCTTTTTTATGATCATGTCCTAATAAATGTAAATAACCATGTATCCACATTTTATCTAATTCATGATCAAAACTAGATGATTTTGATCTTCTATTAATTATTTCAAAAGAAATTGCTATATCTCCTAAATATAATTTTTTTTTTAATTTAACTTTTAAAGGAAAAGAAAGTACGTCTGTGGAAACATTTTTATTTCTAAATTTTGAATTTAAATCTTTCATTTTTTTATTATTAGTAAGCATCACAGTAAATTCTTGGTTTTTATTTTTAAAAGTACTTAGTTTAGATAATTTGCTTAATTTCTTTTTGAAGTAAATTTCTGGTTCTTCTAATTTTTTTTTCCAAATTTTTTTGTCTAGAACTATGTTAGCTTTAATCATTAATCTGAATTTTTATCAGAATAAGCCTTAACTATCTTGGAAACTAGTGGGTGTCTTACAACATCAGTATGATCGAAATCTACTACAGATATCTCCTTTAAATGACCAAGTAATTTTTTTGATCTATTTAAACCTGACATTGATTTATTAGGTAAATCTATTTGGGAAGGATCACCATTAATTACTATTTTAGAATTTTCACCAATTCTTGTTAAAAACATTTTTATTTGAGTATCAGTGGCATTTTGTGCTTCATCAAGGATTGCAAAAGAGTTTTTTAAAGTTCTTCCCCTCATAAAGGCAAGTGGCGCAATTTCAATATCTCCAACTTCTATTTTTTTTTGAATTTTTTCAAAATCTAATAAATCATATAATGAGTCGTATAAAGGTCTTAGATAAGGATCAACTTTCTCTCTCATATCTCCTGGTAAGAAACCTAATCTCTCTCCCGCTTCTACTGCCGGTCTAGATAAAATGATACGCTCTATTTTTTTTTCAAGTAGCATTGTTAAAGCAACTGCAACAGCTAAAAAGGTTTTACCAGTTCCCGCTGGCCCTGCAGAAATAACAATGTCGGACTCTTTTAATGCTCTTATATAATTTTTTTGTTTCTCTGATCTTGGTATTACAGATTTTTTTGGAGTTTTTATTATGTATTCTACATTTCCACTTTTATTTGTAACTTTCTCATCAATCATAAATTTGTTTACTGATGACTCTATATCCTTTTTTTCTAATGTTCCATTATTTAAAAATTGATCTACAAGAAATTGAATTGCGTTCTTTATTAAGTCATTTTTTTCAGGAGTATTTTTTAATAAAATTGAGTTTCCTCTAGAGTAAATACTAGTATTTGTAATTTTTTCTAATTCTTTTAAGTTATTATTAAATTCTCCTAAAACTCCAAGAAGCAATTCATTACTTTGAAATACAATGCTTAAGGCATTATTTTCTGAATATACGTATTTTAAATCGGGGCTAATTTTTGATTTTGCAAAATTTTTCAAATTATGCTGCTTTCATTTCATCTGTTACTTTACCAAATAAAGAATTTTGATTACTTTTTTCGATATTAACTTTAATTAATTTGCCAATATGACTTTCATTACCTTCGAAAATTACTGAGTTTAAAAATTTGTTTCTTCCAAAAAATTTATTTTGGTTTTTAAGTTTATTTTCTACTAGTACCTCTAGAGTTTTACCTTCTAAGGATTTATTCAATTCTATTTGATTGCTAAATAATTTTTCTTGGATAGTTATCAGCCTATTTTTAAGTTTATCTTTATCAGTAATCTCTAATTCTGCAGCCTTTGTTCCTGGTCTTGGACTAAAAATAAAAGAGAAAGAATTGATAAATTTAATTTTATTAATTAAATTTATGGTTTCTTTAAAATCATTATCTGTTTCTCCGGGGTATCCAATAATAAAGTCGCTAGAAAATTTTATATCAGGATTAATTTTGATTAATTTTTCATAGATATTTAAATAATAATCTACAGTATGCTTTCTGTTCATCATTTTTAATATTCTGTCGGAACCACTTTGAATTGGTAAATGAACAAATGGCATTAATTTTTTTGAATTTTTATAACATTCAATAAGATCATCTGTCATATCTCTTGGATGAGATGTGGTATATCTAATTCTACTTATTTCGGTGTATTTGCTGAGTGCGTTAATAAGATCTGATAATCGATACTCCTTGGATCCATCCATATAAGAATATGCATTTACGTTTTGACCAAGAAAAGTTATTTCTCTAGATCCGTTCTCTATCAATCTCTCAGCTTCATCGATAATACTTTTAAATGGTCTAGAATATTCTGGTCCTCTAGTATAAGGAACAACACAAAAGTGGCAGAACTTATCACAACCCTCTTGAATTGTTAAAAAAGATGAAACATTGGTATTGTTATTTTTAATATTATCGAAGTACCTAAACTTTGAAACTGAGTCAAATTCAGTTTCTTCAACTTTATTTTCTTCTTCAAAACTTTTTAAAAGATTATTTATTTTTTGATAAGATTGAGGACCTATAACTAAATCTATATATTTCTCTCTGTTAAGCATCTCAGTATTTTCAGCTTGCGCAACGCAACCTGCAACAACCATTATTGGTTTTTTTTTATCTTTATATAATTTTTTGACTCTTCCAATCTCATGATAAACTTTATCCTTGGCCTTGTCTCGAATATGACAAGTATTCAAAATATAACAGTCAGCATCATCTTGATTTTCAGTTTTATTATATCCTATTGCCTTAACAGCATCATAAATTCTATTAGAGTCGTATTCATTCATTTGACAACCAAATGTCTTTATAAAAACCTTTTTATGCATGAATTATTTTTTTTTGATTCCGTATAATTCTAATTTATGATCAACCAGCTTATAACCATACTTGTCAGCAATTTTTTTTTGTAACTCTTCGATCTCTTCGTCAACAAATTCTATAATTTCCCCTGTTTTAATATCAATTAAATGGTTATGATCATCATTTAATTCATATCTAGCTTTACCAGACTTAAAATCATGTTTTGTTAATATACCCGCTTCTTCAAAAAGTTTAACCGTTCTATATACTGTAGCAATACTAATTTTAGAGTCTATTTGAGAAACTCTGTTATATAACTCATCAACATCTGGATGGTCAGATTCTCCGTATGTTTTTTTTGATTCGGAGATAACTCTTGCGATAATCCTTCTTTGATCGGTAAGTTTAACTCCGTTTTTTTGGCATTTTTCTTCAATAGATTCTAACATATTATATTTTAACTCGAGTAAAGGGGTTTAATCAAATTAATATTTGTAAAATTTTTTTTATCAATTTTTACTAATTGATCTAAGCTTTTATCTGTCAAATGTTCACTCAAAAATCCATATAAATCAATATTTTTTGCAAAAGCAATACCTTTAGCAATTGCTATTGAATTTCTAATACTTGAGATTTTGCCTGGACCTTGATTAACAAATATTTCACTTATTTTATCTAAATTTGAATTATGTTCTTTAAGGAAATCTAAAATTAATATCATTATTTTATCAAAATTTTCCCTACTGTTTATATGAGCGGTAGTATAAGATTCAATGTTAGTTATGAGAGAAAATAAAATTTTATCATCTGCAGCGTTAATAACTAAAGTATTCATTTTTTTTATTATTTTTTTAAACGTTAAAGCTGAAGTAGTAAATAAAAAATATTTCAAAAATGAACAAGGTGTTTTGGCAATTATGTATCATAGATTTGAAGAAAATAAGTATCCATCAACAAATATAAGATTAGAGATATTCAAAAAACACATTAATTTAATAAAAGAAAATAATTTAAATTTTTATCATCCTGGTGAATTTTCAAAAGATTTTAAAAAGGTTAAGAAACAAAAAAAAATTTTATTAACTATTGATGATGCATTTACGTCTTTTTATGAAAATGCTTGGCCAATCTTAAGAGAAGAAAAAATTCCTTTTATTTTATTCGTCTCAACTGAGGCAGTTGGAAATAGAGGATATATGAGTTGGGACCAAATCAAAGAGGTAGAAAAAGAGAACTTTGCGTACATTGGTAATCATTCACATTCACACGATTATTTAACTAAATTTACTTTTCAAAAGTTTGTAGAAGATATTGAGGAATCAATTAAAATTTTTAGTGATAAATTAGGTTATAATCCGACTTTTTTTTCATATCCTTTTGGTGAGTATAATTTAGAGCAGAAAAATTATATTTCAAAAAATTTTGAATTTGCATTTGGCCAACATTCAGGCGTTATTGATTTAAACAAAGATAAATATGAACTACCAAGATTTCCAATAAACGAAAAATACGGAGAAATAAAAAGATTTAAAGAGGTAATTTCTTATTTACCACTTCAGTATAGAATTATTAAACCAGAAAACAAATTTATGAATGATGGAGAAAACCCACCTAAAATGATGATTGAATTCTTTAAAGATCAAAAAAATTTAGAAAATATTAATTGCTTTTCAAATGAAGGTTCAAAATGGAGAAAAACAAAAATTATCTTAATTGAAAACACACTAAATATTAATTTTGCAGAAAAATTTACTGAAAGAAGAGGAAGAATTAACTGTTCTTTAAAAGATAAAGAGGGTTGGAGATTTTCAGGTTTTCAATTTGTTCAAAATTAAATTAATTTTTTAGTCTTATTACTTGTAGGCATTACATTTACATCATCAAAATCCGTCAGAGAATTTTGGTTTATAATTTGTTTTAACACATCAATGTATTGTTGACCTGTCTCCGCGTATTTATCTAAATAATTTACCAGCTTTAAACTGTCTAATTTTTCATCATTGTCTCTTTGAATTGCTCTTTCTTTTCTAAATTCAATATAGCTGCTATGAGTATTTAAATTTCTTTGATATGCTCTAACTGATGCTTTAAGAACTGCAAATTTTGCAACTTTATGTTTTGCATCTTTATCTACACCTGCTGGTCTTATTCCTTCACCATTCCAAGTCCATTGTCCAAACAGTGCATTACCCTCTTGTGCAAATCTCGATGTGCCCCATCCGGTCTCTTTAGCAGCTTGAGCAAGTGCCAAAGAGACGGGTATTTCATCCATTCTAACTTTCAAAGAATAAAAATCTCCATCTCTTAAACCATATTGTTTAAATTTTTCTTTTAGCCAATTTTTTTCTTTTTGCGTGTTAATATTTTTAGACAATATTCTAAATAATTCCTTTCTATCAAGTCTAATTTTAGCATTCTCTTCTACAATTAACGGTAAAACTATTTGGATAAATAGTCTCTTTCTTTTTTTTGAGCTCTCAATACTTTTAATTTCTTTTGGAAGATGGTCAATTTTATTACCGATATTAACTAACTTGGTCTCTCTAACTCTTTTAAGATTATAATTTGTATCTTTAAACAATTGCTCAATTGTTCTTGCATCAAATCTTATTGAATTTTGCCCCTCATCATCTGTACTGAAAAAATCAATATCAGCAAAAATATTTTTTAGACTCAGATTTTTTGTTTTAGTTTCTTTCTCTCCATCAAGGACTTTTTTTCTTTTTTCTAGTTCCTGATCAAAATTTATTCCAGCATTTGAGATAATTGATCTTTTGAAATTTAAATTTTTATCTAAAAAAATTTTTAGAGACGGCAAGGTAAAAAATGAGAAAATGACTAAAAGACTTATTGCTGAAAATCTGAATATATTATTTTTCTTTTTCTTGAGTTTAATACTTTTATTTTTTTTAAGTCTAACCATTATCTTTAATATAATTATTATTAATTATTTATACAGCTAAAACTTCTTTAACTTCAGGTATGTAATGGCAAAGTAAGTTTTCTACACCTTTTTTTAAAGTAAGAGTTGAAGATGGGCAGCCTGAACAACTACCTTTTAATAAAACTTTAACTTTTCCATCCTTGAATTCTTGGAACTTTATATCTCCTCCGTCTCTTGCAACAGCAGGTCTAATTTTAGAGTCTAAAATACTTATTATTTTTTTTTCAATATCTGAATAATTTTTGTTTTGTTCCTGTTCATTTATTTTATCAATAATGCAAATATTTCCATTCGCATAATGCTCATTTACATAAGATATAACAATATGCTGAATATCTTCCCATTTTTTATTCTCTTCTTTATTTATCGAAAAAAAATCTTCCCCTAAAAATACTCCAGTGACCCCATTTATTTGTAATAAGTTCTTTATCAATAAGTTGTTTGTATCTTCCTGATTTAAAACTTCTAAAGGACCATTATTAGATACCTTTCTACCAGGTAGAAACTTTAATGAATTTGGGTTTGGTGTATTCTCAGTTTGTATAAACATGGGTTTTATATAATGTTTATTTCAAATTATTAAATGGTTAAAAACCAACTATTTCTTTTATCTTTTTAACTTTTTTAGAAGAAATATCATGCGCTTTTGCTGCACCATCCTCTAAAATTTGATCTATATAATTTTTGTCTGACAACAATTTTTGTATTTCTTTTGATATAGGTGACAGTTTAGTCACAATTATTTCAGATAGTTTATTTTTTAAATCAGAAAAATTTTTTCCCTCAAATTCATTTAAAGTTTCAGAGGTATTTTGATTGCTTAAGCTAGAGTAAATACCAATTAAATTTTCTATTTCAGGTCTACCTGTTAGTCCATCTTCATTCCCAGGCAAAGTATCATTATCTGTTTTTGCTTTTTTTATTTTATTAATAATTTGATCCTCAGTATCTGTTAAGTTGATCCTACTACCTTCAGCAATATCCGATTTACTCATTTTTTTTGTACCATCTTTCAAACTCATTATTCTTGAAAAATGTTTTTGTATAAGAGGCTCAGGAGGTCTTAAGAAATCTGGACATTTATATTCATTATTAAATTTTTGAGCTATATCTCTACAGAGTTCTAGATGCTGTTTTTGATCATCTCCAACTGGTACGTGAGTAGCATCATATAAAAGAATATCTGAGGCCATAAGAACAGGATAAATATATAAACCAACACTAGCTTTTTCCTTGTCTTTTCCAGCTTTCTCTTTGAATTGTGTCATTCTATTTAGCCAACCCATTCTAGCAACACATCCTAAAATCCACGAACCCTCAGAATGTGCAGGAACTAAAGATTGATTGAATATTACACTATTTTTTGGATCAATACCGCTTGCAATAAATGCTGCTGCTGTCTCTCTAATATTATTTTTTAACTCTGTCGGATCTTGCATTACAGTAATTGCATGTAGATCAACAACACAAAAAATACATTTGTTATCTTTATTATTTTGTAAATCTACAAAATTTTTTATTGCACCTATGTAATTGCCAAGATGTAAATTTCCTGTTGGCTGAACTCCTGAAAAAATTTTTTTAGACATAATTTAATAGTTTAATTTAATATCAGATATTTTAAAGGCCTTAATGACTATTGAAATTAACAAATAAAAAGCAAAAGTTAAAAGGACTAATAATATAATTGCTAAAAATTTATAACTATTTGTATATATAAAATAATAACTAAAATAATTTATTAATAACTTAAATAATCCCAGACAAATTATGTTTACTACGGATATTTTAACAAGTTGTTTAAAAAACGAATTTTTAAAGTTAAAGTACTCTTTATTTAAGACAAATATCATCAATAAAATTCCATTTAACCATGAAGAAACAGTTGTTGCTATAGGAATTATAATAAACCCTAGTTTACTAAATAAAGATACACTAATAACAATATTTAAAATTACAGAAATCAATGAAAAGTAAAAAGGTGTTTTAGTATCATTTCTAGCAAATATAAAACTTGAAAATATTTTTATCATGGAGAATGCAGGAAGACCTAATGCAAAATAAAATAATGCACGGGCTGAATTTTTAACACTTTCTTCATTAAACGATCCATATCCAAAAAGAGCAGAAACAATTTCCTCAGATGCAAAAATTAATGCAAGTGTAGCAGGAAGACTTAAAAATAAACTCAACTCTAAAGACTTATTTTGTAAAATTTCTAATTTTATTTTGTTTTTACTCTTTACATATCTACTTAAGTTGGGCAGAATAATTATACCAATTACAATTCCTGCTATCGCTAAGTTTATCTGATATATTCTGTCTGCATAATACAAATATGAGACTGCACTAGCTTGAAAAGACGCAATGATAGTTCCAACTAATATATTTATTTGAGTGACCCCAGATGAAAATATGCTTGGTAAAAGCCTTCTAAAAAAAAATTTTATTTTTTTATCTATTTGGAAATTAAATTTAAAATCAGGATAAAAATATTTTCTAGTAAAAATAATTAAGAATATAAATTGTATAATTCCTGCAAATGTTACAGCATAGCTTAGATAATAAACTAAATCTGAATCATTACTTATCATTAGAAAACATATTATTAATATTATGTTTAAAAAAAGAGGAGCGGCGGCGGTGGCCGCAAATTTGTTATGTGAATTTAAAATTGCTGAAAAAAAGGAAGCTATACTTATAAAAAATAAAAATGGAAAAGTAATTCTGGTTAAATCAACAGCTAATTTGAACTTTTCATCTATATCTGAGAAGCCAGGAGCGATCAATTTTATAAAGCTTGGCATAAAAATCTCGACTAGTATTGTTAAACTTAAAAGTGCTAAGACCAATAAATTAAATACTGAATTTGCAAATTTTTGAGCTTTTTTTTTACTGGAAAAAAGTTCTGATGTGTAAGATGGAACAAATGCTGCATTAAAGGTACCTTCCGCAAATAATCTTCTAAAGGTGTTTGGTATTCTAAATGCTACGAAGAATGCATCAGCAATTGGTCCCGAACCAAGATAAATAGCTATAAAAAAGTCTCTAATATATCCTAAAATTCTGCTTAGAATAACGAACAGACTAAATGTGCCTGTTGACTTAATTAAATTCATAAATCATATTAGTAACTTAATCCTTTTGTATATCTAACAAATAATGAAAAAAAACAAAATTGAACATTATTCTGATAAAGAAGCTTTGGATTTTCATACTAATGATAAATCTGGCAAAATAGAGATTGTTTCATCCAAGCCTGTAACTACAAAAAGAGACTTGGCCCTAGCTTATTCTCCTGGTGTTGCTGCTCCTGTAAAAGCAATAGCAGACAATCCTGAATTAGCTTATGAATACACTACAAAAGGAAATTTAGTTGCAGTAATTAGTAACGGATCAGCAATATTAGGTCTTGGAAATTTGGGTGCGATAGCTTCAAAACCAGTGATGGAAGGAAAAGCTGTTCTATTTAAAAGATTTGCAGATATTGATTCGATAGATTTAGAAATAGACACAGAAGATACAAAAGAAATAATTAATTCCATTAAGCATATAGCAAAAAGTTTTGGTGGTATAAATCTTGAAGACATTGCAGCTCCAAACTGTTTTATAATTGAAGAAGAATTAAAAAAAATTTTAGATATTCCTGTATTTCATGATGATCAACATGGGACGGCAATTATAACAACAGCCGCATTAATTAACGCAGTTGATATTGCAAAAAAAAACTTAAAAAAAATTAAAATCGTGATTAATGGTGCAGGTGCTGCGGCTATGGCATGTGCAAAATTATTTAGAAGCAGTGGTATTCCAAAAAATAACATCAAAATGTTGGATACAAAAGGTGTAATAAACAAAAATAGAAAAGATATTAACACTTGGAAAAAAGATTTTGCGGTAGATACAAAAGATAAAAGTTTAGATGATGCAATGAAGAATGCAGACGTATTTTTAGGTTTATCAGCTGCAGGTGTTGTAAAAAAAAGCATGGTTAAAAAGATGGCAAAAAATCCAATAATATTTGCTTGTGCTAACCCAGATCCAGAAATAAAACCGGAAGATATAGAAGAAGTTAGAAGTGACGCAATTATAGCAACAGGCAGATCTGATTATCCAAACCAAGTTAATAATTTAATTGGATTTCCATATATATTTAGGGGGGCATTAGATGTTAGGGCAAAAACAATAAATGAGGAAATGAAAGTTGCAGCAGCTAATGCTATTGCTTCTCTTGCCAGAGAATTTGTACCTGATGAAGTTGCTGCCGCAATGGGAGGAGAAAGACCTAATTATGGTAAAGAATATATTATTCCATCTACTTTCGATCCAAGATTAATAAGTGTAATACCAGTAGCAGTAGCAAAGGCTGCAATGAAATCTGGAGTTGCTAGAAAAAAAATTGAAAACTTCGATCAATATTCTGAGCAATTAAAACAAAGGCTCGATCCATCTGTAACGATTATGCAAGGAATTAATAACCAAATTAAAAAAACAAACAAAAAAGTTGTGTTTGCAGATGGTGAAGATGAAAATACTTTGAAAGCTGCAATAGCATTTAAAAATAGTGGACTAGGCACGCCTATTTTGGTTGCTAAAGAAAAAGTGGTTAAAGAAAAACTTAAAGAAATTGGTTACGGAGAAAACTTTGATATTGAAATTGTAAACTCTACTTTAAGCGATAAAAGAAAAAAATATGTGAACTATTTATTTAAAAACCTTCAAAGAAAGGAGGGTCTCCTAGAAAGAGATTGTGATAAAATGGTTAGAAATGACAGAGTTATTTGGGGATCTTGCATGGTTGCATGTGGTGATGCTGACGCAATGGTTACTGGAAATTCGAGAAGGTATGGACAATCTCTTGATAAAGTGAAAAAGGTCATAGATGCTAGACCAGGAGAAATTATGTTTGGATTGAACATGATTGTAAATAAGGGAAAAACAGTCTTTATTGCGGATACAAGTGTTCACGAATATCCAACATCAGAACAACTTTCTGAAATAGCTATTTCTGCATCTAGAGTTGCAAAATTGTTTGGTTTTGAACCAAAAGTTGCTTTTCTTTCACACTCAACCTTTGGCCAACCTATCACAGCTAGAACCAAACACATAAGAGATGCAGTAGAAATTTTAAAAAGTAAAAAGGTTAACTTTAAGTTTGATGGAGATATGCAGCCTGATGTAGCCTTAAGTGACGAATATAAAGACCTTTATCCATTCTCCGAGATTGTTGGTAATGCAAATATATTGATTATGCCTGGACAACATAGTGCTGCTATAACTTACAAAATAATGAAAACTTTAGGTGGGGCAAAAGTAATTGGACCACTACTAATCGGCTTAGGTCAGGCAATTGAAATTGCGCCATTAAGATCTTCGACATCAGACATATTGAATTTAGCATCTGTTGCAGCATATTCAGCGGGGGTTATTAATTACAAAAAACCAAATTAGTTTTTTATTACTCTCAAATCTTCAACTAAAAGAATACTTGTGACCACATCTTCTACATCAAGAACTTTCTTGGCCTCGTTTATAACTTCAGCTCTTTCTTCTTCATTTTGTGAAATTCCATAAATATAAATTATTTTTTTATAAGTATCGATTTCATAGTTAGCAGACTTAATTATTTTGTTTGTTATTAGAGCAGTTCTTAATTGAGAAGTTATCAGCACATCTTTAGCAGTTTGTTTGAAGTTAAATTCCTCTTTAATTTTTAAATCATTTTTTACTGATCTAGCACCTTTTATTTCCCAACCCAATTTTGTAATTTTTAATTTTTCTTCAACAGTATCTACTTTACCAGTTATAAATATTCGGCCGTCTAAAACTTTAGATTTAACATTTAGTAAATAACTTTTGTCCATTAATATTAATTTTGCTCTTAAGTTTTTTTGCATTAAAGAATCGTCAATTTGAGTTCCTATAGTTCTTGGATCCATTGCAACGGAGACTCCGGTACCGAAAACACCTGTTGAAGAGGCTCCTACGCATCCATTAATTGTCACAAAAAATATTAATAACAAAAATTTTTTATATTTCATCTTTTTTCTTTAAACAATAATCGTAAACAATTTTTTTTGATATATTATTCTCCTTATTAATTTTTAATGTAATATCTTTAATTGACATTTTTTTTAAAAGTTTAATAATTTTTTTTTTAACTGATTCTTCAATTACTTGTAACCTATTTTGTAAATTTGAATTTTCTGAAATAACTACTGTAATCTCACCTTTTTCTGATATATTTATGTTATTAAGGTTTTTAACCTTATCCCTAATATATTCCTCATGCAATTTTGTCATTTCTCTAGTAATTAAAATATCTCTATCATTAAAATATTTTTGGATTTGAGTTGTTATTTTTTTTATTTTTTTGGGAGAAATAAAAAAAACAATTGATTTATTAATATTAGAAATGTTTTGAAAAAGTTCATCAATTTGTAACTTTTTGTCAGGCAGAAAACCACAAAAAAGGAAATTGCTTGAAAATCCGCTTATAGAAAGAGCCGCTGTAGCCGCAGAGGACCCTGGAACTGGAAATATATTAATTTTATTCTTGATGCATTCATTTATCAAAATTCTACCTGGATCTGAAATTGTTGGAGTACCTGCATCTGAAATGATAGAAATTATCTTATTTTCTTTTAATAAGTTTATTATATGTTTGATATTTTTTTTTTCATTAAATTTATGATTTGATAACAATTTTTTTTTAATGTTGTACCTAGATAATAGTTTGCTTGAAACTCTCGTGTCTTCTGACAAAATAAGGTCTGATTTATTTAAAATATATATAGCTCTTAAAGTTATATCACCCAGATTTCCTATTGGTGTTGAAACACAATATAGCCCAGGTTTTAAACTATCATTTAATTCAAAATTATACATTTAAAGACTATGAAAAAATTATATATCATAATTTTAAAAGTTTTTCTTATAATCGTTTTCTCTCAACTTAAAGCAATATCAGAAGAGAAAATTAAGATAGGTTTAATAGTACCTCTATCAGGAGAATATTCATATATTGGTAAATCAATTCTTAAATCAACAAGGATGGCATTAAATAAAATTGATGATGAAAGAATTACAATAATACCAAAAGATACAAAAGCAAATCCAATAGATTCACTCAAAGTCTCAAAAGAACTATACAATAATGGTATAAAAATAATTATTGGACCAGTATTCAATGAAAGTAATAAATACTTAGATGAATTAGATGAAGTAACATTCTTATCTTTCACAAATAAAATTAGAAATAATCCAAAAAATGTAATTTCTGCAGGAGTAAATGCAATATCACAAATAAATACAATTAAAAAATATTTGAGTGAAACTAATTTAAAAAATACAATATTTTTAATTCCCGAAACAGAATATAAAAGAGAAATTGAAGAAGCTATTGAGAAATCTAATTTAATATTAAAAGAAAAATTTATCTATAGCAAAGACCCAACATTATTAACAAAGCAAATAGAAGATTTAACAAGGTATCAACAGAGAAAACAAAAATTAGAAAACGAAATTAAAAGAATAGAAAATTCAAATACTTTCAATAAAAAGAAAAAAATAGATGAATTAAAAAAAAAAGATACTTTGGGTTTCATTAACTTTGACTCAGTAATAATTGCTGATTTTAGCGAAAGTCTAAAGAGTGTTGCTACATCATTATTATATACCGATGTTTCTTCAAAAAGAATAAAATACATCACATTGAATCAATGGTTTGATGAAAGTCTTTTGAAGGAAACCTCTTTGCATCCTATATATTTTCCTTCGATAAATAAAAATAATTTTGAAATATTTCAAAAAGAATACATGCAAAATTTCAAAAATAGGCCAAATCAAATTTCTTTTTTAAGTTATGATCTAATAGGATTGATATATTACTTGTTAATAAATAATGATTTTAAGACTAGTGAAAATTTGTTTATTAAGAAAAATAAATTTAAAGGAAAAATAGGAATCTTTGAAATAAATAAAAAAAGAGTCACACATCAATTAAACTTTTATGAAATACAAGATAAAAATTTTAAAGAAATTTTTTAATTTTTTTAAACGCTTGTGCTCGGTGATCGTTTTTAAACTTTAACTTTTGACTCATTTGACCAAATGTTAATCTTTTATTTTTAGGAATAAAAATTGGATCATAGCCAAAACCTTTATTACCAATTTTTTTTTTCGAAATTCTGCCGCTAATAATCCCTAAAGATTGGATTGGTTTTTTTTTTAATCCATAAATAGTTAATGCACAAATAAATCTCGCTTTAATCTTTTTTGACTTCCAGTTTTTATCTGCCTTTGATAACTTTTGATATACTTTGGATATTGCCAAATTAAAATCTCCCCTTTTACCACCCCATCTTGCTGAATAAATACCTGGTTGATTATTTAGTAAGTCAATTTCAAGCCCAGAATCATCTGCTATACAAATTTTTTTTGTTTTTTTTGAAAAATGCTTCGCTTTTATTAAAGAATTTTTTAGAAAAGTATGTCCATTTTCTTTAGGGCTTTTTAAACCATAGTCTTTTGGAGAAGTAATAATGTAGTATTTGGGCAATAAATCTTTAATTTCTTTTATTTTACCTTCATTATTTGACCCTACTAAGATTTCTTTAATTTTTTTTTTTAACATCTAGAATTTCATGAATTTCTTACCATATAGACTCTAATGAAAAAAGAACAAATACAAAATAAAGAAAATCAAAATTTAAAAGACGAAAACTCAGAGCCAAGCACAGATAAAGAGGCCTCAGAGAGAATGGAGAAAAAAGAAGAAGAGGAACAACTTTCACCTGAAGATGAAATTGCAAATCTTAAAGATAAAGTTGCTAGAACATTTGCTGAAATGGAAAATCAAAGAAGACGATTTGAAAAAGAGAAAGACGAAGCCTTTGAATATGGTGGATTTTCATTTGCGAGGGAAACTCTTAATCTTCTAGATAATTTAGAGAGATCAAAACAAACACTGGAAAGTGATGAAACTATAAAAGATAAAGACACACTAAAAAAATTGATAGAACATATTGATATAATTAATAAAGATATGATTTCTATTTTCAAAAAAAATAATATTGAGCCAATTAAAGCAATTAACGAAAAACTGGATCCAAATTTACATCAGGCTATGATGGAAGTTGAAGATGATACAAAAGATCAGGGGACAATAGTTCAAGAAATTCAAAAGGGTTTTATGATGAAGGATAGGTTGCTAAGACCTTCGTTAGTAGCTGTGTCTAAAAAAAAAGCTGAAGAGAAACATAATAACCAAAAAGACAAGGAAATTGAGGAAAAACAGGCAAAAAATTAATTATTTATTATGGTTGTAGTTGTAAAATTAGCACTTATATGAAGATCAATTAGGGTAAATTATGAGTAAAGTTATAGGAATAGATTTAGGAACAACAAATTCTTGTGTAGCTGTTATGGAAGGAACACAAGCAAAAGTATTAGAAAATGCTGAAGGAGCAAGAACGACACCATCTGTTGTAGCATTTACAGATGAAGGTGAAAAATTAATAGGTCAACCAGCTAAAAGACAAGCTGTTACAAATCCTGAAAATACAATTTTCGCAGTTAAAAGGTTAATTGGAAGAAATTTTAATGATCCGACAGTTAAAAAAGATGTAGAGACTGCACCTTTTAAAATTGTTAATTCTGATAAAGGCGATGCATGGATTGAGGCAAAAGGACAAAAATATTCACCATCACAAATTTCAGCATTCACACTTCAAAAAATGAAAGAGACAGCAGAAAAATATTTAGGTTCTGAGGTGAAACAAGCGGTAATTACTGTTCCAGCATATTTTAATGATGCTCAGAGACAAGCTACTAAAGATGCGGGTAAAATAGCTGGCCTTGAAGTTTTAAGAATTATAAATGAGCCTACAGCAGCATCCCTGGCTTATGGTTTAGACAAAAAAGCAAATAAAAAAATAGCAGTATATGATTTAGGTGGAGGAACATTCGATGTTTCAATTCTTGAATTAGGTGATGGTGTATTTGAAGTTAAGTCAACTAATGGTGATACATTTTTAGGTGGAGAGGATTTTGACAATGCAATTGTTGATTACTTACTTTCAGAATTTAAAAAAGAAAATGGTATTGATTTAAAATCTGATAAATTAGCTTTACAAAGATTAAAAGAAGCTGCGGAAAAAGCAAAAATAGAACTTTCATCAGCTACCCAAACAGAAATAAATTTACCATTTATTACAGCTGACAAAACTGGACCAAAACATATTAACTTGAAAATGACTAGAGCCAAATTAGAAGCATTAGTCGAAGATTTAATTTCAAGAACGATTCCGCCATGTAAAACAGCCTTAAAAGATGCGGGATTATCAGCAAGTGAAGTAGATGAAATCGTACTGGTTGGTGGTATGACCAGAATGCCAAAAGTTATAGAAGAAGTTAAAAATTTCTTTGGGAAAGATCCTAACAAATCTGTAAATCCTGATGAAGTTGTTGCTATGGGAGCAGCAATTCAAGCAGGGGTATTACAAGGTGATGTTAAAGATGTATTACTTCTAGATGTGACTCCTTTATCATTAGGAATAGAAACTTTAGGAGGTGTATCTACAAAATTGATAGATAAAAATACAACAATACCAACTAAAAAAAGCCAAGTATTTTCTACTGCAGAGGATAATCAGCCAGCTGTATCAATTAGAGTACTTCAGGGTGAAAGGGAAATGGCTTCAGATAATAAAGTATTAGGAAACTTTGAGTTGGTTGGAATAGCTCCAGCTCCTAGAGGAGTTCCGCAAATTGAAGTGACATTTGATATAGACGCAAATGGTATTGTAAATGTTTCGGCTAAAGACAAAGGAACTGGTAAAGAGCAAAAAATTCAAATTCAAGCATCTGGAGGATTAAGTGACGAAGAAATTAATCAAATGGTAAAAGATGCAGAATCGAATAAAGAAGAGGATAAAAAGAAAAGAGAAGCTGTTGATGCAAGAAATCAAGCAGATACATTAATACACTCTACTGAAAAAAATTTAAAGGAACATGGAAGTAAAGTTTCAGACGCAGATAAGAAAGCTATTGAAGATGCATCAGCAAACCTAAGAAATGCACTTAAAGGAACTGATGTTGAAGAAATTAAAAAGAAAACACAAGATTTAGTTCAGGCATCTATGAAATTAGGTGAAGCAATCTATAAATCGCAACAAGGCGCAAAACCTGAAGATGCTCCAAAAGACGCAAAGAAAGAAGATACAAAAGACGATAACGTTGTTGATGCAGATTTTGAAGAAGTAAAAGACGAAAATAAAGAAAAAAGCGCCTAACAAAACAACTGTTTGTCTATAACATGTTATGGCAAAAAGAGATTATTACGAAGTTTTAGGTGTAAATAAAAATGCTTCAGCAGACCAAATAAAATCAGCTTACAGGAAACTCGCAGTTAAATTTCATCCTGATAAAAACAAGGGTGATAAAGGAGCTGAGGAAAAGTTTAAAGAAGCATCAGAAGCTTACCACGTTCTATCTAATTCAGAGAGAAAACAAAATTATGATAATTTTGGTCACGCTGCTTTTGAAAATGGAGGTGGTGGAAGAGGTGGATTTGGAAATTTTGACTTTTCAAATCATTTCTCTGATATTTTTGAAGACTTTTTTGGTGAAGGTTTTGGTGGAGGCCGTAGATCAAGAAGGTCAAATAATAGAGGGTCGGATTTAAGATATGATTTATCTATATCTTTGGAAGAGGCTTTTTCTGGAAAGAAACAAGACATAAAATTTTCTACATCTGAAAAATGTGACACTTGTAGTGGTTCAGGTTCAAAACCTGGGCATCAAGCTGGAGCATGCTCGATGTGTGGTGGTCATGGTCAAGTGAGATCTAGCCAAGGCTTTTTTACAGTCCAACAAACATGTCCTCAGTGTGCAGGTGTTGGTGAAGAAATTACTCATCCTTGTACAAACTGCAATGGACAAGGAAAAAAGCAGGCTTCAAAAAGATTATCGGTTACTATTCCAAAAGGTGTGGATGATGGAACCAGAATAAGGCTTTCAGGAAAAGGTGAGGCTGGATCAAGAGGGGGTAGTAGTGGTGATTTATACTTATTCATAAATGTTCATTCTCATGAGTTATTTAAAAGATCTGATGAAAACTTATTTTTTGAATGTCCAGTTTCTATCGCAGATGCTGCTCTCGGAACATCAATTGAAATTCCAACAATTGATGGTGGTAAAGCTAAAATTAAAATTCCTGCAGGTACTCAAAGTGGAAAACAATTCAGGTTAAAAGGGAAAGGAATGCCTTATATGAGAGGGAATGACTTTGGAGACCTTTATGTACAAGTAAACACTGAAGTTCCAATATCACTAAATAAAGAACAGAAAGAATTATTAGAAAAATTTAGAGAAATTGAAAATGAAAAATCTAATCCAAGTATTAAAAAGTTCTTTCAAAAGGCTAAAAGTTTCTGGAAAAACTAATCAATAGTGCTAATCTAAATCCCTATAATGGGTAAAATTAATATAGCCATAACAGGTTGCATGGGAAGAATGGGTCAACAACTCATAAAATCTGCTATTAAAGACAAATCAACTAAATTGGTTGCTCTTACTGAAAATAGATCCATTAATAAAAAAATTAATGGGATTAGACCTGAATTAAATACTGAAAAAGCTCTTAGCAAAGCAAATGTAATTATAGATTTCACAATACCAAAATGTACATTCGAAGTTTTAAAAATAGCTTCAAAACTAAAGAAAAAAGTAGTGATTGGCACAACAGGTTTTACAAAAAAAGAAGAGAATTTAATAAAGAAGTTTTCAAAAAAAATTCCAATTTTAAAAGCTGGAAATATGAGTCTTGGTATTAATTTGCTTATGTACCTGACAGAAATCACATCTGCATCACTGGGAAGTAATTATTTAAGTAAAGTTTTTGAAGTTCATCACAAACATAAGAAAGATCATCCTTCTGGAACAGCTTTAATGCTTGGAAAGGGAATTGCTGTTGGAAAAAATAAAGACTTTTACAAAATGATCGGAAAAAAATATTTAAACAAGAAAAAATTTTCTTACGGAAAAAAAATTAATTTCAATTCAATTAGAAAAGGTGAGATTATTGGTGAACACGAAGTTGCTTTTTCAAGCGGGAAAGAAATTATAAAACTAAACCATGAGGCTTTCGACAGAGCTTTATATTCAGAAGGAGCAATAACAGCTGCTAAATGGCTAATAAATAAAAAACCAGGACTTTATTCAATGAGAAATCTTCTGAATTTCAAATAATGAATGAAGTACAGAGAGCCAAAATAGTTTTAAAGATTCTCAATAAAACTTATCCAACTACACCTATACCATTAAAACATAGAAATATATTTACACTTTTAATATCAGTACTACTTTCAGCTCAATGTACAGATGTAAATGTTAATAATGTTACAAAAAATATTTATCCTAAATACAATAAACCTGAGCATTTTGTTAAGCTTGGGAGAAAAAAAATTGAAAAACTGATAAGAAGTATAGGTATTTTTAGAATTAAAGCAAAGAGCGTTTATAATCTTTCAAAAACTTTAGTAGAAAAATATAATGGTAAAGTTCCGAAAACTTTTGAGGAGTTAGAGGAACTACCTGGAGTAGGACATAAGACAGCAAGTGTAGTTATGTCTCAAGGTTTTGGATATCCTGCATTTCCTATAGATACTCATATACATAGACTTGCTCAACGTTGGGGTTTAACTAATGGAAAAAATGTTGTTCAAACTGAAGAAGATTTAAAGCGTTTATTTCCAAAAAAAAATTGGAATAAACTCCATCTTCAAATAATTTATTATGGAAGGGAATATTGCAAAGCAAGAGAGTGTTACGGTATTTCTTGTAAAATTTGTACTTCTTGTTATCCTAAAAGAAAAAGACCAATTAAAACAAAGAAAGCTTAAAATGAAAATTCTAGGAATTGGAAATGCAATTGTAGATGTAATTTGTAAAGTTGACGAAAGCTTCATTAATCAAAATAAATTATCTAAAGGAACTATGAAACTTATATTTGATGAAAAAGAGTTTAAATCAATGTTATCGAACCTGAAAATAGAGAAAACTATTTCTGGTGGATCAGTAGCTAACTCTATAGTTGGATTATCACAATTAGGCAACAAAGTAGGTTTTATCGGAAAAGTAAGCGATGATGATTTGGGAACAAAATACGAAGAAGGACTAAAAACCGAAAATGTTGAATATTTATATTCAAAAAAAAAGGAGGAATTACCCACTGGAACTTGTTTAATTTTAGTTACACCAGACTCTGAAAGAACAATGTGTACTTTCTTGGGTACTGCAGGAAAAATTAATGAAAATGATGTTGATAAAGACATTATTAGAAAATCTGAAATGATATTTCTAGAGGGCTATCTATGGGATGAAGGTGAGCCTAAAAAAGCATTTGAAAAAGCGATTAATAATGCAAATAGAGTTGCAATGTCCTTATCAGACCAATTCTGTGTGGATAGACATAAACCACATTTTTTAAACCTGGTAAAAAACAAATTAGACATAACTTTTGCAAACGAACAAGAAATGATTTCGTTAATTGATGCCAAAAATTTCAAAGATGTAATTGATTTTGCAAAAAGTTTAAAAAAGTTAATCATTATTACTCGAGGAGATAAAGGGGCTATATCAATAAATGGAGATCAGGTTGTAGAAAATGATGTAGAAAAAAATTTAAATATTAAAGATCTTACAGGAGCAGGAGATTTATTTGCTTCAGGTTATTTGCACGGTTTCATAAACGGATTGGATACTTTAGATTGTCTTAACAAAGGGAAAGAAATGTCATCAAAAATTATTCAACAAATAGGAGCTAGACTTTAGTATTTTTTCTAGTGAAACTTCCTTTTCCTTTTTTTGGTTTTACAATCTTTTGTTTGTACTTTTGAGAAAATAACTCTTTTGCAAATCTATTTTTCTTAATCTTTAATTTTGTAGCCATTTTTTAAACTAACTATAAATGAGTTATCTTTAAACTTTTTTTCAATTTTCTTTCTTAATCTATAAACATGGGTTTCAACGGTATGGGTTTCCAATTTAGATTTATAACCCCAAACCTCAGATTGTAATTTATTTATAGATATGGGGGAGTCTGAATCATTTAGAAAGCTTATAATCTTTACCTCTTTTTCTGTAAGTTGAAGAGATTTACTTTCTAAATTCATTATTCTTGAATTTAAATTAATATGATACTTCCCCACTTTCACATTATTTTGTTGGTTAAATTTATTCTTTAAAAATTGAATATTTATATTTTCTATTAATTTTTGAATATTAATTGGGTATTCCTCAATTTTAACCTGGTTTTGTAAGTTGCTTTTTTTATCACCAGAAATAACAACTACATTTTTTTTTGATATATTAGTGATTTCTTCATCATCCAAATACTCTATTTTAAAATTTAGGTTACTTTTGAGTTCATTTAATATACTAAATAATGTTGGCAATTTATGAATTATTAAAAATTGGTTTATAGTCATACTTGTACAATATGACAATTATTGTAAAAAATAAAGATACACTAATATTTGATGACTTTGAGTTTAAGTGTTGTGTAGGAAAAAATGGATTTTCAAATAAAAAAATTGAAGGAGATAAAAAAACTCCAAGAGGCACATTCTTCTTAGAAAACTTGTATTTTAGAAAAGATAGAAAAACTAAGCCACCAACAAAATTAAAAGTTATAGAAATAAAAAAAAATATGGGTTGGTGTGATGATATAAGTGAAAAAGTTAAGTATAATAAATTAATAAGAAAAATTCCAGGTATAAAAAGTGAAAACTTATTTAGATCCGATCATAAATACAATTATTTAGTCCCAATAAAATATAACTGGAAAAAAACCAAACTTGGAAGAGGAAGTGCAATTTTTATTCATTTAACAAAAAATTACAAAAGTACAGCGGGATGTATAGGACTTAAAGAAAAGGATTTATTAATTTTATTAAAATTAATTAAAAAAAATACTAAAATAAAAATTCTCTAACCTCTTTGGCCAAATATACTAGAACCTATTCTTATAAAAGTTGCATTATTTTCTATTGCCTCCAAAAAATCAGAGGACATACCCATACTTAAATCATTTAACTTTAGAGTTTTATTAAGATTATTTAGTTCCTCAAAATATTTTCTGGTATCTTGATTAATTGGAGGAATACACATTAGTCCAATAATATCTAAACCAATATTTTTACAGTAATCATGGAAATCTAGTACTTCTTCTTTTCTTAATCCTGATTTTTGATTTTCATTTCCAATATTCACCTGAATAAACAATTTCTTATTTATTTTAAGTTCTTGTTGGATTTTACAAATTCTGTCAGCAAGTTTCTTACTGTCTAAGGAATGGATATAATCAAATAATTTTAGAGCCATTTTTACTTTATTCGTTTGAAGACGTCCTATAAGGTGTAATTTTATATGTGGATTTTCTTTTTTGATTTCTGTCCATTTTTGTACGGCTTCCTGAACTTTATTCTCTCCATAATGTATATGCCCATGTTGTATGCTTGGAAGAATATGATCTAATCCAAAAGTTTTAGATACTGCAATTATTTCTGGAGACTTAATCAAATTTATATTTGATTCAAACTTTTTCTTAACTTCTTTACTAATTTTAAGTAAGTTTAGAACAGTATTATGCATAATTTATTTCCAAATAAGTTCTATTTTATAGATTCTTTTAAAAAAAATAATATTGATAAATTAGGCAATAATACAGGTGTAATTTATAGAAATTATAAAGATAAATTAAGAGCAAAAGAGATAATTGAAATTAAAAGATATTGTTCAAAAAAAAATATAAAATTTTATTTATCCAATAACTTCAAAAAAGCCATAGATCTTGATCTAGATGGAGCATATTTACCCTCATTCAATAAAGACTTTAAACATTTAAATTTCAAATTAAAATCTAAGTTTTTAATACTTGGATCTGCACATAATATTAAAGAAATTCGATTAAAAGAAACGCAAAAAGTAAATTTTATTTTTATATCATCGGTATTTAAGAAAAATAAAAACTATCTTGGTATTCATAATTTTAATAAACTTAAAAATTCAACTCACATGAAGGTAGTAGCGTTAGGTGGTATTTCAAAATTTAACGAAAGAAAGATTTATTTACTTAATTGCTTTGGTATTAGTGGAATTTCTTATTTTGAATAAAAAAAAGGCCCCTTAAAAAAGGGGCCTTTTTGTAAATAATAAAAATTATTTATTAGAATGAGAATGATACTCCAAACTCATATGCGTCTCTATCGTTTGCACCTGCGCTTGCAATATTGTCAACTTGGTGCATTGAACCACTGATTGACATTGATCCCATTGTGTAAGAGATACCTATTGCAGTTGATTCTTGATCTGAACCTGTTTTGTACTCAATAGTATGAGCACCATAAGAAACAGATAAATCATCATTAACTTGGTAAGATATACCAACACCTTCAGACTCTGTATCAGCATTCGCTTGGTTACTGTCTGACTCAGATACTTGTACACCAACAGTTATAGCACCCATAGCATAAGTTGCAGCCAAAGTGTTCTCTTCAGTTTTAGTACCAGTTACTGACTCAACATCACCAGCAGCATATACAAGTTTTAATCCATCTACACCTGTATACTCAACACCAAAATCTGAATAAGATACGTCTGATTGAGCATCACTTGCGTTTAGGTATGCAGCAATAAATTTAAATCCAGAATCATGATCATATGAGTAAGTGAACATGTTTTCACCACTGTGACCATTTATGATATCTGCATCTGCACCAGTTACAACATCCCATGGCTCCTCATATGCCGCTGGCATTATGTCGTCTCTTGCGCTCATTGCACTTGAACCACCGTGACCAGCAAATACTAAAGTACCTGCATCACCAAAGTCCATAGTGATTGAGTGATCATCAAAAGTGTCTGTAGCAGCACCTTGACCATCTAACTCGTAGCTTAAAGTAATTCCAATATCATTTACATCTCCTGAAGCAGAAAACGTAAGAGAATCACCCATTGTAAAACCATTACCTGTAGTAGCTTTATTATCACCACCTGATAATGTTATCGCAGCAGATCCTGATACTGACATTTCAGCAGCATTTACAGCACCTGCAACTAGGGAACCAGCTAAAGCTGTTAACCCTATTTTTTTTAGTTTGTTCATATTTAATACTCCTTCGTATTATGTTAATATTAATATTAAACACCGACACTAATATCAAAAAAGTAAGTAAATTCGTGTATTTTTAGTTTTACAATAAAAATTATTATTAAACTGTTGCAAATTTACATCAATTAAAGTTCAATAAAACTAACGGTTTTTTAAGCATTTTATAATATATATAAATTCACTAAATAATTAATAATTATGATCAACAATAGGGTTTGTAAAATATTCGTTCCTTTGATTTTTTGTCTGTTGATTTTTACATCATGTGGAAAAGGTGGAGATGCAAGAAAAATCCCACCTCGTGGAGAAGACAGAGTAAAGAAAAATATTGAAGAGGGCAGAGGTTTCAGACTAGGCAGTATAGGTGGAAAAAAAAATACTGGTGAATTTGATTTTGCAAGTTCAAATGAATTATGGAGAGCTTCGCTCGATACTTTAGATTTTATGCCATTAGCATTAGCAAATTATAGCGGTGGTATTATAGTAACAGACTGGTATAACGATGGTAGTTCTGATGATGAGTCTATAAAAATTTCAATAAGATTTTTGAGCAATGAAATTAGATCTGATGCACTATCTATAAAAGTTTTTTACAAAAAATGCTCAATACAAAATAATTGCGAAGTATCAGATCGATCAGGTGAATTGTCTAAACAATTATCAAAAAAAATTCTTTCACAAGCAGCAATATATGAAAAAACAAATCAGTCTAAGAAAAAGAGAAAATATATAAATTCTCAATTAGATGATTAATAGTCAAATTTAACATAGTGGAAAGATACAATTTCAAAGAAGTAGAAGATAAGTGGCAAAATTTCTGGCAAAAAGAAAATAAATATCAAACCAAATTAGATAAAAATAAAAAAAAATTTTACTGCCTAGAAATGTTTCCATATCCGTCAGGAAAAATTCATATGGGACACGTTAGAAATTATACAATTGGTGATGTGTTATCTAGATATAAAAATCTTCAAGGATTTAATGTTCTTCATCCAATGGGTTGGGATGCTTTCGGTATGCCTGCAGAAAATGCAGCTAGAGAAAATAAGTTAGATCCCAAAAATTGGACTAATAAAAACATAGATACAATGAAATCCCAATTAAAAAAATTAGGTCTTTCAATTGATTGGGACAGGGAAATATCTACGTGTTCTGAAGAATACTATAAACATCAACAAATTTTCTTTTTAGAATTATTAGAAAAAAAATTAGTATATAGAAAAGAGAATTACGTTAATTGGGATCCAATTGATGAAACTGTCTTGGCAAATGAACAAGTAATTGATGGCAGGGGTTGGAGATCTGGTGCTTTGGTTGAAAGGAAGAAACTTAATCAATGGTTTTTTAACATATCAAAGTTTTCACAGGATTTATTAGATGGTTTAAAAGAATTAGATTCTTGGCCTAATAAAGTAAAAATAATGCAAAAAAACTGGATTGGTAAATCTTTCGGTTGTGAAATTGACTTTAAGGTTGAAGGAAACTTACCAGTAAAAAATATAAAATGTTTTACTACAAGACCTGATACTCTTTTTGGTTTCTCTTTTTTAGCACTTTCTGTTGATCACGAAATTTCAAAATATTATGAGAATGATAATGAATTTAACAAATTTAAAGAGGAGTGTTCAAAAACTGGAACAACTGAAGAAGCTATTGCTGTTGGAGAAAAAATTGGCTTCAAAACAAATTTAGTTGCTATTAATCCTTTAAATCCTAATCAAAAAGTACCAGTTTATTTTGCTAATTTTGTTTTAATGGACTATGGATTTGGAGCTGTATTTGGATGTCCCGCACATGATCAAAGAGATTTCGATTTTGCCAAAAAATATAATTTGGAAATAAAAACTGTGGTCAAACCCCCTAATGAAAAAGATAGTTTTGTAGTAAAAGACGAGGCTTATTCAGGTCCAGGATTAATTATAAATTCTAATTTTTTAAATGGATATAAGGTACCAGAAAAATCAGTTTTAAAAGCTATTGAAGTATTAGAAGAAAAAAATTTAGGTAATAAAAAGATTAATTACAGATTGAAAGATTGGGGAGTTTCAAGACAAAGATATTGGGGTTGTCCAATTCCAGTAATTTATGATGAAAATGGTAAACCTCACCCTGTACCTAAGTCTATGCTACCAGTCAGACTTCCTGAAAATATTGATTTAAATGTAAAAGGAAATCCATTGGATAAACAAAAAGATTGGAAAGAAATAGAAATAGATGGGAAAAAATTTATAAGAGAAACAGATACCTTGGATACGTTTGTTTGTTCATCTTGGTATTATTTAAGATTTTGTTCTCCCAAGGAAACGAATTACGGTTTTAATAAAGAAGAAATTGATTATTGGATGCCAGTAGACCAATATATTGGTGGAGTTGAGCATGCAATTTTACATCTATTATATTCAAGATTTTTTATGAGAGCTATCGACTACAAAAATGATAATTTTAACATAAAAGAACCGTTCCAAAGCCTGTTTACTCAAGGAATGGTTTGTCATGAAACATATAAAGATAAGCATAATAATTGGTTGAGTCCTGGAGAAGTCGAAAAGATTGGTAATAAATTCGTAAAAAAAAGTAATCCAAAAGAGATTATTAAAGTAGGACCATCAGAATCAATGTCGAAATCAAAAAAAAATGTGATTGATCCAGAATTTATAATAAAAAACTATGGAGCAGATTCAGTTAGGTTATTTATTTTATCTGATAGTCCACCAGAAAAAGATGTTCAATGGTCAGAACAGGGTATGGTTTCATCTTATAAGTTTGTGCAAAAATTATGGTTATTACATAATGAAATGAAAAATAAAATTTCAAAAGAACGTGAAGATATTTTTAACGATCAATTGGAACAATTTACTAACGAATTAGTATTTAAGATTACCAACAATCTTGAGAAATTTAATTATAATGTAATTGTAGCAAATATGTATGAGACATATAATTTTTTAGTAAACTTTTTGAAAAAAAATAAAAATTTAAAAAATTTAAAAGCAAATTATAATAAAATTTTAATATGCTTTTCTCCAATTATACCACATTTTACAAATGAGTGTTTAAGTGAAATAGGATATCAAGAAAATATTAATTGGCCAAAAGTAGATAAAGATCTATTGGAAACGAACGAAATTAACTATGTGATTCAAATAAATGGAAAAAAAAGAGTTATATTAAAAATGAATAAAGATATCACTGAGAAAAACTTATTAGAAAGTGTTAAAAATAATAAAAGTGTCGAAAAATTTTTAATAAATACAAAGATTAAAAAGGTAATTTTTGTTAAGAATAAATTAATGAATATCTTGTTAGAAAATGAAATTTAAATTTATATTTTTTTTAATCATTGTGATAAGTGGATGCTCATATGAGCCCATATATTCTAACAAGGAATATAAATTTGGTTTTAAAAATATTAACTTTAACGGAGAGAGAGAAATTAATGAATTAATTGAGAGGAACTTAAAAAAGAAAAGTACTGGTAATAAAGTATTTGATTTAGAGTTTTCTACAGAAAAAAATAGAGAAATAATTTCATCAAATGCAAAAGGAGATCCTACAATATTTAAATTAAATATAAGTTTGAACTATATTGTTTTTAAAAATGATAAAGAAATTATTAATGACGAAATAAAAAAACAAGTAACTTACAATAATATTGATGATAAGTTTGAATTAAATAAATATGAAGAAAGCATTATAAATAAAATTTCAGAAAGTCTTTCAGATGAAATGTTAATTTCAATAATCTCAAAAAGTTAATGATAATTAAATATTTTCATTTAAAAAAAACTGATAAAAAAAAATTAAAAGTTTTACTATTTTACGGTAAAAATAATGGACTTAAAGAAGATACAATAAATCAGGTTTTTTTAGAGAATTTTGATGGAAGATTGAATAGATATGACGAACAATATTTTATTACCAATTACGAAAATATAATAAGTGAATTATTAAATGAGTCACTTTTTGAAAATAAAAAAATTATTATTGTTTCTAGAGTATCAGAAAAAATATACAAATTTATAGATGATATTAGTAAAAGAAATATAAACGATGTTATCATTATTCTAAAAACTGGAATTTTAGAAAAGAAATCTAAATTGAGAACCTTTTTTGAAAAAAGCAAAACCCTTATAATAGTTCCTTTTTACGATGATAATTCGCAAGATCTAACAAAAATTGTTGTTGAATTTTTAAGTAATAAAAAAATAAAGATGTCAAGAGAGTCTATGAACTTATTGATAAATAGAGCAAACGGGGATAGGGAAAATATAAAAGTGGAATTGGAGAAAATTTATAATTACTCATTGTCTAACAAAAAAATTGATTTTGAAATAGTTAAGAAATTAAGTAACCTTACTGAAAACTTTGGAGCAAGTGAATTAGCAGATAGTTTTTTAGAAAGAAATTCAAAAAACGTAATAAAAATTTTAAATGAAAATAACTTTGCTCAAGATGATTGTATTTTGATAATTAGAACTATACTAAACAAATCAAAGAGATTGCTTAATATTATCGAGAGGTATCAAGAAATAAAAAATATAGACGAAGTTATTTCTACTACAAGACCACCTATATTTTGGAAAGATAAAGAAATTATAAAAAACCAAGTTAAAAATTGGAAAGATATTGAATTAAAAAATAAGATTTATCAAATTAACGAAATAGAGAGCTTAGTAAAGAAAAACTCACAAAATTCTTTAAATATTATATCTGATTTTGTATTAAATTATTAATAATGATTTTTTATAGTATTAATTAATCTATCTAACTGATCAACTGCCTTATACTCAAATGTTAAAGTTCCTGAGTTATCCTTCTTATTTATTAAAGAAACTCGCATTCCTATTTTGCTAGATAATTCATTTTCAGCAGCAGTTATATTTGCACTCTTAAAATTTAAGCTCTTTTTTGGAGCTTTTTTTATAATTCTAACAAGATTTTCTGTTTGTCTAACAGATAAATTCTTTTTAATAATTTTATCTGCTAAAAGTAAAGCGTTTTCCAAACCTACTAAAATTTTTGCATGTCCTTGGCTTATTTGTTTTAACCTTATCATATCAATCAATTTGTTTGGTAGAGTCAGCAAACGTAATGAGTTTGTAATATGCGACCTGCTTTTTCCTATAAATTTTGAGACTTGTTCTTGATCATATCCAAAATTTTGAATTAAATTATTGTAACTTTCAGCTTCTTCAATTGCATTTAAATCTTTCCTTTGTACATTTTCTATAATTGCTAACTCCAATGATCTAAGATTGTCTGCTTCTATAATCACTACTGGAACCTCATTAAAACCTGCTGACTGAGCTGCTTGCCATCTTCTCTCACCTGCAATCAATTCATATTTATTATCTTGATCTTCTAATTTTCTAACTATTAAGGGCTGTATAATTCCTCTTTCTTTTATTGAATTTGTTAAATCCTCTAAAGCATCTTTTTCAAACAATTTTCTTGGTTGGTTTTTGTTAGGAATAATTGAACTTATAGAAATTTGATCATTCGAGGTCTTAATTTCACTATCACCAATTAATGACGAGAGACCTCTGCCAAGACCTTTCTTACTTTTAAAAGGATTTATCATGCTGCACTCTCCACTTGTTTATCTTGTTCTAAAAATTCTTCTGTAAATTTAAAATAAGCTTTACTACCAGGACAAATTTTATCATATAGTAATACTGGTATTCCATGAGATGGCGCCTCCGATAACCTAACATTTCTAGGAACGGCAGTAGAGTATACTTTTTCCTTGAAATAATTTCTGGCCTCTATCTCAACTTGTCCTGAGAGCTTGTTCCTCTTGTCAAACATTGTAAGAAGTATTCCCCTTATCTCTAGCGAAGGATTTAATTTAGACTTTATTCTTTTAATGGTTTTCATTAGTTGGGTAAGACCTTCTAAGGCAAAAAATTCTGTTTGAAGTGGTACCACTAAAGCATCCGAAGCTACCAATGCCATAATTGTAAGCAAACTTAGAGATGGTGGGCAATCGATTAGTATATAGTCATATGATGGCCCAGAATCATTTAAAATCAAGCTTAATTCGTCTTTTAATTTAAATGCTCTTCGACTATCTCCAGCTGTTTCTACCTCAAGGCCTGATAAATCAACATTAGAGGTTATTAAATTGAGATTGTGAAAACTTGTATCTTGTATCACATCAGAAATTTTCATATTTCCATTAAGCACATTATAAATTGTGGTCTCTGAATTTGTAGTATTTGACAAACCAAGTCCAGTTGTTGCATTGCCTTGAGGATCAAGATCTATTACTAAAATTTTCTTTCCTTTCATGGACAACCCAGCAGCAAGATTAATGACTGTAGTTGTCTTTCCTACTCCCCCCTTTTGATTTATGACTGATATAATTTTTTTATCCATTTTTTTTTCTCAAATTAGAAATTTTGACAATTATAGACTCATTGTTTGTTAAACTTTTTTTTTCTTCGTAATCAAATTTCCATGTTTCAAAGGCATCGTATAAAATTTTTCTTCTGCTTTTACCTAGAAATAAAATAATATATTTAAAATTTTTAAAATTATTCTTTGCAATCTGAAAAATTATGGGCAAAGGTTTAAATGCTCTTGAAATAATTACATCTGTACACAAATCTCTTTCTTCAAAAATATTTTTTTGATGAATTTCAGAGTTTAAATTAAATTTTTTTGCCATTTCTTTTAAGAAAACACTCTTGTGATAACTTTTTTCATAAAAAATTAGCTTAAATAATGGTTTTTTTGGTTTCATCAAAATACCTAAAACTATACCAGGCAGTCCAGCACCTGATCCAAGGTCTGTGCAAGTTTTTATATCATTTTTGTCAATAAAATCAATAGTTTGTGCACTATCTTCAATATGTCTTATATTTATTGACTTTTCTGTACTGTTGCTAATTAGATTTATGCTTTTATTTTTTAGTATTATTGCTTTTGAATATTCGTCAAGCTCTTTGATTGTTTCACGTGAAACATTTGCAATATTAAAATTATCAGATTTTATAAAGTTCGAATCAATCAAGCTATATGCTTAATAGACTTTCTTTTAAGATGAGACAACAAAATATATACTGCAGCAGGTGTGATACCATCAATTCTTAACGCCTGACCCATTGTTTTTGGTCTTATTTTTTTAAATTTTGACTTTACTTCATTAGACAGTCCTGAAAAATTGTCATAATTAAGGTTTTTTGGAATTATTAAATTTTCATCTCTTTTAAATGCTAGTATATCTGCTTTTTGCTTTTTTAAATATCCTTTATAATGAGAGTTAATTTCTAATTGCTCATCTATTTCACGTGAAACATACTTAATTTCAGGCCAAATTTCTCTGATTTTAAGCATATTTACTGATTTTTGTCCTAATATCTGGTTTGCAGATCTATTAACACCATCCTTTGCAATATTAACACCAAATTTCTGTGCTTTTGAAGGAGTAATCTTCAATTTATCCATTTTAAGCTGAATTCTAGATAGCTGAGTGTATTTCTCTTTATACATCTTTTCTCTTTCTTGGCTGACAATTCCTATATCTATACCTTTTTTTGTTAATCTCACGTCAGCATTATCTGATCTTAGTGATAGTCTATATTCAGCTCTCGATGTGAACATTCTGTAAGGCTCAGCAACACCCTTGGTTACAAGATCATCTATCATTACTCCTATATATGCCTCTGACCTATCCAAAATAAATGGTTCTTTACCCTGAAACGCAAGAGCAGCATTTATACCAGCTATTAATCCCTGTGCTGCTGCCTCCTCGTAACCAGTGGTTCCATTAATTTGACCAGCTAGGTATAGATTTTTAATTTTTTTTGTTTCTAGTGTTAGAAAAAGTTCTCTAGGATCAACAAAATCATACTCTATAGCATATCCAGGTCTAATTATTTTAACATTCTCTAAACCATTGATTTTACTACATATTTCTTGTTGTACATCAGCTGGTAGAGATGTTGAAATTCCATTTGGATAAATTGTATGATCATTTAAACCTTCAGGCTCTAAAAAAATTTGGTGCCTTTGTTTGTCAGCGAATTTTTTTATCTTATCTTCTATAGATGGACAATATCTAGGACCAACTCCTTTTATGTTTCCAGAATACATGGCGCTCCGTTTTATATTTTTTGATATAATTTTATGAACATCATTATTCGTATAAGTCATTCGACATGAAATTTGCTTATTAAAATTTTTTTTGGTTAAAAATGAAAAGAAGTATGGGTCATCATCTGCGTGCTGCTCTTCTAGGTTTTCAAAATTTATTGTACGAGAATCCAATCTTGGAGGAGTTCCAGTTTTTAATCTTCCTATTTTAAAATTATATTTTTCTAATTGCTCACTCAAACCAGTTGAGGGTTTCTCATTAAACCTTCCCGCGGGAGTTTTCTTTTCACCAATATGTATCAAACCATTTAAAAAAGTTCCCGTTGTTAAAATTATCTTGGATGACGTAACCTCTTTACCTGATTGCGTTATAAAACCAATTATATCATTATTTTTAAAATTAAACCTAATTACAGGGTCTGAATAAATGCTTAAATTACAGTAGTTTACAAGTTTTTCCTGCATAAATTTTTTATATAATGCCCTGTCACTTTGTGTTCTAGGTCCTCTAACAGCTGGTCCTCTACTTCTATTTAGTAATCTAAATTGTATACCCGACTTATCAGCCACCACACCCATGACACCATCTAGCGCGTCTATCTCTCTAACCAAATGGCCTTTACCCAAACCTCCAATGGCTGGGTTACAAGACATCTCTCCTATGGTACCAAATTTGTGTGTAAATAAGGCAGTGTTAACTCCTAATCTAGCTGCTGCTGCTGCTGCTTCGCAACCTGCATGCCCACCTCCTATTACCACAACATCAAATGATAATTCATTTTTCATAGGCATAATTTATTATTGAAATTAAAATTTACAAGAAAACAGTTAAAAATGTCTTAAAAGTGAGCGATATCAACTATTATTTACCTATACAAAAATCATCAAAAATAGAGCCTAAAATCTCTTCAATGTCTACTTTACCTACTATGATGCCCAAATATCTAGTTGCTAATCTTAGATCTTCTGCAGCTTTATCAAAATCTTCTAAAGATTTTTTTTCTTCAAAATTTTTTAAACTATCAAAACATTTTTCAAGATTTATTCTATGTCTTTCTCTTGTAATATAAATGTCTTCTGATGAGATAAATTTATTTTTTAAATTTTGTTTGATCAAATTAATTAGTTTATCTAAATTTATTTCCTCTTTTACGGAAATGTATATTGGATCGTATTTTTTTATCTCATCACTAATTCCATCTATACCTAAATCCATTTTATTGATAACTAAAATTGCTTTTTTTGATATCTTATCGTTCAAAAAGTAAGTAAAATCAACACTTTTAGGCTCTATTACAATTATATTTAAATCAGCATTTTCAGCATTTTTTAGAGCCAACTTTATACCTTTTTTTTCAATTTCATCTTTTGAGCTTCTTATCCCCGCAGTATCAGAGATAACAACAGGATATCCATCGAGGTTAAGATGTGCCTCTATAATATCCCTAGTCGTTCCTGCGATTTCTGAAACTATAGCTACATCTTTTTTTGATAAGTAATTTAATAATGATGATTTACCAGCATTTGTCGGGCCTACAATTGAAATTTTAAATCCTTCTCTAATCCTTTCACCTACTTTTTGATCATTTAAAATTTTTTTGATTTCTTGTCTTATATTTTTTGCTTCCATATGAATATTTAATAAAATATCTTCAGGTAAATCATCTTCTGGAAAATCAATTTTAGCCTCTACTTTTGATAAAATTTTTAAAAGCCTATTTCTTAATGAATTAAATTTATCTGAACTTTTGCCAGACATAACTTTAATCGCCTGTTGTCTTTGAATTTCTGTTTCTGATGAAATTAAATCTGCAATACTCTCTGCTTTTAATAAATTAATCTTACCATTTTGAAATGCTAATTTTGTAAATTCTCCAGCTTCTGCTAATCTTAAATTTGGTATTTTAGATAAGGAGTTTTGAATTTCGTTTATTACTGCTCTGCTGCCATGAACATGAAATTCGGCCATATCTTCGCCTGTATAGCTTGTTGGCCCAGGAAACCACAATAAAATACCTTCATCAATTAAGTGATTATCGTTGATATTATTGAATTTTCTTATAACTGCGGTTCTTGGTTTTGGAAGGTTTCTTCCAGTTATTTTGTTAATAGCAACTTTGGTGTCCTTCCCAGATATTCTAATAACAGCTAGTCCAGAGACACCTGGACCTGTAGAAAGTGCGTAAATTGTCATTAACAAAGTATAGCAGGTATTTTTTAAATTGGTTTATTAAGATGGCTTGTTCATAGAATTAAAGAAATCTGAATTATTTTTAGTATCCTTTAATTTTGAATTAATAAACTCAATTGCATCCATCGATCCCATAGGCGCAATTATCCTTCTAAGAACATTCATTTTTTGAAGGTCATTTTTCTCAAAAATTAATTCTTCTCTTCTTGTTCCTGACTTGGTTATATCAATTGCTGGGAATATTCTTTTTTCAGATATTTTTCTATCTAATATAGTTTCGCTATTTCCAGTCCCTTTGAACTCCTCAAATATAACCTCATCCATCCTGCTTCCAGTATCAATTAAAGCTGTAGCGATAATTGTTAAGGAACCACCCTCTTCGATATTTCTCGCAGCACCAAAGAATCGTTTAGGTCTTTGCAAAGCATTTGCGTCTACACCACCAGTTAAAACTTTACCAGAGCTTGGAACAACAGCATTATATGCTCTTCCTAGTCTTGTGATAGAATCTAAAAGTATTACAACATCTTTTTTATGTTCAGTGAGTCTCTTCGCTTTTTCAATAACCATTTCTGCAACAGCTACGTGTCTTTGTGCAGGTTCATCAAATGTTGAGCTAATGACTTCACCTTTAACAGTCCTTTGCATGTCAGTTACCTCCTCCGGCCTCTCATCAATCAATAGAACCATTAAATAACATTCAGGATGGTTTGCGGTTATTGAATTTGCTATACTCTGCAATATCATTGTTTTCCCTGCTTTGGGTGGAGATATAATTAAAGATCTTTGTCCTTTTCCAATAGGGCTTACTAAATCAATTAGTCTAGGTGTAAGATCAACTTTTTTATCAACTTTGTTAGTTTCTACCTCCATAACCAACTGCTTATTAGGATAGAGTGGCGTTAAATTGTCAAACGCTATTTTATGTTTAAATTTGTCAGTTTCTTCAAAATTTATTTTACTTACTTGAAGCAAAGCAAAGTATCTTTCGCCTTCTTTAGGAGCTCTTATTGGCCCTTCTACAGTGTCACCTGTTCTTAATCCAAATCTTCTAATTTGATTTGGACTTACGTAAATATCGTCAGCACCAGGCAAATAATTTGACTCAATAGCTCTTAAAAAACCAAACCCATCTTGAAGTAATTGAAGCACTCCACCGCCAGTAATCTCCTCTCCTTTTTCAGCTAATTTTTTTAATATTGCAAAATAGATTTCCTGTCTTCTTAAGGTGCTAGCGTTTTCAATACCTAAATTTTCTGCTTCGTTAATAAGTTTTTCTGAGCTTTTTTCTTTTAATTCTTGTATATTCATAATATGGGGGGTTTAATTCGGTATAAATAATATAATAACCTGCATGAAAGATTTCAAGCCTATAAAGGCTTAAATATTACAACAAAAACAATCAAAATAAGCAATATTGTAGGAATTTCATTAATTAATCTATAAAATTTATGAGAATTAGTGTTTTGATCAAATTTAAACTGATTTAGGGTTTTGCCTAAGTATAAATGATACAAACTAAGTAATATCACAAGTATTATTTTTAATACCATCCAGGTTTGTCCTAATTGCTGCAATCCTATGCTGTGTATTAAAAGCAAACCGAATATCCATGATAGAATCATAGCTGGTGTCATAATGTAAAAATACAATTTTTTTTCCATAACCTTAAATACATCAGAAAGCTTTCTGTCATCATTATTTTCAGCATGATATACAAAAATTCTTGGTAGATATAATAAACCAGCCATCCATGAGATAACTGAAATTAAATGCAAAGATTTAAAAAGAAGATAATAATTCATCAATTAAATATTTCGTTTAATTAAACTATTAAGTAATTTTATATGATCATCATTATCATTAAGACATGAAATCATATCAAAGTTTTCTCCGCCAGCTTCCATAAAACTTTCTTTTCCTTGAATTAATATTTCTTCTAAGGTTTCAACACAATCTGAAGAAAATCCAGGACAAATTGCTAAGATATTTTTTACACCCTCTTTTGGTAAACTTTCTAAAGTTTTGTCAGTATAAGGTTGCAACCATTCCTCTGGTCCGAACCTTGATTGAAAAGTCGTTTTAATTTTAATTTTATCGAACTTTTCAGAAATAAGTCTAGTAGTTTTGTGACAATAACAATGGTATGGATCTCCTTTATCAAAATATTTTTTTGGTATTCCATGATAAGAAGCTAATATTAAATCTGGTTTCCAATTTATATTTTCTATTTTATAATTAATAGAATTCACCAAAGCATCAATATACAAAGGATCAGACTCGTAATGGGGGATAATTTTAAGTGATGGTTGCCACCTCATAGACATTAATGTTCTGTAAACTTCATCGCACACTGTTGCTGTGGTTGCAGCAGCATACTGTGGATATAAAGGTAGAATAATTAAGTTTTCACAGCCTTCTTCATGTAATCTTTTTATTCTACTTTTAATGCTTGGATTTCCATACCTCATTGCATAGTCAACTAATAAATTTTCATTTGATATAGAACTTGAAATTTTTTCAGCTTGTTTTTTCGTATAGTATAATAAAGGCGACATATTTATATCCTTCATCCAAATTTCTTTATAGGCTTTTGCTGTTTTAGATGGTCTAAAATTTAAAATGATAATATTTAAAATCAGTTGCCATAATATTGGATTAACTTCTATAACTCTTCTGTCTGACAAAAACTCTTTTAAATATCTTCTAATATCTAACCATTTCGTTGAGTCTGGGGTTCCTAAATTAACAATTAAAACCCCAGTTTTACCAAACTTTACGTCGGGATGTTTTTCCATTATTTAAAATTCCTAACTATTTTTACCAATTCTTCAACTGATTCAATTTGTGTTTCTGGAAGGATTCCGTGGCCTAAATTAAATACATACGGATGATCCTTAAACAACTCTAAATATTTTGTTACTTCATTTTTTAGGTTTTCTTTGTCTGTCAGTAATACTTTTGGATCTAACCCACCTTGTATTGGAATATCAAATTTATCAATTAGAGTTTTAGGATTTACATTATAGTCTATGTTTATCATACTTGGCCTAATAATCTGACAAAATTTATTGTAATCAGATATGCCTCTTGGGAAGCAAATCACTGGGACACCAAGACTTTTTGTATATTCAACTAATGACAATGTAGGACGATATAAATATTGCTCAAGATCACTTTTTATTAAACCTGCCCAACTATCAAATATCTGTATAATCGTTGCTCCAGAGTTGACCTGATTTTTTATGTGAATCTTAATAAATTTATCAAGAATTTTTAATAAGTTAATTATTAATTTTTTATCAGTAAAAAAATTTGAAGATAGACCGTTTTTTGGTGAAACTTGGTTAATCATATATACTAATAAAGTCCAAGGAGCTCCAACAAAACCAATTAAATCTTTATTTTTTAGCTTTTCATTTCTGCTTAAATTTTTTAAGAGCTCGTAAATTGGAGATAATTTTTTTGTAAATTTTTGTTCATCCGTAATAAACAAACTATCTAGGTCTATTTTTCCTAAATTAGGCCCAAAACTCTTTTTGAACTCGACATTTTGGCCAAGACCAAAAGGTATCATTAAGATATCTGAAAATATTATTGCAGCATCAAAATCAAATCTTTTGATTGGTTGAAGTGTTATTTTTTCAGAAAGAATAGGGTTCAGACATAAATCTATAAAGTTTGTATTAACTTTCCTAATTTCTCTAAACTCTGGCAAGTATCTCCCCGCCTGTCTCATCAACCATATAGGGGTGATATTAGTATTTTTATTTATTAAACATTCTTTAATTGGTGTCATTTATAATAAGATATATATATTTAGATTTATTATTAGTATGAATTGTAGATTACGTAAATTACTCAATTTCAACATTTTATTAACCATTTATACAAATTGTCTCTGATAAATTGCTTTAATTATTGGCCTATTTAATGATTTTACTAGATTTAAGAATTGTTAATAAGTTATTCACATTTATATAAATGTTAATTAAATGATAACAAATATTATTAATTTGACTTAATTGCTTAATTTAAATTACTTTTTATTTTATGGACAGTTTACTTACAAGTTATACATGAAAAATACACACCAGGTTTATTTAATATCAGATTCGACAGGAGAAACGCTTGATAGAATTTTTATGGCTCTTAAAGCACAATTTAATAATTTTGATTATGATTTAAGTCAATTTTCATTTACCAGAACAGAAAACCAAATTTTGACAATTTTAAATAATGCAAAAAAACAAGATAGTCCAATAATTTTGTATACTGTAGTCAACAGCAAGTTAGCGAAATTTCTTGCTGAAGAAGCAAACAAAAAAAAAATTCCTTGTTTTGGTGTGCTCGGAGATCTTATTTTAAACTTTTCAAAAATTTTGAACCAAAAAGCTACTCATCAACCAAGCGCTCAACATGTTTTAGATGAAGACTATTATAAAAGAATTGAAGCAATACAATTTACGATGAACCATGATGATGGAAATAATACTGAAAATATTTTAGAGTCAGATATTATTTTAATTGGTGTTAGTCGTACAAGTAAGACACCAACTTCTATTTATCTTGCCAACAAAGGTTTAAAAACATCTAATATTCCTTTAGTAAATGAAATGAGCATACCACCAGATTTAATAAAATCTAAATCATTATGTATTATTGGTTTAACAACTGAGGCTGAAAGACTGCATGATATAAGACGAAATAGATTAAGTTCACTAAAAGAAAATGAAGCATCTGATTATACAAATTTAGAAAAAATTATAGAGGAAGTAGATCAATCAAAAAAAATATTTAAAAAAAATAAATGGCCAATAATTGATGTTACGAGAAAATCAGTTGAAGAAACTGCGGCATCAATAATAAAAATATATGAAATTCAAAACAAAAATGATTAAAATTATATTGGCTTCAAAAAGTAAAATTAGGGAGAAAATCTTAAAGGAAAATAATATAGATTGTTTTGTAAAACCATCAAATGTTGATGAGGAACCTATAAAGGCAAGTTTACTGAAAGATGGCGCCACACCTGAAATAATATCAAAAAATCTAGCAGAATTAAAAGCTAACAAAGTGAGTCAACATATGCATAACTCCTTAGTTCTTGGCGCTGATAGCGTGATTGATTTAAATGGTCAATTAATTTCAAAACCAGAAAATCGAGGTGAAGCTTTAAATATTCTAAATAAATTAAATGGTAAAAAACATTCTTTGATAAGTTCAGTTTGTATCTCTAAAAATGGCTCTATGATCTGGAATCATTCTGATAAAGCTAATTTATTTATGAAAAATTTCTCAAATGAAGAATTGATTTCTTACTTAGACAAAATACCTGATGAAACTTTATATGCATATAATGTTTATCAAATAGAAGGAGAGGGTAGAAAATTGTTTACAAAAATTGATGGAGATGAGAATACAGTAATGGGTTTACCTGTGAAAAAGATTAGAGATTATTTAGGAAAATATAAATGAAAAAATTTTTAGTAATTGGTAACCCGATTGATCATTCATTATCTCCAAAATTACATAATTATTGGATTAAAAAAAATAAATTAAATTCAATCTATGGAAAACTAGAAATAAATGAAAATGAAATTGGTGAATTATGCGATAATTTGAAACAAGGAAAACTTGATGGTTTGAATATAACTGTTCCATTTAAAAGAACTGTAATACCATATGTAGATGTTCTAAGCGGTGATGCCTTACGAACAAATTCAATTAATACTCTTTCTGTAAATAATGGTAATTTAGTTGGACATAATACTGATATTGATGGCTTTGAGCTTAGTATAAAAAAATTAAAATATGATATTAGCAACAAAACCATAATTATTTTAGGTGCTGGAGGAGTTGTACCTTCTATAATTTATGCATTAAAAAAAATGAAGGCTTCAAATATAATACTAAGCAATAGAACTAAAGAAAAAGCAGAGGAATTAAAAAATTTTTATAAAGATATAGACATATTAAACTGGGGAGATTTAACAGAGTTTGACATGATAATTAATGCAACAAGTATTGGTTTAAAAGAGAATGAAAATTTTAAAATAGATTTTTCAAAAGTTGGAAAAAATAAATTTTTCTATGATGTTATTTATAAACCATATGAGACCAATTTTTTTAAAGCTGGAAATCAAGAAGGTAATACTTTTGAAAATGGTTTAAGTATGTTTTTGTACCAAGCTCAAAAAGCATTTAATATATGGCATAATATTGAACCTATTATTGATCATGAGCTTGTGAAATTTTTAAATAGTTAGATTTGTGAAATTAAAAAATAAAATTGCTATTATAACTGGAGCAGCATCTGGATTTGGAAAAGGTATTGCAAAAAAATTTACTGAAGAAGGTGCAAAAGTGTTAATGGTAGATATCAATTCAAAATTATTAAAAAAAGTTTCTAGAAATTTAACCCAAGACTATTTTGTTGCAGATGTCTCGAAAAATATAGACTTCAAGTCCCTACTAAATTATGCAAAAAAAAAATATAAAAACATAGATATAGTAGTTAATAATGCTGGTGTTACTCATAAACCTAAATTTATGGAAACTGTTACTGAAAAAGAGTTTGATAAAGTTTTTAATGTAAATGCTAAGTCAGTTTATTACTGTGGAAAGTTCTTTGTGCCTAAAATGAAAAAAATTAAAAGAGGTGTTATATTAAACGTAGCGTCAACTGCTGGTTTATCTCCGAGACCTAAATTAAATTGGTACAATGCTAGTAAAGGATGGATGATTACAGCAACAAAAGCAATGGCTATAGAGCTAGCTCCATATAAAGTAAGAGTAAATGCAATTGCTCCAGTTGCAGGAGTTACTCCGTTATTAAAGTCATTTATGGGGGGGAATACAAAAAAGAAAAAAGATGCTTTTCTTGCAACAATACCGATTGGGAGATTTTCAACGCCCCAAGATATGGGTAATGCAGCCTGTTTTTTATGCTCAGATGAAGCAAATATGATTACTGGAACAATTCTAGAAGTTGATGGAGGCAGGTGTATTTAATTAAGAATGATTAGAGTTGGTATAATTGGTGGAATAGGATCAGGAAAGACCTCAATATCTAAGTTATTTAAATTCCCAGTATTTAATGCGGACGAAGAGGTAAAATTTATTTATAAAAATAATAAGTCATGCTTTAGAATTTTGAGAAGCAAACTACCAAAATTTATTAAATCTTATCCTGTAAAAAAAAAGGATTTAATATCTGCAATCAATGACAACGAGAAGAATTTGAAAAAAATATCTTCGGTAGTCCATCCAATAGTGAGGAAAAGATTGAGAAATTTTATAAAGAAAAATAAAAATTATAGAATGATTATACTCGATATTCCTCTTCTAATAGAAAATAAAATTAACAATAAAAAAGATTTTCTTGTTTTCGTTGATACTAATAGAAATAATATTTTAAGAAGGCTTAAACAAAGACCGAATTTTAACAAAAAAATATTTAATAAACTAAGAGAAAACCAAATTGAATTGTCAGAAAAAAAGAAATTAGCTGATTATATTATCGATAATAATTATCCAGTGCATATAATGAAAAAAAAAATTAAAAAACTTAAAGAAAAAATTCTTAATGAAAGAAATAATACTTGATACTGAAACTACAGGTCTATCAGTAAAGGATGGACATAGAATAGTAGAAATTGGGTGTATCGAATTAGAGGATCTAGTTCCAACAAAAAATATATTTCATTGTTATTTAAATCCAGAAAGAAGAGTTTCTGAAAGTGCTTTAAAAGTTCATGGTTATACAGACGAATTTCTTTCAGATAAAAAAAAATTTAAAGACATAGCAGAAGAATTTTTAAACTTTGTTAAAGGAAAAAAAATAATAATCCATAATGCAGAATTTGATATTAGTCATTTGAACAATGAACTTAAATTAATAAACAAAGAAACATTACCAAGAGAATTAATAGTCGACACTCTTGAAATTGCAAGAAACAAATTTCCAGGATCTAGTATTAGCCTTGATGCTCTCTGTAAAAGATTTAGAGTCGATAACTCAAGAAGAGAAAAACATACAGCTTTAATTGATTGTGAATTACTATCAAAAGTTTATATTAATTTATTAGACCAGAAAGAACCTGTATTTAAATTTCAAATTGATGAAAAAAAAAATAAAAAGGTTGCTCGGGGAAAAACTAATTATTCAAAAAAAATAATAGAAATTTCTCAAAAAGAATTGCAAGATCACAAAGAATTTCTCAATAGAAACTTAAAAAAAAATTTTTTTAATTAGATTTTTGTTTGTAAAGAGAATCAAAATCTATTTGCTTCTCAAGTTTAAGTTCAGGAAACCCAGAATCTTTAATTATTTTAATTAAAATTTTTTCTAAATCTGGATAAATTTCTTTTTGAACATCGCATAGTAAAATTTTCTCTAGTTCTTTCTTATGTATATTTTCATCATTAATTCTAATAACTGTTGCGAATAAAATTTCAAAATGAGATTTTCTTTTACTATTATTTGGATCTTTGTAAGTAAGTCTGGTGTTGACTTCTAACATTTTATTTTTCAAGGTTTTAGTATTTATATTTATACCAAGAACATACTTTGTTATAAACTCTCTGCTATATAAAAACACTTCTGCATTTGGAATCTCAACAGATAAGTCTTGAATGTATTTAAATATTATTTCATATTTTTTTGTCATTATCGTCGCTTATATCCTCATAATCTCCTTCAATAAATTCTTTATTTTTACTATGCTTTTTCTTATTGATAAATCTTCTCAGAATTAATTTTCTAGTAAAAGGCACAATAAGTAAAATTCCAAAAATGTCCGTAGCAAATCCAGGTAAAATTAATAGAAATGCTGCAAATGCTAAAGTTGCACCTGAAACTATTTCATAAACTGGCAATTCATTTTTAACTAGCTGAGCCATTCCAGATCTTAGTGTATTAAACCCCTCGTATCTTGCATATGCTACTCCAATTATTGCGGTAACTAATATTAATAAAATAGTATTAAATGCTCCTATTTGAGATCCAATCTTGATAAATAAGTAAATTTCAATGATTGGAATACCGATTATCAAAATTAGAGCTGTGTTCATTTGTCTATAATTTAAATAGCAGGTTGAAATTTTGTGACATAGTAAATATTATACATATATGAGTTATAGTTTTGAATACATAGATATTATTCTTCTAGCAATGATAGCTGGATTTATTTTTCTCAGATTAAGAGGAATTCTTGGAAAAAAAACAGGTTTTGAAGAAGATATAGAGTCAAGCTTTGCTCACGAAGCACCACCTACAAAGGCATCAGTTGATTTAAATGCTAATACGTTTGATGAAAATGCAAAAAAAGAATTTGTCAAAGGAGCAAAGATAGCTTACGAGACAATTATTACAAATTTTGCAAAAGGAACTTTAAAAGATATAAAATCTCTTTTAGATAAAAGTGTATATCAACAATTTGAGGATGCAATTAAAGATAGAGATTCAAAAAAATTTTCTTCAGAAACAACTTTCATTGGTATTAATTCTGCTGAAGTGAAAGAGCACCAGCAAAATAAAAATATGCTAGAGGTTACTGTTGAATTTGTTAGTGAGATTATATCTTGCGTTAAAGATAAAGATAATAAAATAGTTTCCGGAGATCCTGAAAAAATCAAAAAAGTTCTTGACACTTGGAAATTTTCAAAAGATAGCAGATCACCAAATCCTAATTGGTTACTAATTGATACACAAGCTTGACAAACAAGCTATCAGACAAAGACAAAAAAGATTGGCAAAATTTTCTAAATAGTTCTGAAAAACTCCATGCTAAAGATTTAGATAAATCAGATAATCAAAAAATTACCGAAAAATTAATTGATCTACACGGATATACCTTGGAAGAAGCCAACAAAGAAATTACAAGATTTATTGATTATTGTTATCAAAATAAAGTGAAAAAAATAACAATTATTACTGGTAAGGGCATGAGATCTAAAAATTTAGATGACCCTTATCAATCTTCTGATTTAAGTATTTTAAAACATTCTGTGCCAGAATACATAAAAAATAATTCTGAATTAATGAAAAAAATTATTAGAATCGATTTTGAGTCAGTAAATAGTGCTTCGAAAGGTAGTTTTGATATTTTTTTGAAAACTATAAAATAAATTTTGACAAATCGGTATCTTTTACTAGTTCACCAATATTATCTTTGATATACTTACCATCGACAGTTATTTTTTCCCCAGCCTTATCTGTAGCGGTAAAACTAATTTCATCTAAAACTCTCTCGATAATAGTGTGTAATCTTCTTGCACCAATATTTTCAACAGATGAGTTCACTTCACTTGCTATATGAGCAATTGTATTTATTCCATCTTCTGTAAATTCTAAATCAACATTTTCAGTTTTTAAAAGAGCTTTGTATTGTTTTATTAAACTATTGTCTGGCTCTTTTAAAATTCTGATAAAATCTTCACTATTAAGTGCATCAAGCTCTACTCTTATAGGCAATCTTCCTTGTAATTCTGGTAAAAGATCAGATGGTTTTGCTAATTGGAATGCACCTGAAGCAATAAATAAAATATGATCTGTTTTAACAGGTCCATATTTAGTGCTTACAGTTGTGCCTTCAATTAAAGGTAATAGATCTCTTTGAACACCTTCTCTCGACACATCTCCACCAACACGATCTGTTCTTGCTGAAATTTTGTCGATTTCATCTAAGAAAACTATACCGTTATTTTCTGTTGAATCTTTTGCAGATTTTATAATTTTATCTTGTTCAATTAGCTTGTCAGATTCTTCATTAATTAAAATTTCATGAGACTCTTTAACTGACATTTTCTTTTTCTTAGGCTTTTGCCCCATAGATTTTCCTAGCATGTCAGAAATATTTATCATTCCAACATTTGCACCAGGCATTCCAGGTATCTCAAAAGAAGGCATTTGATTAGACTCACTAACAGCTATTTCAATTTCATTATCATCCAAATCTCCATCTCTTAGCCTTTTTCTGAAGCTTTCTCTTGTTGCTACACTTGCTTTGTTACCCACTAGGGCATCTAAAACTCTATCTTCAGCTAGCTTTTGTGCTTGAGCATGAACTTCTTTTCTTTTTTTTACCTTTTCCATTGCAATTGCGATTTCTAATAAATCTCTTACAATTTGCTCTACATCACGACCCACATATCCTACTTCCGTAAACCTTGTAGCTTCAACTTTTACAAACGGTGCTTCTGCTAATTTTGAGAGTCTTCTTGAGATTTCAGTTTTACCAACACCTGTTGGTCCAATCATTAAAATGTTTTTTGGAAGAACTTCATCTTTCATATCATCTTCTAATGCTTGTCTTCTCCATCTATTTCTTAAAGCGATAGCAACAGCTCTCTTAGCTTTATTTTGTCCAACAACAAATCTATCTAATTCTGAAACAATTTCTCTTGGAGATAATGAATTAGTTATAGTTGTTTTCTCTTTTGCAACTTTACCTTTTGGAAATGATGTAACATTTGATTTTTCCATTATATTTTCTCCATACTCAAATTGTCGTTAGTAAATACACAAATATCAGACGCAACTTTAATTGATTTTTTTGCAATTTCTTCTGCAGACATATCAGTATCCATTAATACTTTTGCAGCTGCCAAAGCATAGTTTCCACCTGAACCAATCCCAATAACATCTCCCTCAGGCTCAAGAACATCACCTGTTCCAGAAATTATAAAACTCTTTTCTTTATCACCTATTGCCATTAAGGCCTCTAATCTTCTCAAATATTTATCTGTACGCCAATCTTTTGCTAATTCCACAGCAGCTCTTGTCAGGTTTCCTGCGTGCTTTTCAAGCTTTGACTCTAATCTTTCAAACAATGTTAAAGCATCTGCTGTTGATCCAGCAAAACCTGCGATCACATTTCTTTTCTCAATTTTACGAACTTTATTAGCAGTTTTCTTAATTACAGTATTACCCATGCTAACTTGACCGTCACTGGCCACAACTACGTCATTATTTTTTCTTACAAGTACAATTGTTGTCATGGACTATACATGGATATGAATTTCAATAGTTCAAGTCCAGGCTTAGTATTATTGATATAATCAAAAATACCTATATACCTAATTTATATTATGAAAAGAAAAGCAAAAATAGCCAGAAAAACAAAAGAAACAAATATCAGTGTCGATTTAAACATTGATGGAAAAGGTAAGTACAAAGTTGACACAGGAATAGGTTTTTTAGATCACATGCTCGAGCAGTTATCCAAACATTCATCAATGGATTTAACTGTTAAAGCTAAAGGTGACACACACATTGATCTTCACCACACTACTGAAGATACTGGAATTGCTATTGGAGAGTGCTTAAAGAAAGCTTCAAAAAAATTTGTAGGTATTAAAAGATATGCTCACATTCTGCTACCAATGGATGAAACATTAACAAGAGTTGCAATAGATGTTTCAAACAGACCCTATTTAATTTGGAACGTAAAATTAAAAGTTGAAAAACTTGGTGAGATGGACACAGAACTATTTAAAGAGTGGTTCCAAGCATTCTCACAAGCTGCTGGAATTACTTTGCACGTTGAAAATATTTATGGTGATAATAGTCATCACATCATAGAGTCTTGTTACAAAGGACTAGCTAGAACTTTAAGAGCTGCATTAGAATTGGATCCAAGAAACAAAAGTACAATTCCATCTACTAAAGGTTCTTTATAATATTAATGGACGTCACAATTGTTGACTATAAATCGGGCAATATTAGCTCTGTAATTAACTCCTTTAAGGAAGTTGCCAAAGATAAAGTTAATATCGAGGTAACCTCAGATTTAAATAAAATTAAATCAAGCGATAAGGTGGTTTTACCAGGGCAGGGCTCATTTAAAAGCTGCATTGAAGGTTTAAATAGCATAAATGGATTAATTGATACTTTAAATGAATTTGCATTAAATAATAAAAAACCACTTCTCGGTATTTGTGTAGGTCTTCAAATGTTTGCAGATGTTGGTTATGAAGAAGTTGAGACTAAGGGATTAGGTTGGATTTCTGGTAAAGTTTCTAAAATTGATAATCAAGATGGAAAATATAAACTTCCTCATATTGGTTGGAACCAAATCAATATTGTAAAAGATAGTAAAATTTTTAAAGATATAGAAAATAACTCACATATGTATTTCGTCCACAGCTATGAATTTATTCCAAAAGATAATTCAGTGACTACTGCTACAACTGATTATGCATCAAATATAGTTTGCGCAGTAGAGAAAGAAAATATATTTGGAACGCAGTTTCATCCTGAAAAAAGTGATAAAACTGGTCTAAAAATAATTGATAATTTTATAAATTTATAAAATGAAAAAATATATTCTATTTTTAATTTTAATTTTAATTTTTATTTCAACAAAATCATTTGCAAAAGAGCTAGATCTAGGAATGCATAAAATAATTTTTCCTAACAAATTCAATATAATTAACTGGAATGATACAAGTTTTGGTTCTTCTTTTTGTCAAGAATTTTCAACTTGTTTTGGCTTAATTGACAATAAAGTTCTAGAAATTGTTAATCAGGTAGAAGCTGGAAAAAATTTTGAAGAAATAAAAGTCATTAAGCCAATAATAACTAAATATAATAAGATGATAGATTCTTTCAGCGATACCAAGGTTAAAAGTTTATTTAAGACCACGAAAAATATTTTAAAAAAAAATAACTCTGGAACATTTTTTACATATTTTAGAACTGATGAAAAAATAAATGATAATGATATGTTGTCTGAATATGGGATAAATATTGATGAAATAAGAGAAATGTCTTCATCAGAGCTACAGAAATTTTCAAATAAAATTAAAAACGAAATAACATCTGGCAAAGACTATTATATGTTCATGGATGGTTTATTCATTAATTTTGATAAATTCACTATATCAAAATATTCAAATAAAAAACCTTACCTGATAATCAATGGTGATATTACATATCTTCTTACATCATCGAAGATTAAGTTGGGCAATATTGCTTACTATATTTCAGAAGTTGATGATAAGTTATTTGTTATGGATGGTTATTGTGTAGTTAATTGTAAAAGTTTTTTTGCAGATTTTAATCAAATAATTGATAACTCTTTTAAGTCAAAAAATAAATCTAGTAAAAGCATGTCTACAAAAAAAGATTCTGATTTTATAAATCAAATTCAGGAGTTAAACGAGTTATATAAATCTGGTGTTTTATCAAAAGATGAATTTGAAAAAGCTAAAAAAAAAATTCTAAATTAATATGAAAATTTTTCCTGCAATAGATATTAAAGACAAAAAGTGTGTAAGATTAATCAAAGGAGATTTTGAAAATAAAACTGAATATGAAATATCTCCAGTGGAGCAAGCTGGAAAATATAAAGACAATGGATTTAAAAATTTACATATAGTCGATTTGGATGGCGCATTAACCGGGGAGCCGATTAATATTGATATTATTCACGATATTGTTGGTAAATTTGACCTTAAAATAGAAATAGGAGGTGGTGTAAGAAATTTTGAAACTATTCAAAAATATATTGATGCTGGTGTTGAAAAAGTAATTTTGGGAAGCGCTGCTATAAAAGATAGAAGATTTTTAGAAGAAGCTTGTAAAAAATTTCCAAGTCAAATTGCATTAGGTTTAGATGCAAAGGATGGGCATCTTGCAATTTCAGGATGGACTGAAGAGTCGGATAAACTAACAACAGAATATTTAAAAAAAGTAAATAATTATGGAGTAAGCAGAATTATTTACACAGATATTAATAGAGATGGAACTAAGCAAAGTCCAAATTTTGAAGAAACACAAAAAGTGGCAGATATTTCTAATTGTCCAGTAGTTATATCGGGTGGTGTTTCATCAATTACTGATATTAAAAGGGCTAACAAATTAAATAATATCGAAGGTGTTATAGTCGGAAAAGCTATATACGATGGAGATATAAAGTTAGATGAACTTGCAAAAGAAATAGATGCTTAAAAATAGAATTATACCTTGTTTAGATGTTAAAAATGGTCGTGTTGTAAAAGGTATTAACTTTGTAGATCTAAAAGATGCAGGAGATCCTGTGGAACAAGCAAAAATCTATAGTGATGGCGGAGCAGATGAAATTTGCTTTTTAGACATTACTGCTTCAAATGAAAATAGAGATACTATTTATGAAGTGGTAGATAAAACTTCTAAGAAATGTTTTGTACCATTAACTGTAGGTGGGGGAGTTAGAAGTATTGATGATATTAACAAGTTACTTAACTGTGGAGCTGATAAAGTATCAATAAATACAGCCGCTGTTCAAAATGCAAAAGTTGTTGAAGATAGTTCTAGAAAATTTGGATCACAGTGCATTGTAGTTGCAATTGATGCAAAGAGAAAAGACGATGGGTGGGAAATCTTTACTCATGGAGGAAGAAATCCAACCGGCATAAATGCATTAGAATTTGCATCTAAAATGGAGAAATGTGGTGCTGGTGAGCTCCTTGTGACCTCTATGGATAAAGATGGAACCCAGTCAGGATATGATATTGAATTGATGCAAAAGATATCATCCATGGTCAATATTCCAGTTATTGCATCAGGTGGAGTTGGGACTTTAGATCATTTAGTAGATGGAATAAAATCAGGTGCTAGTGCCGTTTTAGCTGCATCTATATTTCATTATGGTACTTATTCAGTAAATGAAGCTAAGCAATATTTGGCTTCAAAAGATATACCTGTTAGGATTTAGTATGTTAAAGATTTTAGAAGATCTCGTTACCCTTGCAAGAGAGCGAAAAAATAATCCTGTCGAAGGCTCATACACGAATAAGCTTTTAGAAGATAAATCTTTAGCAAAAGAAAAGGTTTTAGAAGAGATAAATGAACTAATAGAAGCTGTAGAGCAAGACTCTAATAAAATCCACGAAGCAGCAGATGTTTTATATCACTTAATCATGTATCTTGAAAAAAGTGGAATAAAAATTGAAGAAGTGATGGAAGAACTAAACAGAAGAAAAAAATAAAAATATGGGATTTTTTGATTTTTTAAAAAAGAAAAAAAAGGTCAGTAAAAGTAATGATGATGATTATATCAAAAACAATTGGACAAAATTAGTTCCATATTGGGGAGCAATTATTGCAGGTGACGAAATGTTGGAAGATGGAACTAAATTTGATAGCCATGTTATTTATAATCCTAAATTACTAAGATATGAAAAAAGATACTTAGAGTTATCTAGTATAATGGCTGCAAAAAGCCCTAAAGATAAAAATTTAATTTAGAACGTAAGAACCTGCTACATGTATTTTGCAAATTTTGATGAGAGTGTTAAGACTAAGCATAAAACAAGCACCAGTAAGATAACCGATTTGGTTATGAGTGAAAAAAATCAAGAGAAATTAATAAAGAAACTTACCGCAATGGACTACGACGAAGAAAAATCCAAAAAAGAAAATTCTTTTTTAAATGAACAATATTTAAATTACATTAAGAAATTTGATGATATTGTTAAAAAATCGTAATCCAAAGTTATATAAATTAGTAAAAAATACAAATGCAATGGTGGAAGAAAAAACAGTAGGACAGTAAAGAAATAAACTACAATTTACCAGGTAACCAGGTTGAGAATATTGGAAAGAGTATCATTAGTATTCCGTAAATTATTCCAACGATTGTAAATAGAGGAACTTCTTTGAAGGCTTTGGCTGGATTTTCTTTGATAACACCTGCAGCTGTGTAAATACCAACACATACGGGGGGTGTGATCATTCCTATTCCTGCAAAAGCTACGAACACGACGTAAAGATGAAGTAAGCTTTGATTGAACGATAATGTAATTGCTGCAAAAATTGGAACCGTTAAATAAAACACAGGTACTATTTCAATAAATGTTCCAAGAATTAAACAAATTGCTCCTAGCATTATCCAAAATAGATTTACGCTAACACCTTTGTCTGTGAAAAATGTTATAATTTTTTGAGGAGCTTGTGTGTAAGTTAAAACCACACTTAAGAATGTTGCAGTTGCTATAATTGCAAAAATAACTGCTGTTATGATTGCTGTTTCTCTTAAACAGCTCATCAAAGATGAAAATGTAAGTTCACGGTAAATTAAAAATCCTATAAGAACTGCATAGACACCCGCAACCGCCGCAGATTCAGATGGAGTTAGTATCCCTGCATAAATTCCACCCAAAATAATCACTGGTGTTATCAATGCTGGTAGCGCAGCGATGAAAGAACTTATTCTTTCTTTAAAAGAAGCCTTTTCATCTGTTCTAATATGCCTGCATTTAAACAAAACTAGAAGGACCATCAAAACTAGCAGAACAAGGCCTGGAATAACCCCTGCTGCAAAGGTTTTGGATACAGGTACGTTAGTTAGAGCACTAAATAATATTGCTGCATTGGATGGAGGAATCAATGCCTCCAATAAAGCAGCTGAGGCTGCTAGAACTACAACAAACGGAGTTGGATAACCTTGTTCAATCATCTTTGGCATCATAATTGTTCCAACAGCAGTTATTGCTGCGAGTATTGATCCACAAAAAGCTGCAAAGAATCCCATCGCAATAACCATCGCAACACCTAACCCACCTGGCCAATGACCAACAAGTGTTGTTGTGAACTTAACTAATCTTGAAGCAGCTCCACCTTTTAACATAGCCATTCCAGTAAAAATAAATAAAGGAACAGCGATTAGAACATGTTTAGTTAATGCACCAAATGAAACTTGGATTAAAACCGACCAAGGTAAATTCAATCCTGCAATTGCAGCTAATGAACTTCCTAAACCAAAAACTAAAAAAATAGGTACAGAAATAACTAATGTTACAAGAGAAATAATAAAAGCTAATCCAAACATTTATTCTTTCCCTAAAATTTTTTTAAAATTATCTAAAATTAGCTCTAATGATGTTAATACTAAGATTAAAAACCCAACTGGAAAAGCTAAAAACATCCACCAGATAGGAATATTAATTTCTAATTCCATCATTTGTCCTAAATTGTAATACATTGTTGTTGCATCAACCCCCGCTTTAAAGAATACGCATGCAGAAATTAAAGCTATTAAATTTACAATTGTGCCAATAATATTTTTTGATTTTTCAGATAAATAGTGACTTAAAAAGTCTACTTTAATATGTTGTCCTTGTTTTAGCAAAGGACCAAGTAATGGAAATACCAACCAACTCACCATTACTGGGGGTAATTCAATAAACCATGCAAATCCTGTACCTGTGATAAATCTTGTAGTGGCGCTTAATGCTAAAGCTGCCACCATTAAAAAGACAATGAACATTGCGAGCCAAATTGCAGCTTTTGCTAACAAATTATTAATAGCTCGCAATGCCCTCATAATCTTTATAGAAAAAGATTAACTTCTTCTAATTACTCTTAGCATATGCTTGTGCTGCTTCTAAAGCGTCAGCATCAATCATTTTAGCCATTGCCGGCATTACTTCATCTTTCATTAGCTTATCAAACTTAGCTTTTTCAGCTCCTGAAAGTGTAGTAACAACTCCACCCCTTTCTTGGAATTTTTTTAGAGTACTTTCTCCAGTATCCATAATTAAGTCAGTAGATCGCTTTCCAACTTCTTTACCAACATCCATTATGATTTTTTGTAACTCTGAAGATAGACTATTAAACCAAGTTGAGTTTGCCATAATATATGCATCAGCATAATATTGATAAGGCTTTTGAGCGTATTTTAAAAACTCCCACCAGCTATATGCCTCAATACTTCCTGGAGGACTATTTATTGTATCAATCATTCCAGTTTGTAAAGATGTATAAACTTCACCAGTAGGCAAAGATACTCTGTTTGCACCTAGAGCATCCCACATAGGCTCTTCACTTTTTAATAGTCTTCTAGCCTTTAGACCTTTCATCGCATCAATACCTGTTAACTCTTTAGCACTTGAAAAAGTCATTACAGGTCCAACTGGGTTATACATAACTAATGTTGAATTAGTTTTTTTTGTTAATTCACCCCAAATTTCTTTTCCTTTAGGTGAGTTTTGAAAAAAACCTCTTTGTTGTTCCCATGAATTAAATAATCCTGGAAATGAAGCAACATTAAAATTTTTATTAATTGGTGGGAAACTTACTACTCCAACAATTCCTCCAAGTTCAACTGCACCGGAAGTTACAGCACCCATCACCTCTCTAATTCCAAATAATTGTTTAGATGGATAAACTTCAATTTTTAATTTTCCTTTTGCTCTTTTATTAACTTCATCAGCAAATATTTGTGCATGTTTTGCACTGTGATGCTTCGGACTCCAGTGAACAGATAAACGTCCAACTATTTCTGAAAATGCAGCTGTTGAAGTAAGAACAAATGAAAAAATAAATGTTAAGCCAATAATAGCTTTATAAATTGATTTAAATTTATTCATTTTTCCTCTCTTTTTTTTAAATTGATTTTATTAGTTGCATATATTTAAACAATGCAAAATTTTATAAAATTTAATAAAATATTTTTTAAAATGAAGCACAATGGTTTCACTTTAATCGAATTACTTGTTGTGGTAGCAATTATTGGTATTTTAGCTGCTGTCGGCGTAGTCGCTTATAATGGATACACAAGTAGCACAAAAAATGCAGTAATAAAATCAAATTTAAAACAAGTAATCAGATCCATTAATCAGGACTTTATAAGATGTGATATGAACGGTGGTAATATAGATAGATATGTTAGGACAGGTGGTAAAGTTTTTACAAAACAATCCTTCCAATGCTCAAGAACTGCATTTGATCAAGGTGTGTTACAAATACATTTTTTAGGTTTAGGTTTAAGAGATCCAGTCATAAAAATTCCTAAAGCGTGGACACATAATGGTACCGTAATTCCTAATGATGTTGGAGCAGTCTATGCAGGTGTGCCATTTAAATCAAAATATTATCCAGCATATTGGGTTGGAAAAACTTTTATAGAAAGTAAAGGAAAAACTTTATATCTAAAAACTTACCTTATGGATAAATCAACTCTTTTAACAAATACTATTGAAGTTCCTTTTTAACTATAAATATCAATCATTGATGAAATTATTTATTAAATATATAATTTATTTATAATTAATTAATGACATATAATGATCAGAATATATTTGCTAAAATATTAAGAGGGGAAATTCCTTGTAATAAAATATATGAAGATGATTTTGTTTTGTCTTTTTATGATATAAATCCTCAAAAAAAAATTCATGCTCTAGTTATCCCTAAAGGAAAATATATTGATTTAGATGATTTCAATTCCAACGCATCCGATAATGAAATAATTGGATTAATGAAAGGTGTTACTACCGTTGCAAAAAAATTAGGTATTTCATCCATTGATGGTAAAGGTTATAGAGCTCTCGCCAATATAAGTGATTATGGTGGTCAAGAGGTCCCACACCTACACTTTCATTTATTTGGTGGTGAAAAAGTCGGAAAAATGGTTTCGTGATAACTAAAATTGACAGAAAATACTTGGAAATTAATTCGCCAGATGAAATTAATTTATCAGAAAAACCCAAAAGTAATTGTAAAGTAGAAAAAAAAAATCCACCAGATTTTCAAATCAATAAATTTTTTTATAAGCAAATTGGTAAAAGTTATCGTTGGATTGATAGATTAATTTGGAATGATACTAAATGGATGGATTATACTAACAATTCAAATTTAGAGACTTACATACTTACAGAAAATGAGAATTTAATTGGCTTTTTCGAACTTTTATTTCATCCTGAGGCAAGTAAATGTGAAGTAGCCTATTTCGGTATTCTTGATCAATTTATTGGAAAAAAATATGGTGGTTACCTTTTGTCTGAAGCATTAAAATTTGGATTTAGAAAAAATACTAAAAAAGTTTGGCTACATACTTGCTCTTTAGACCATAAACATGCTTTAAAAAACTATTTGGGTAGAGGAATGAAAATATTTAAATCCGAAACTATTAAATTAGATATTAGTTAATGTAATTTTGAACTCTGAATGTATTTTCATCAATCATCATATTTACCTCTATGTTGTATAACTTTGTTTCAACCCTGTTTAGATAAATATCAGTTGTTGTCCATCCCTTAATATCGTAATTAATTTTATCAAAAAAAATATTTAATAAATTATCATTGTGAATTACTTCAAAATAAAATGTTTCTTCATTTTCTTGAATTGCTTTAACTTGGTCTAATTTCTCAAGTAGAAATTTTTTATCTAAAATTAAATTGAGAGGAGTATCTTCTAGATTATACCTTAAATAATTTGAAATTTTTTTACTATTAATTACTAATGATCTTCCATTGGATACTAAAATTTTATCAAAAATATCATCATATTTACATAAAATTTTTTTTGGATACAAAATTACGCATTCTCCTTCCTCTGTTTTTTTACCAATTTTTTGTGTAAATTTAAAAGATATACTATTTGTTTGATTTAATTTATTTTTTATTAATTCTTTTGAAGATGCTAAAATATTTAATGGATAAAAAAATATTATTATAAAAATTATATATTTCATTATTTTAAAACTTCTCTTTTGCCCACATGATTTGCTTTACTAACTTCTCCATTAGCTTCCATTTGATCAATAATTCTTGCAGCCCTGTTGTATCCAATTTGTAACTTTCTTTGCAAAAATGAGGTAGATGCTTTTCGCTCAGACTTAACTATTTCAAGAGCCTCATCATATAATTCATCTGTCTCAGAATTATCCTTGTTTTTTTCGTTAATCTCTTTTTCATCAGCAAAGTTTAAAATTTCATCAACATAGTCTGGCTCTGCTTGATTTCTGAGGAAGTTATTTACTTTATCTATTTCAACCTCTGAAACATAAGGCGCGTGTATTCTTGCTATCCTATTTGCTGAAGACATATATAACATGTCTCCTTTGCCTAAAAGTTGCTCAGCTCCTTGTTCACCTAAAATTGTTCTGCTATCAATTTTAGAGGTAACCTGGAATGAAATACGAGTAGGAAAATTAGCCTTTATCGTTCCAGTTATTACGTCTACGCTTGGTCTTTGAGTAGCCATAATTATATGAATTCCAGCTGCTCTGGCCATTTGTGATAATTTTTGAATATAGTTCTCAATTTCTTTACCAGCTACCAACATAAGATCTGACATTTCATCAACAATTACAACAATATAAGGCATCTTAACTTTGTGCTTTTCATTATAACCATCAATGTTCCTTACACCTACTTTTGTCATTAACCTGTATCTACTTTCCATTTCTTTAACTACCCAACCTAAAACAGACGCTGCCTTTTTTGCTTCCGTGATAACCGGACATAATAAATGAGGAATTCCTTCATAAGTTGAAAGCTCTAACATTTTTGGATCAATTAAAATGAACTTGCAGATATCTGGTGTATGTCTGTAAATTAGTGATAGGATAATTGTATTAATACATACTGATTTTCCTGAGCCAGTAGTTCCAGCTATTAATAAATGAGGCATTGAACTTAAATCGCTGGTTATAGGCTCTCCAGATATACTTTTACCAAGAGCAATAGGTAATTTTATTTCTTTTTTTTTAAAATTCTTATCTGAAATTATTTCTCTTAAAAAAACATTTTCTCTGGATATCTTAGGTAGCTCAATACCAACAGTATTACTTCTGGGGATAGTAGCTATTCTTGCAGATTCTGAGCTCGTATTCCTAGCAATGTCCTCTGCTAAATTAATAATTTTAGAAACCTTAACTCCAGCTGCTGGCTCAAATTCGTTCAAAGATACAACAGGTCCATGACTTATTTTTTTTATTTTCCCTTCCACGCCAAAATCAAGAAGTATTTTTTCTAACCCCTCAGCATCAATTTTAATATCTTCTTTTTTATTAGATATCTTTTCAGGTTTTTTTAAAAAATCGATTAAAGGTAATTTAATTTTTATATCATCTAAAATCAATTTATTGTTAGAAAATAAATCTTCTTGAATTGGAGGCTTCTTAACTTTTTCAACTACGGAGTCATCTTTAAAAATATTTTCTTGATTAATGGAATTATTTTTTTTTGATGAAAATATTTTTTTCATCAATATAAAAAAATTTAAAATATGTGATATTTTAAAATTACTACTTAAAAGAAAAAATAATAAAATAAAAAATATTAAAAAATAATAACTTAATGTCTTGTTAATATTTAAAAGATCTGCAATTAAAGTCTCAGACATTAAATCACCTACAAAACCATTGTTGCCATTTATTATTAACCAATAGGTTTCATTATGAAAAATACTAAAAAAAAATGCTGCAGTGATAATGTAAAGAATTATAAAAAAAATATTTTCAATAATAACTATAAATTTTTTATTAATTGTTATCGATAGTCCAGTAAAAAGAAGAGAAAAAGGAATTAAAAGTGATATTATGCCAACAGATTGAAAAAATATATCAGCAATAAAACTTCCCCTAAATCCAAGAAAATTTTTTATTTCTTGATTTTCTGGAAATATAAAATTCGGATCCTCTGGTGAATAGCTAATTAAAGATATAAAAAGTAATATTGAAGTAACTACCAGAAAAATACCAACTAGTTCTGCTAATCTCTTTATAATAAAATCACCTATTTTATTGATATAATTTTTAAAAATCATGAATCAAAACTGCATTTGTCACTTTGTATCATTTAATTTTTATTGTTAAAATTATTTTGTTATGAAAATTTGTCTTATAGGCCAAAATTTAACAAATATGATTCTTGCTAATGTTTTTGAGGAAAAAAAACTCAATATAGACATATATTTAAATAATAAAATTAAAAACATTAAGACAAATAGAACAATAGCCTTATCAAGTGAAAATTTTGATTATTTAAAAATTTTAACTAAATCCAATATTCAGTCATGGAAAAGTAAAGAAATTAAAATTTTTACAGAAGGTTCTCAATCTAAAGAAATAATTAATTTTAACAAAAAAAAAAAAGAAGTTTTTAATTTAATATCATATTCAAAATTAAATGAAATTATTTCAAAAAAAATAAAAAAATCAAAATTTATAAAATTAAATCATATAGATACGTCTAGTCCGTCTATTCTAAAGAAAATTAAAAACTATGATTTAGTTATTAATACTGAAAACAAAAATTTTATATCAAATAAATTTTTTACAAATAAAATAAAAAAAAATTATGGAAGTAGAGCTTACACTTTTATAATAAATCATCGGCATAAAGATAATGATATCGCCATTCAAATTTTTACAAAATTTGGACCTCTAGCGTTTCTACCATTGTCTAATACTAAAACTTCAATAGTTTTTTCTTATAAGGGAGGGAAAATAGATGATGAGAAAATTGTCGACATATTTAAAAAATACAATTCTTTCTATTCATTTAATAAAATTAACAAAATTGAAAAACTTAATTTAAGTTTTGAAATGCTTAGAAATTATACTTATGATAATATTCTTGCTTTTGGTGATCTAATACATCGTATACATCCACTTGCGGGACAAGGATTTAATATGACAATTAGGGATATTAAAATAATGTCAAAAATAGTTAATGATAGAAAATCTTTAGGTCTTCCAATAGACATCTCTGTTGCCGAAGATTTCCAAAATTCAACAAAACATCTTAATTATCTTTATGGAAAAGCAATTGATGGTATATATGAATTTTTTAGATTAGATAACAATATTAACAATTCAATTTCAAAACCAGTTTTTAGAATTTTAAATAAAAATTCACTTTTCAAAAAATATTCTAATATTCTATCAGATAGAGGCTTAAATTTATAAATTACTGAAGTGTGGTATTTTCAAACTCATCTTTAATATAATTATTTAAAATTTGTTCCATTTTTTCTTTTCTTATATTTATATCAAGACTCTCTAGTAATATTTGTTTTTCCTCCAATGAGAACGGGGATGCCATTGACAAATCATTGAGTGTTTGGCTAAGATCTTTCTTTTCTAAATCTTTTAGGTTTACAAGATATCCTTGTTTTTTGAAAAATGTTTTCATGTTCTCCATAATTAATCTTAAGTCAGAAAAGTTAACTTCATTACTTTTTTGCATTATATCTTTAGAAAAATGATCGTATTGGACATCACACTCACGGTACAATTTGTCTGTGTTTAATTCCGAGTTAATTTTGTATCTGCAAATACCATTTAGAATAATAAGTATCCTACCGTCTTCTGTTTCATTGAAACTTGTGATTTTTCCAATACATCCTATTTCATATAAATCAGGTTTTTTTAAAGAACCTGTTTTTTTTGGTTGTATCATTCCAATCATCCTATGCTTTTTCATGCTATCATTTACCATTTGCAAATATCGAGGCTCAAAAATATTCAATGGGACAGTTGTGCCAGGAAACATTATAAAATTTGATAGAGGAAAAATTGGGATAGTTTTTGGTAATTCTTCAAGTTTCATATTTTTATTATAATTATTCTTTTTAAAGTTACAACTGGACAGAAATGATTCGATAGTCGCATTAAATTATTTAATAACTTGCTAAATTCAAAAAAAGCTTTTAGTTTTGATTTGTAAAAATAAGCGGGCATAGCTCAGTGGTAGAGCGTCTCGTTGCCAACGAGAAGGTCGTGGGTTCAAGTCCCATTGCCCGCTCCATTATAGGAATTATATTATGAGTGATCTAGCAAGTAAAAAATGTATACCATGTGAAGGCAACATCCCACCTTTCAATACAGAAGAAATTCACAAATATTTAAAACAAGTTGATGGATGGGAAGTAATAGAGGATAAAATCGATGGATTTCATTTAATAAAAAATTTTAAATTTGATGATTTTTTACAAAGTCAAGAATTTGTTAATAAAGTTGGAGAAATTGCTGAAACAGAGGGACATCACCCTGATCTGTGGTTTGGATGGGGCTATGCAAGAATTAAAATATTCACACATGCAATTAAAGGTCTTGCTGAGAGTGATTTTATTTTAGCTGCTAAAATAGATAAGATAAATTGATTAGTGATTAAAGTGTCTTGTTTTGGAAAATACTAAAATAGTATTTGTTTGATTAGCAAATTTAATAATTTCTTTATCATTTTTTGAACCCGACGGTTGAATGACTGCTGAAACTCCTGCTTGTACCAATTTTTCTATACCATCCACAAACGGGAAAAATGCATCAGATGCTGCCAAGATTTCATCTCCATCATTTATTTTCTGAAACTTTTTCATTTTATCAATTGCTATTTTGCAACTATCTAACCTACTTGGTTGACCAGACCCTATGCCTATTGTCTTGTAATCTTTTGTAATAACTATTGCATTCGATTTTACACTTCTGCATATATTAAATGCAAAAATTAGTTTGTTTAATGTTTTATTCGTAGGTTTTAATTTTGATACAATTTTAAAATCTTTCTTAGAAAAATGTTGAGTATCTGGATCTTGAACTAAAATAGAATTAAATTTATTTATGAAATTAAATTTAAAATTTTTTTCTACTTTACTAGAATCAATTAGCCTTAGGTTTTTTTTCTTTTTTAAAAGTTTGATTGATTTTTCGTCAAATCCATTCGCTACTATTACCTCAAAAAATATTTTGTTAATCTCTTTAGCTAAACTACTATTTAATTTAAAGTTACATGATACAATACCACCATAGGCACTAATTGGGTCACTTCCTAAAGCCTCTTTAAAGGATTTGATTTTGTTTGGATTAATGGAAACTCCACACGGATTAGCATGCTTAATTATTGCTACACCGTTATTTTTTGGCAAATTTTTTGTTATACCTAGAGCTGAATAAAGATCGTTATAGTTGTTGTAACTTAGTTGTTTTCCGCTGATTTGAATAATTTCCTGTTTGTTATGTTGTGAGTATATTGCCGCTTTTTGATGAGGGTTTTCTCCATATCTTGTCTTCTCAACTAATTTTCCGGAAATTATATTCTTGATTGGGAAAAGGTTTTCAGATCTCTGATTGAAATAATTAAAAATTTTTGATTCATAATATGCAGTTTCCATGAATGCTTCCTCAGCTAATTTTTCTCTAAAATCTATATTCGTCGATCCTCTATTTTTATTTAATTCAACAGCTAAATCCTCATACTGTTTTGAGTTACTTAGAACTACCACATCATTATAATTTTTTGCAGCTGATCTAACCATTGCTGGTCCTCCAATATCTATATTTTCGATTATATTTTTGTGACTAGAATTACTTAATAAAACCTCTTCAAATGGATAAAAATTTATAATTATCAAATCTATATTTTCATAATTTTTAATTTTCATTTCTTTTTGATGTTTTTGGTTCTGTCTAATATTTAAAATCCCAGAATGAATTTTTGGATGTAAAGTTTTCACTCTTCCATCTAATAATTCTTTTGAATTTGTAAATTTTGATACTTCTAAGCTTTTAAAACCCAATGCTTTAATTTTTTTGTATGTTCCACCTGAGCTTATTATTTTAATATTATATTTTTTTAATAAACTTAATAATGGTTTTAAGTTAGATTTATCTGACAAGGAAATTAAAGCAGTCTTGATTTTTACTTTATTTTTTCGAATACCCATTTAATGTCCAAACTTATATCCTTTGTTCTGCCTGATAAACATATATTTTGGTTCTCAGTAGATAAATTTTTATTACCGAAATATATACCTGATTCAATATTAATATTCTCGCTGTTACTTGAAAATCTCCATCCAGAATTTTCAATTTCAATTAGTATAGTTTTGTTATCTAAAGTTTTTGTTAATTTAACACCTGGCTCCATATGGAACCTGATATCGTATTTTTTTGACTCCAATTTATTTTTTGAAATTATTTTATCTGTTCCTATCAATTTATCTTTTTCTGCAAAATATTCTAAAGATCTTTCATGTAAAATTCCCAATTTTTTTAAGTAACCATTATGAGATGCTTTGACTAACCAATAGTTTTTTTCATTAACAATATTTTTGTCATTAATTTTCAAACCATTTTCTAATAACTTATAGCTTCTGCTATTTCTAAATGAACAACTTGAATGATTATTTATTATAAGAGTTGAATGGGCAGCGGTGGATTTTGAAATTAGATTTAGTTTGCTTTTATAATCCTGAAAATATCCAGAATTTGAAATTAGCTTTTTATCTTTGTAAAAGAATTCAAATGAAAGCGCTCCACTTTGATAATTATGTGAAAATCTTTTTTGGGGGGAATTTCCAACATCCATAGCAAGTATGCAATTTTTATTTTTTAAAATTGCGTATCCCCCAACTTCATTATTCGAATTTTCAAATTTATATTTGTATTGTGATAAATATTTATTAAATTCTTTTAAGTCATTTTGATGATTCCCATTAAAAAGAAAACTTTGTTCAGGTTGTGAGAAAATCACGTAAGATTTTCCGAGATAGAAAATTATTTCATCAAGGTATTCAGGAATATTATTAAAAGATTCCTTTAATAATTCTCTAACAAGAACAAAATATTTTAAATAAAAATTTAACTGTCTAATACTCCTTGTTTTTGGAAAATATTCGTCATCAAAAGAGTTAATGATAATTTTTCTTAATAATTCTAAACCATAGTTTAAAAATTTTTCATTTTCATATGATAGTCCTGTTATTATTATTGCAGTACAGCCCAATAATTTGTCATCAACAGATTGTGATTTACTTATCTCATTTATTAAATGATTAATTTGTTTGTTTATAGAAAAATTAAATTTTTTTTTATATACGTCTTCGCTTTTATCATATGTTAATTTAGAGTTTGATATCCAAGAAATTATTCTTTTTGATAAAATATCAAGCTGCCATGTAAATGAATTATAATTTTCATTTTTTTCGATCCACTTTTCTATTATTGATTGTGTAATATTTGCAGAAGATTTTAAATCAATGCTAAACAGCCAATAAAAATTATTTAGTTTCTTTAAATTATTTCCACTTAATAATTTATTTTCCCAAATATTTTCTTTGTTTAATTCCTCAATTTTAATCTTTTTTTTATCAAATTTAACTAAGCAACTAAGAATACTTAGGCTGGGCCTATAGGAAATGTAGTTTATTTCAGTTTTTGAAATTTTATTATTATAGAGATTTGATCTTAGGTATAATTTTCTTATTTGATTTTTAGAAGAGTAAAAAAATTCATTTATTGTAATTAAAGAATTTTTTAAATGCATCCTACATTGATCTTAGAGTTTCTATATTTTTTTTAATATCGCCGTCGTTTTCTTTAAATATGGTTGTTCCAGAAACTAATATGTTTGCTCCTGCTGATAAAACTTCTTTTGAATTGGAAAAATTTATTCCACCATCAACCTCAATATCAAATTTTAAGTTATTTCCCTTCTTTATTTGATAAAGTTTTTTAATTTTTTCAATTACCTCTGGTATAAATTTTTGACCACCAAACCCTGGATATACGCTCATTATTAAAACTAAATCAATATCTTTTAAAGTTTTTTCTATTACATTTATTTCTGTGTTTGGATTTAAAGATATACCTACTTTTTTCTTTAATTGCTTTATCAGATGAATTGATTCGATCAAATTATCAGTGGCTTCAGGGTGAATTGTTATTATATCAGATCCAGCTTCAGCAAAATTTTTAATATATTTATGAACTGGTGAGATCATTAAATGCACATCAAAAGGTAATTTTGTATAGCTCCTAAGTGTTTTTATCACTGGGGGCCCAATTGTTATATTGGGAACAAAATGCCCATCCATTACATCAACATGTATCAAATCTGCACCACCATCCTCTAGTCGTTTAATCTCTTTACCTAACTGGCTAAAATCTGCAGAGAGTATTGAAGGTGAAATTTGTATATTTTTCATTATTAAATAAAAACTAGTACTATCAATTTTTGAATATATTTGAATTATTATTTACCAAATACTTTGTAAATTTCCGCAGCTATTTCACTTTCTAATGGAAACGATAACATTCCCATAACAGAATAACCCATTAAATAAGGCATTAAATAAAATCTGAACATATAAAAAAACCATGCAACATAAAGTGGCACTAACGGTCCTATAATGAAGGTCGGAGTTATGAATTTAAAAATTTTAATTATTGGATTTGTATATTTTACAAAGACCTTCATGAAAAAAAATTCTGAATCTTCTTTTTGGAAAATATTCATTGCGGATCTTCCAATCAATGTCCACATGATTATACCTAGAATATAATCAATTACTAAAATATATATTGGCATTATTTTTTGAAAAAATGGGGGCGAATATCGCCCCCAATAAAGTTTAATTTAGTGTTGCTTACCAAGTATTGTCTTACCTGATGGAACACGAACTTCGTCTACCATTTGCTGCGTAGCTTTATCTGGTTCTTCAGTCATTAAACTTACTACAACCATTACAACTAAACATACCGACGCTCCGATTATACCGAAACGTAAATGGTCAATACCTAACCAAGGTGCATTACCCATAAACTTAGGATACACATAAATTAGATAAGCTGTTCCTGATGCAAGACCTGCTATCATACCTGCTATTGCCCCTTGCCTTGTTGCTCTCTTCCACCATACACCAAGTATTAATGGGAAGAACAATCCAGACATTGCAAAGTCAAATGCCCAAGCAACTGCACCAAGGATACTAGTGATCCTCATTGATGCAATGTATGCTCCAGCGGCACCAATAACAATTAGAAGTGCTCTAGCAACCAACAATCTTTTTCTTACATCTGCTTTTGGATCAATGATTTTGTAGTAAATATCATGTGATAAAGCGTTTGCGATAGCAAGAATTAGACCATCAGCAGTTGACATCGCAGCAGCCATTCCTCCTGCAGCAACTAGTCCAGAGATTACGTATGGTAGTCCGGCAACTTCAGGAGTTGCTAGTACAACTACGTCACCTCTCATAAACCATTCATTTAACTGAAGAATACCATCTCCGTTAAAGTCTGCTATGAAGGCTTGTTTTACATTAATCCAAGCATTTACCCACTCAATTTGCATAATTTCAGCAATTGGTTTTCCAATAATACCAGTTGGTAAGTTTGGATCTATCAGTGAGATTTTGGATAATGTTGCAAGCATTGGCGCTGAAGTATAAAGCAATGCAATAAAGAATAGTGACCATGCCACTGATTTTCTTGCAGCTTTAACACTTGGAGTAGTGAAGTATCTCATTAAAATGTGTGGTAAAGAAGCTGTTCCTACCATCATACATAGTGCTAATGAAATAAACTTCCATGCAGCCATTCCACCTTCTGGCACACCTGCGTGTGATACAGCGATAGATTTTAGACCACCTGGTACACCTGCAGCTTTTATATCTGCAGCAGCATTTTTAACTAATCCAAATTGCGATTCAAGTGCACCTAATCTAGCCACTTCCTCACCTAACATAAAGTGTGGAAAGAAACCAAATCCAGATTTGTTACTAATCCAGAATACTGGAATTAGATAAGCAATAATCAATACTATGTATTGTGCAACCTGTGTCCAAGTTACCGCTCTCATTCCGCCTAGCATTGAACAAAGTAAAATACTTACTAGTCCAACCCAAACTCCTAATTCAAATGGAATACTTAGTGCTCTAGATGCAATTGTTCCTGTTGCGTTAATTTGAGCTGTTACATATGTGAAAGATGCCAATGTTAAAACAACTACAGCACAGAACCTTGCAAAGTTTCCGCCGTATCTTGTTCCAATGAAATCTGGCACAGTATAACATCCAAATTTTCTTAAGTATGGTGCTAAAAGTGATGATACTAAAACGTATCCCCCAGTCCATCCGACTAAGAAAGCCATATAAGTATAACCACCAAAGTAAATACCACCAGCCATTGCAACGAATGATGCACCTGACATCCAGTCAGCTGCAGTTGCCATTCCGTTAAAGACTGTTGGCACCTGTCTTCCAGCAACATAATAAGCGTCGACTTGTACAGTTCTAGATAGATATCCAATTATGGCATATATACAGACTGTAAAGGCGACAAACAAAATACCAATTGTTTTAGCGGTCATACCTGCTTGCTCTGCTATTGCCATCAAAATGATGAATATGAAGAAGCCCCCAGTATATGTCCCGTAAATTTTTGGTAGGTTGTCAATAAAATTGCCTTTAAACATTAATCATCCTCCTTTTCGGTAAAACCAAACTCTTCATCAATTTTTTCCTGTCTATTTGCAAACCAAAAAATTAGGACCACAAATGCAATGATGGAACCCTGCGCACACATGTAATACGCTAATGGATATCCCATAAAACTTGAAGTGTTTAGGTCAGAACCAAACATGAAGATCAGATAACCGAAAACAAACCAAATAATTAATGTAATTATCATCAATCCTTTGGTTTTTTCCCAGTGCTTTTCTTTGTTTGACATTATTTTAATCCTCCCTATAGGTTAAAGATATAATTCATACTCATTTAAAGTGATATTTAAAGGGTAAAAAATGGCATATATTTATAGTAAAAGTTGTAATATCGGTTTTAAATGGGCATCAAATACAAATTAAAGCTCAAAGATTTGAAATTTGAGTATTTAAAGGAATATTTCGTTCCATTTTTAAAATATTTTAAAAAAACAAAAAAAATTGAAAACTATTCTGACTTAAAAGAATTTATCCAAAAAAAATCTGCGTGGGTAAGTCAAGTTACTCTTTACGGATATCTGAAAACTAGAATGGGGGCAAAATATGTATTGATGTTTGAAGATGAAATATTTTTAGGATCGATTAACAAAGCTAAATGGAATATTTATTCAACTGCATTACAGGATTTAACTTTTTATACTATCTCTTTTTTAAAAAATATCAGAAATCAACATGATACTGAGAAAGCAAATGAAATTTATTTTGAAATTTTAGATAATGAACTTCAGAAAAATGAAATGCCACAGGAAATATATGAAAATGCAAAAAAAAATTTTCTTGAAAGATATGAAAAGATTAATTGGAATGAATATCACGAGTCATTACCATTTAATACCAGCGCGCTATCATTATATGAATGGTCTCCAATCGCTGAAGAATTAAAATCTTTAGACAAAAAAATTGTTTTAAATTCTATGATCTTAAAATGGGATAATGTTAAAAAGGAATTTATTGAATTAATAAATTTTTAAGTATTTTTTCTATTTTCAACTAAGCTTTTTACTACACTTGGATCTGCTAAGGTTGTTGTGTCACCTAATTGGTCATGTTCATTTGCTGCAATTTTTCTTAGAATTCTTCTCATAATTTTACCTGATCTAGTTTTTGGAAGTCCAGGTGAAAATTGAATTAGATCTGGTGTAGCTATCGGACCAATTTGTTTTCTTACCCATAGCTTTAAATCTCTCTCTAAATCTAGAGTTGATTTTTCTCCCACATTTAAAGTAACGTAACAATATAAACCATTACCTTTAATATCATGTGGATATCCAACTACAGCAGCTTCTGCTACTTTTGGATGAGCAACAAATGCACTTTCTATTTCAGCAGTTCCAAGATTGTGACCTGAAACAATAATTACATCATCCACTCTTCCTGTGATCCAGTAATATCCATCTTTATCTCTTCTGCATCCGTCTCCTGTAAAATATTTACCATCAAATTGAGAAAAATATGTGTCAATGAATCTTTGATGATCGCCATAAACTGTCCGCATTTGGCCAGGCCAAGATTGCGCGATACACAAACGACCTTCTGCCTCTCCTTTTAAAACTTTTCCATCTTTGTTAACTATTACTGGTTTAATTCCGTAAAATGGTTTTGTTGCTGAACCTGGTTTTAAATTTATAGCACCTGTTTGTGGACTAATTAATATTCCACCAGTTTCAGTTTGCCACCAAGTATCAACAATCGGACAATTAGAATCTCCAACAGTTTTATAATACCACTCCCATGCTTCTGGATTGATTGGCTCACCTACAGTTCCTAATAATTTCAGTGATTTTCTTGATGTTTTCTTAATAGGCTTATCACCTTCTCTCATTAAAGCTCTTATTGCTGTTGGGGCAGTATAAAAAATATTCACTTTATACTTATCGACGATTTGCCACCATCTTGAACTATCAGGATAAGTTGGAATTCCTTCAAACATTATTGTTGTTGCACCATTTGATAATGGTCCATAAATAATATAGCTATGACCAGTTACCCAACCAATGTCAGCTGTACACCAATAAATATCTTTAGGTTTATAATTGAATATATATTGATGGGTCATTGAAGCATAAACCATGTAACCACCCGTCGTGTGCATTACACCTTTTGGTTTACCAGTTGATCCTGATGTATATAAAATAAATAAGGGATCTTCTGCATTCATTTCTTCAGGTTCACATTTATTCGAGACTTTTTTTGTTAACTCGTGATACCAAACGTCTCTTCGTTCATCCCAATTTATTCTATTACCTGTTCTTTTGACAACTACACATTTTTTTACATTTGGACAATTTACTAAAGCCTCGTCAGCAATTGATTTTAGAGGTATAATTTTTCCACCTCTTACTCCTTCATCAGCTGTAATTAAATAATCAGACTCACAATCATTTATTCTTCCAGAAATACTATCAGGGGAAAAGCCTCCAAAAATTATTGAATGCACCGCTCCTATTCTTGCACAAGCTAACATAGTGTATGCTAATTCAGGTATCATGGTAAGGTAAATTGTAACTCGGTCTCCTTTTTTCACTCCCAATTCTTTAAGTCCATTTGCAGCTTTTGAAACCTCTTTGTGCAATTCCTTATAAGAAATTTTCTTTTGGACTTTTGGGTCATCTCCAACCCATATAATTGCGGTTTTGTCTTTATTCTTTTTTAAGTGTCTATCAATACAATTTGCCGATGCATTAAGAGTACCATCATAAAACCATTTTATTTTAACATCTGATTTACTATATTTAACATCTTTAATTTTTGTATATGGTTTTATCCAATTAATTCTTTTTCCTTCTTTTTTCCAAAATCCATCGTTATCCTTTATTGAAGCTTTGTATTTTTTCTCATACTGAGATTTATTTACTAAAGCTTTGCTAATCCAATCTTTCTTTGTTTTATATATAAGTTCTTTATCTTGCTTTGGTACTATAGACTTTGTCTTAGTTTTTCTTTTAGTAATTATTTTTTTCTTTTTTTTAACTTTTTTTTTTGGCATGGATTATAAATTTTTTTAGATACTACTCATCTTCAAAATAATTTTCCAGCTTTTAGTGTCAATTGGCATCACAGATAGTCTGCTTTGCTTTATTAGTGCAATATCTTTTAAATCTTTATTTTTTTTAATGTTTTCAAGAGAAACTGGTGTTTTTAGTTTACTTTTATACTTAACTTTTACTGCTACAAATCGCTTCCCTTTATCTGTCGGGTCAATAAATGCTGTTTTAATTACTTCAACAATACCAACGATTTCTCTACCAATATTTGAATGGTAAAAAAAACAAAGGTCACCTTTCTGCATTTTTTTTAAATTGTTTGCAGCTTGATAATTTCTTACTCCATCCCAGTCAGCACCTTTAGATCCCAATTTCATTTGTTCATCAATAGACCAAACATCTGGCTCTGACTTTATTAACCAATATTGCATACAACTCATTTATATTAAATTGCTATGTAAGTAAAAGGTATAAAAACTTGCACAAATACAAATATAGAAAAAATCAAAATTAAAAAAATTAATATTACAAAAAATATTAATTTTATGTATCCGTATTTTTTTCTAAAATCATTAATAAGGTAAATATAATTTAAAATTTTTCTCATATTTCTTTTATTTTGAATATACCTTTATCCATTATAACAAATTCAACATTCATTCTCTTCATGTTTGTATATACATCAAATAAATCGAATACCATTGGATCTTTTGAGATATTGAAAGAGGTATTTACTAGTATGTCAATATTACTCTCAGACAATTTTCTTAAAAGTTTATATATAAATGAATTTTTATTATCTATAATTTGAGTTCTACAAGTATTATCGATATGTATTATAGAATCATAATTTATTTTTAAATCTTCTTTTGCTTCACATAAAGTTCCCATAGAAAATAAATTTTTTTTTATGCTATTTTGAATTGTAAAATATTTTTCAAAATTTTCTTTAAGTAACAGAGGAGCAAGTGGTTGATAATATTCTCTTTTTTTTATCTTTTCATTTAAATTTTGAACCGCTAATTTATCTTTCGCATTACAAATAATAGAGGTATTTCCTAATGCCCTTGGTCCCGTTTCTGTATTATCAATGTAGGTTGTAATTATGTTTCCCTTACTAATCAAGTTAGTGGCTGTTTCTAAAGAGCTTTCCGCATCGGAAATTTTTTCAAAAAACTCATTTAAATTAAATTTCTCATTCAAATCTTTTTTATTAGGTCCTGGAAATAGACCTACATTATTTAGAAATTTTTTATTTTCATAAAAGTATGAGAAATTTGCAGCTCCAATTGCAGAACCTGAGTCGCCTGGTGACGGAGGAACAATCAATTCTTCAAATATATTTTGTTTTGATAAATCATGTATCATTTTACAATTTAATGCGACGCCGCCCGTTAAAACTATTTTTTTTTTACCAGTTAGTTTCTTTGCTTTAAAAATAAGGTTTTTAAGAGATTTATTTAATAATAGTTGAGCAGAACTAGCTATATTAGAATACTTCTGAAAATTTTCTTTTATACCTAAATTCAAATAAGGTTTACCAAAGACTTTTATTAAAATGTCTGAAAAAGATCTTTCAGGATTTTTTTGAAATTCAAAGTACGAGGTATTTATTTTTAATTGTTCGCAATCGAAAATTTTATCCATCTCCTTTTCATAAATTGGACTACCATAAGAACTCAAACTCATAACTTTAAATTCACCATCATTTATATCAAAACCTAAGAAATCAGTAATAGCTGAATAAAAAAGTCCAATTGAATTAGGATAAAAGTTTGTCCAATGTTTTTTTATTAAATTATCATAATTTATTGTATACACAGTCATAGTTTCACCTTCTCCAACTCCATCACAACTAACAAATGCATAATCATCAATATTATCTGCGTATAATGATCCATATAAGCAATGGCTAAGATGATGCGATGAATATAAAATCTTCTCTTTTGAGATTTTTATTATCTTATTTAGATGAGTATAAAAAAATATTGAACTAGAATTAAAATTTTTTAGATGATGAGATAAAAATTTTTTATTTTCTAATGGTTTTTTTATAGAATAAATAAATATTTCCCACCATGATTTAAAAGGTTTTTCATAAAAGCAAATAAACTTTATATTTTGTTCATTTAAAGAATATTTTTTTATTAAAAATTCTAAACTTCTTTTTGGGAAACTTTTATCTCCTTTAATTCTAGTAAAATATTCTTCTTTAATAAAACAATTTATATTTATCCCATTAGTCAAGAAAATAGAAGATTCATGGTAATAAGCTGAAATACCAATATAAAACATTAAAATTACAGTATTGATTTTGGATTAATATTTTTGAAAACATCATTGTCTGTATTAGATTTTTCTAAATCTAAAAATTTTACAGGTAAATACATGATTAAAATCATTAAGTGTAGAACAGGATTAAAAATTATTGAAACCTTATTTAAACTGTTTGCGTAAAAATGTCTTAATTTACTTAATAAATTTTCTTTAGCAAATTTCATAACATAACCAAATTTAGAATTATTTTTTTTTGCAAATCTCAGTGAGTATTTAGCGTGTCTTTCTTCATCTAATAATATTTTATCAATTTGATTAGCATGATTTGGTTTGAAACTTCTAATATTTTTAAGAAAATCATTCAATTTTTTTTCCGCAATTTCCTCATTTGCTCCAATAAAAATTGCAAAATCTTTTATATTTTTTTTTTCGAAAATAAATTTATCTTTGTATATGTAACCTTTGGCATATAGATGATTTGGTACAAATCTTATTTCTTTATTACTTAACTGGTGATCTAAGGATATTTGGTTTTTGATATTTGTAAAAATTGAAAAATGTTTATACTCATCTAAAGAATGTCTTATGAAACCTTTAACTAATTTTATGTCATCCACATGTTTAGCCGCAAATAACATTTCCAAAGCAGATGCAAATTCAGCAGCAGAAAATTCGTTTAAAACAAAACAACATCTAAAGGGTTCAAATTTGTCCAATTTATTTTTTGGTATTAAAAACATATCAATATTTTTTATAATCTCGATTTTATATATATCAGAAGCAAAAGCAAAAAACTGTCTGGATTTTTTACCTTTTGGCCATAATAGTGATTATGTTCACTTACCTCTTAAATCAGAATTTTGTGTAAAATACGGAAAAAAAAATTTAAAATTTAAAACTGATCATCTCGGTGGTAGAATATTTTCAACATCTAATAACAAAATTCAAATTTTTGGAGATAGCCAGGTTCTAGGTTTAGATTTAGACACTCAAAATAAGCATTATCTAAATAATTATTACTCTAAAGATTTTGTAATATATGCTGCACCAAATAATGGTCCTTATGAAGTGATAAATTTTATAAGTTTAAATGATAAAAATATTAAAAATCAAATTCTAATTAATTTTAATTTATCTGTTGACCTTTTCAGAGTTTATTCAGATTGGGAAATAAAAAACTACGTGGCTTTAAAAAGTGACCAATTAAGTGAAATCTTAGATAAACCTTATAAATACAAAACGATAATTGCTAAAAGTATTTTAACAAATAAGTACTTCACAACAGCACGAAAAAATAATGAAGAAATGAAAAAATTGTTTATGACTAGAGATGTAAATTATCTAAAAAAAAATTTAACAAAATATATTTTAAAGATTGATGAAATAATTGAGAAATTAAATTTGAAAGTAGATTTTGTTTTAACAATGCCGTATTGGATTTATCAAAAAAAGAATAACAAATTTGAAAGAATAAATTTTATTGAAACAAGACTTAAAAATATACTTTGTTCTACATTTAACAAAAAAAATAAATTAAACACAATTTTTATTTCAAAGCTAAATTTTGATACGAAACCTATTTTAACTGAGGATAAAAGGCATTTAAGATCGGAACAAATAAAATTGATACATTTAAATAAATATTGTAAAAATTAAATAAATGAGAAAAATTCTTGTAATTTCAATTTTACTAATATTTGGTAATTCATTTGCATATGGAGATATTCTTCAAGACAGCAAAGTTTGGAAGTTTTTTGGAAAAATAGCTAATGATGCAAAATCTAATTTCCCTGAATTACCATTTCTAAATAAGGAATTAGAGGAAGGAATATTAAAATTCGGTTCAGCGACTTATATAGGCACAATCAAGGGCGGCAAAGCACATGGTGAAGGTGTATTTATGTTTCCAGATGGAACAAAATATGAAGGAAAATTTAAAAGAAATATGTTTCACGGTGAAGGGACTTTTATCGATCCAAATGGAAACTCACATGAAGGAAATTGGAAATATAATAAATTAAAAAGTCATATAGATAACAATACAAGAGAAGTCATACAATTAAGCAAAGCTTTAGGTAAATCTGAATTTTTTGAAATAAGAGGAAGTGGACAATTGACGAATAAGTGGTTCGAGGCTGAAATGACACAAGTTAATGTCAAAAAAGCTGAGATTTCAAAAGAGTTAGATATTTTCGATTTACCATCAGTATTTTCTGAAGATTATGGTGATGAAAGTAAAATTCAAGAAATATTGGACAATAAAAATGCACAAATAATCTCTCAAAATGAAAAAACATCTAAAGATATATCAAACATGCAAACTGTTTTTGTTCTAACAGCTAAGGGAGAACAAGATATGCAATCAGAGAAAAAAGCTGTTGCAGTAAATAATGATGTTTACCAAAACCCTCACTCAGGTACAAGCAAAGGAGGCATGAGTGGAGGTGGAGGTGGAGGTGGTTGCTAATTTAATATATTACCCCAGAACCTTTTAAAAATTTAGCACTCGCATCCAAAGCTAATCTTGGACTAGCTTTTAAATCCATATTATCAAATTTCTTTATTTTATATTTTTCTAGACCTACTAATGCGATCATAGCTGCGTTGTCTCCACATAGTTTAATATCTGGAAAAATTACCTTAAAGCCATTCTCAATACTCACTTCATTTAGTTTTTTTCTTATACCTTTGTTTGCCGCAACTCCTCCCGCAACAACAAAAGATTTTTCTTTAAATGAGTTTTTTAAAAATTCCTTAAAAGCAATCTTAGATTTAATATATAATATTTCTTCGATGGTTTTTTGAAAAGATGCTGCTAAATCATATTTTTCTTGTTCTGAATTTATATATCTCGTTACTCTTAGTATTGCTGTTTTAAGTCCTGCAAAAGATAAATTGCATCCACCTTTGTTTATTATTGGTTTGGGTAATTTAAATTTAATCGGGTCGCCTTTTTCTGCAAATTTTTCTAACTTTGGACCACCTGGAAATTCTATTCCTAAAAGTTTTGCAGTTTTGTCAAATGCTTCTCCTAAAGCATCATCAATTGTTGTTCCTAATCTTGTGTAACTACCTAATCCATTCACACTTAAAAATTGACTGTGTCCACCAGAAATCAACAGAAGTAAATAAGGATAATTAATATTAGTTTGAAGTTTTGGACTTAAAGCATGACCCTCTAGATGATTAACACCAATAAATGGAACCTTTAAGGATGATGCGAGTGATTTTGCGAAATTTAAACCAACACTAAGACAAATTATTAAACCAGGTCCAGATGTTGCGGCAACAGCAGATATTTTATCAAGAGTTACACCACTTTCATCCAAAGCTTTTTTTGCAATTAAATTAATTTTTTCAACATGTGACCTTGCAGCTAATTCTGGAACAACTCCCCCAAATTCTTTATGAATGTCAAATTGACTTGAAACTATATTTGATAAAATTTTTGGTATACCATTTTCGTTATCTTGAATAATCGAAACTGCTGTTTCATCGCAACTTGTCTCAATTCCTAATATTATTGGGCTTTTATTCATAAATTATTTTTTATAATTAATACAATTAATCTATAAGAATGTAATAAAAATAACTTTTATGAAAAGAGCTAATCTTTTAATTGGAACACGTGGAAGTAAGTTAGCAATGATTTACGCAGAAAATGTGAAAAAAGAACTAAAAAAATATTTTTCTAAAGAAATTGAATTAAAAAAAATAGCAACAACAGGAGATCAAAGACAACATGAAAGATTGTCTGAAATAGGAGGCAAAGGATTATTTTCAAAACAAATTGAAAAAGATTTATTAAATAAAAATATAGATATAGCAGTACATGCTTTCAAAGATATGCCTACTGAAGAAACTGAGAATCTTTTAACTAATAATTTTTTAAAAAGAAATTCTCCTAATGAAATTTTAATAAGTAAAAATAATATAAAATTTGAAGATTTAGAGCCAAACTCAATTATTGGTACATCATCATATAGACGAGAATATCAACTTAAGATAAAAAGACCGAACTTAAAATATAAACTTATCAGAGGAAATGTTGATACTAGAGTTCAAAAGTTAGAAAAAGGCGAATACGATGCAATAATTCTCTCAAAAGCAGGAGTAGATGCTTTAAATTTACAACATAAAATTTCACAAGAATTCAGTGTTGATGAACTTATACCTTGTGCGGGCCAAGGAATTATAGCAATTCAATGCAGAGAAGATGATAATGAAATTAAAAAATTACTTGAAAACATTAATGATCAAGAAACAAGAATTGTCGCAAAAGCTGAAAGAGAGGTTTTAAAAGTTCTTGAAGGAGATTGTGACACTGCAGTAGGTGTATTTGCAAAATCAAATGGTAAAAAAGTAGACCTATTGACCGAATTGTTTTCTGTCGATGGAAAAAATAGATATTTCATAAAAAAAAGTCTTCAAAAAGAAAATATTGAGTCTACTAGTAGAATGGTGGGAGAAGAGCTTAAACTGAAATCAAAAGGTTCTTATAAAAATTAAAATGCATATTTTATTAACCAGACCATTAGATGATAGCAAAGAATTAATTTTAAAATTTACTTCGATGAAACATAAAGTTTCTCATTTACCTTTATTACAAATAAAAAAAATAGAAACACAAGAAATAGACTTTAGCCAATTCAAAGGCGTCATTTTCACGAGCGCAAATTCATTAAAAAATCTAAATATTTCAAAAATAGATAAAAAAATAATTTGTTTTTGTGTTGGTCTTGCAACAGAAAGTAAGGCAAAAGAATTAGGCTTTCAAAATATTTTCTGCGCCGAGGGTAACGTAAATAATCTTAAAGAATTAATTTTACAAAACTTTGACCCAAAGATTGGACCAATGGCTTACATTAGTGGAGAAATTGTTTCTTATAATCTTGATCAAGACTTAATTTCAGAAAACTATGTCATCAAGAGAATTATAAATTATACTGCAATACCCAATGAAAATTTAAGTGACGATTTTTTAAAAGATATTAAATCTTCTGTGCCAGAAATTGTTTATATATATTCTGAAAATAGTGCGAAGACATTTTTTACATTAATAAAAAAATATAATTTAGATAATATTTGGATGGAAACTAACCTAATGTGTATGGGCGAAAAAGCATCATCAGCATTGAATGACATAAAATGGAAAAAAATTTTTCTTTTTAACCCTGGTGAAGAGGAGTTTTTGCTATATAAAATTTAAAAATGGACGTTTTAAATAAACTAAATGAGCTATTTTTATCTGTTTGGAAGCAGGGAATTCTTGGGGTAGATTTCTTTCAGATAATAGTAGGTCTTGGAATATTTGTATTATTTTTAATATTTAGAGGCCTAATCAGCAAACTTGTAATAAAAAAATTAGAACTAATTTCAAAAAGAACAACCAATAAATTAGATGATACTTTTGTAAAATCTATGGAAGGTCCTGCCAGGTTTCTTCCAATTGTTCTTGGTGTCTTTTTTGCCAGTTACTATATGTCATTTGATAATGAGACTAGGGGTTTCATAGATAACGTTAACAGAACTCTAATAACAATTTTAATATTTTGGATAATACATCAGATAATTGAGCCTATATCATATATTTTAAGTGGATTAGATAAAGTCCTGACAAAAGAATTAATAGGCTGGATTATAAAGTCTCTTAAAATTTTAATTTTTATTTTAGGCGCAGCGGCTGTTCTTGAGTTATGGGGAATTAAAATTGGACCAATAATTGCAGGTTTAGGTTTATTTGGAGTAGCTGTAGCATTAGGCGCTCAGGATTTATTTAAAAATTTAATCTCTGGAATTTTAGTTTTAGTTGAAAAAAGATTTAGAATTGGTGATTGGATTAAAGTTGAGGGAGTTATTGAAGGGGTTGTTGAGAACATTGGTTTCAGATCAACTGTTATAAGAAAATTTGATAAATCACTGGCAATTATTCCTAATTTTCAATTTGCAGAAAATGCAGTGATTAATAACACAAGAAAGACTAACTGGGCTATTAGTTGGATAATAACTCTTCAATATGACACCACTATTGATCAATTGAAAACAATAAGAGACGAAATTGAAGATCACATAAATAAAGGTGACGATTATGACCAATCTGTAGGAGTCGCCGTAAGAATAGATAAATTTTCAGATAGCTCGATTGATATGTATGTTAGATGTTTTACAAAAACAAATAGTTGGACTAATTATTTACAAGTAAAAGAAAATTTGGCACTTGAAATAAAAAAAATTGTTGAAGGTAAGGGAGCTGCTTTTGCATTTCCAAGTCAGTCTATTTATGTTGAAAAAAAATGATTGCTATATTTTATTTAGCTCTTCAAATTATAAAACTTTATTCATATGTTGTAATTGCCAATGTCGTTATAAGTTGGTTGGTCGCTTTTAATGTACTAAATACAAGCAATCGGTTTGTATATTTAATATTAGATTTCACTTATAAAATGACAGAACCGATTTTAATGAGAATAAGAAGATTTTTACCTAACCTTGGTGCTTTTGATATTTCTCCTATCGTACTTCTTTTGTTGATATGGTTCATAGAAATGTGTATGAAACTCTACATTGCACCACTAATATTTTAATAAATGATTTTAATTGATGGAAAAAAAGCTGCTGCTGATTTAAGAGAAGAGCTCAAGAAAGAAGTCTTATCTTTAAAAGATAAGCATAATAAAGTACCAGGTTTAACAGTCATATTGATTGGTGATTTAGCACCTAGTCAAATTTATGTTAGAAATAAAGAGAAGTCTGCCAATGAAGTGGGCCTTAAATCAGAGGTGATTAGATACCCTGACAGTGTTGAAGAAAGTGAAGTTTTAAAAAAAATCGATGAACTTAATAATGACAATTCCGTTTCAGGAATTTTAGTTCAGCTCCCACTTCCTAAACATATTGATAAACAAAAAGTTATAGAGGCAATTATGCCAGAGAAAGATGTAGATGGATTTCATCCCATGAATGTTGGTAATCTGTCTTCAGGTTATGAAAGTTCTATTCCATGTACTCCTTTAGGTTGTTATTTATTAATAAAAAAAATTGAACCAAACCTTAATGGAAAAAAGGCTGTAATTGTTGGAAGATCAAATTTAAATGGTAAGCCAATGACACAGTTGTTGTTGAAAGAAAATTGCACAGTTACAATTACTCATTCAAAAACAAATGATCTTAAAGGTGAATGTTTAAAAGGAGACATAATAGTTGCTGCTGTTGGGATCCCTGAGCTTGTAAAAGGTGATTGGGTTAAAAAAGATGCAATTGTGATTGACGTTGGTATCAATAAAACTGAAAACGGCCTAGTTGGCGATGTTGCATTTGATGAGGTATCAAAAGTTGCAAAAGCTTTAACTCCAGTTCCAGGTGGAGTTGGACCTATGACCATTGCTTGTTTGCTTAAAAATACAATCGAATGTTTTAAAAGAGCGAATAAATAAAATTTACTATTGATTTCTTATTAATGGATAAACTTTAGGACTTAAGTATTTAAGATTAGTTAGCATAATTAAAATTAAGGTCACGATTCCTATAGAGGCACCAAGGTAAATTAAAACTTTAAAATCAAATTGCCAAACTAATTCAAAAATATTCTCCATAATAAATTTTGATCCTATTACTGCAAAAAAAATTGCAATTAATATTACCGACATAAAAATAATTATAAATTCTATCAAAGACGAAAATATAATTTCTTTTTTTGAAAAACCTAAAATTTTAAATACAAGATTTTGGTACTCTTTTACTTTTCCTTGGACCATTATAGCACTTGAGATAACAATCAATCCAATTACAATTGTTACACCAGAAATTAGGGTTACAGCTATGAAGACTTTATTTAAAACCGATGTTACTTTGTTTAAGTAATCAGCAATTTTTATCATAGACAAACTCGGTAATACTTCTAACATTTTGGTTTCATCAAAATTATCTGGATTTTTAAATTTAGCAGTTGCTAAATATTCATGAGGAATTTTTTTTGCAAATTGTGGATTAAATAACATGGCAAAATTAATACTTAGATCACGATAATCAACTTCTCTAAAATTAACTATTTCTCCATCAATTTCTCGACCATAAATGTTTAAAGTAAAAATATCCCCCAACTCAATATTAAAATCTTTAGCCACTTTTGCATCAAGCGATATCTGAAGTTGGTCAGGTTTAGATAAATCCCACCATTCTCCTTTTAAAATTGGGTTATCTTTAGGTATATTTTCAACCCAAGAAGATCTTCTTTCACTTCCAATTACCCAATAACTATCATTATCTGGTTTAATATAGCTATTTGGATTTACACCATTAATTTTTACTATTCCTGAAGAAACCATAGGCACTATTTCAATGTTCGCATCAGGGTTCATTTTGTAAACACCATGTTCAAATTTTTTCTTTTCACCTTTTTGAATTCCAACAAAAAAATAATCAGGTGCAATATCTGGAATAGATCTTGCAATTTCTCTTTTAAAATTTGTTCCAACTAAAGCTAAAGTTAATAATAAAGTTACACCTAAGCCTAAAGACATAATTGTGATAGGGGTGATACTCTTTGTTTGAGTTATATTTTTTATCGATACTTTTAAAGAGATATTTGAAATAAAATTAAACTTTTTCAGTAAATAAATTATAATTTTCGAAAGTAAAAAAAATACAATTAGACATACAAAAAAAGCCAGAAAATAACCCAAGCTATAAGAAGGCCTTTCAGATCCCATTGTAAACAATAAAACTAAAAATGATAATAAGATAAAACTTAAAATAACTGACTTTTTTGAGTAATAAAATTGTAGGTTTTGGAATACATTTCTAAATAGGTTTGATGCTTTAACTTGATCAATTGAACTTATTGTTGGTATTGAAAAAATTATAAGAACCAACAAACCTACAATAAATATTTTTATAAAATTAATTAAAGAGAATTTTGGATAAACATTTAATCCCAACCCATCAGATAAATATTTGTCTGCAATTGGTACAATTAAAAAACTTGAGCCATAAGAAATTACAGTAATAATAAATAATAATATAAATAATTGAAGATAATAAAGTGTTTTTATATTCCCTGAATAAAATCCTACAGCTTTTCTTACAGCTATAGACATATTGTTCTGGTTTATAAATGACAACAATGTATTAGCGATACCTATTCCAGCAATTAACATTGCACTAATTGAAACTAAAGAGAGAAATTGGGAAAAATTATTAATTATCCTTTTTAAGCCACTTGCTGAATTTTCTGGAAATCTAAGTTTTACTTTTTGGTCATCTTTAAAAATATCTTTGATCTTACTTTCTATTTTTTCTGGATCATCACTTGGATTAAATTTTACTTTATATTCATAATTTAAAAAACTACCTATTCCATTTAGTTTTAGTATCTCCAAAGTTTGTTTTCCTGCTAATGCCCAATCTCCAAAAGCTACAAACCCACTGACATCAGGTACAGATTTTATAATTCCAACAACAATGAAACTTTGATCTTGTACCTTAACTTTGTCATTTATTTTTATCTTTAAAGTTTTTGATAAACTTTCATTAATCAAAATTGTCTTTGGTTCCTTTTGCATTCTTTCATAAGCATCTTCTGGCTCATAAACAACTTCACCGTAAAGTGGATATTTTTCATCAACTGTTTTAATCCTTGTAAATAATGATTTATTTTTTTCTCTGCCTGTCGTAGAAAGCATTGTACTGAACTCTATCATTTGTGAGACAGTTGAAAATTCCTTTACTTTATTGACTAAATTAAGATCCCCCTGATTACGGTTATAATCGATTTCGAGATCTCCACCCAAAAGAACTTTTGCATTATCATTAAGCTCTTTTTTTAAACTATCTTCGATTGTAAAGATGGCACTTAAAATAAAAAGACTGATAAACAGAGTTACAATAATACTTGAAATTTTTTTATAATTTCTGCTTAAATCCTTTAAAGCATACTTGAATATTAAACTTAACTCCGAAGAATTATTTAATTTTTCCATCTTTGATTTTAATTTTTCGTTTTGCTTTGTCTGCTAATTTTGGATCATGTGTGACCATTATTAAAGAAGACCCTTCTTCTTTGACGTATTTAAATAAAATTTCAGAGATCATTATTGAGTTTTCGGTATCTAGATTACCAGTTGGTTCATCAGCTAAAATCAAATCTGGTTTCATTGCAATAGCTCTTGCAATCGCCACACGTTGTTGCTCTCCGCCAGATAATTGACTTGGAAGATTATTGAATCTATGTTTTAGACCAAATCGATCTAATAAACTTTTTGCTTCTTTCTCTGGATTTTTAAATTCATTAAGTTCAAGTGTTAAAGCTACATTTTCAACAGCTGTATAATTTGGAATTAAATAGAAAGATTGAAATATAATTCCTATATTTTGCTTTCTAATTTCAGATACTTCGTCTTCATTAAGATTTGTTATTTCCCTGTCTTGAAATATAATTTTCCCTGAGGTTGGACGTTCTAGTCCACCAATAAGCATAATCAAGCTTGTTTTTCCTGACCCACTTTCTCCAACCACAGATACAGTTTCTTTTTTTTTTATAGTTAAATCAATATTTTTTAAAACATTGATATTGTCCTTACCAGTTTGGTATTTGAGATTTATTTTTTTTAATTTAAGAAGTGTGTACATGAATAAAAGTTTATTTATAAAAATATTGTTATTCTTTCTAGTGCACATAAATGCAAGTGCAATAGAAAAGGTTATATTATTCGGCGATAGTTTAATGGCGGGTTATGGTCTACCTAAAGAGCAACACTTATCTTTGGTTTTAGAAAGTAATCTCGTTAGGAGTGGTTTAAATATTAAGGTAATAAATGGAAGTGTGTCAGGTAGTACTTCTTCTGGTGGATTGAATAGAGCAGAATGGAGTTTATCAGAACCCGGTATTGATCTAATCATCCTTGGTCTTGGGGCAAATGATATGCTTAGAGGAATTCAACCAGATGAAACCGAGAGAAATTTAGAAGAAATAATTAAAATCGCTAAAAGTAAAAAAATAAAAATTATAATAGCTGGGATGGTTGCGCCAACAACTCATGGAACTAAGTATAAAAAAAATTTTGATGCTATTTATCCTAAATTGTCAAAAAAATATAATTTACCCTTAATTCCATTTTTGCTAGAGGGTGTTGCTCTTGATCCAAATCTAAATCAACAGGATGGCATACATCCTAACAAAGCTGGAACAATAGTTATAAGTAATACAATTCAAGATATTATTTCAAAAAATTATTAATCGGATATGAAAAAAAAATATCATCATTTAGCAAATGGCACATTTCGTAATCCTGAAGGATCAAAGGTGATTGATATGAATTTCAATTGGTCGTTTAAGGTCTTTAACCAAGAAAAAAAAAAATTAGATATGACTTTTCCTGAAAGTAATATCATTAAAAAAGAAAAAGTTTTATTGGATTTAAATAATTTCCAAAAAGAAGATTATGTAGCGTGGATAGGTCATGCAACATTTTTATTAAATTTAGGGGGAATAACAATAATAACAGATCCAGTTTTTTCAAAAAATGCAGGACCTTTATTTTTTGGGCCAAAGAGATTTACCGAACCAGCATTAAAACTTAATGAGATACCAAGAACAGATATTTTTCTACTAACTCACAATCACTACGATCATCAAGATATGAAAACAATAATGAGATTTCCTTATAAAGAATCTAAAGTCCTGTTACCTTTAGGACTAAAAAAATATTTTAAAATTAATAGATTTAAAGATGTAAATGAAATGGATTGGTATGATCAAATAAGAATAAATCAGAATTTAAATATTACTTTTTTGCCATCAGTCCACTGGTCAAAAAGGAGTTTAACGGATACTAACAAAACTTTATGGGGCAGCTATTTGATTGAATACAAAGGAAAAAAAATATTATTTTCATGTGATACTGGTGTTGGAAAAATATATAAAGAATTGGGAGATAAGTATGGTCCAATTGATTTAACATTTATTAACATTGGCGCATATAATTTTTATCCAATGGCTTCAATTAAAGATTCTTCTGCTTACCACACTAACCCTGAAGAAGCCCTTGGACTTGCTAAAGATTTAAAAAGTAAAAAAGTAATTGGAATGCATTGGGGAACTTTTGTCTTATCACTTGAACCAATATTAGAGCCCCCTTTAAGGTTTAAGCAAAATGCAGAAAAATTTGGATTTAAAAAAGATGATGCAATTATTTTTAAAATTGGTGAATTTAAATTATTTAATGAGCTTTTTGATACTAACTAGAATTTTCCATCAACCACAATCCATCTTGATTTAAAAAATATAGTTTACCATTTATAGGATGAATTTGTATGTCTCTGATTCTTCCAATTTTATCTTTAAAAATTATTTCCTCTTTTACGTTTGATAAATCATTAAACTCTAATTTTCTTAAAGACTTATCTTTAAGAGAAGTAATTAATGCATCACCATTCCATTCTTTAAATTCATTACCTTTATAAATTGCGATCGCACTTGTGGCTATAGATGGAACCCAATATTGAATGGCTTTTGTAAAGCCAGGTTTCCATTTTGGCCCTATTGGTATACCTGAATAATTTGTGCCACCCCATCCAAGAATTTTCCAACCATAATTTTCACTTTTCTTTGCTTCACCAAACCAATCGCCGCCTTTTGCACCATGATTGCTCATATAAATTTTTCCATCGAAAGGTGATAAAGCTAAACCTTGAGGATTTCTTACACCAATTTGATATATTTCAGGCAGCCAGTCTGATTTCCCCTCAAAACGAGGATTGTCTTTTGGAATGCCACCATCTAGATAAATTCTAATTATACTCCCTGGATGTTTATTTCCATCTTGAGCAATCATTCCCCCGCCTCTTTCACCTGCAGAAGCAAATAAATAATTGTCTTTAATTACCAGTCTTGAACCAAAGTGATAAGGCGAGTCAATTGGTGGATTGGCTTGAAAAATATTTTTAAAATTTAATTTGTTTTTATTAAATTTTGCACGTGCAATTGAAGTGCTAGTCTTCCAATTATTTCTATTTTCTGTGTATGAGATGTAAATGTAATCTTCATGATACAGAATATCCAATAATCCTCCCTGTCCATATTCTACAAAATTTAAGTTATGACCAATTTCACTCGTCTCTCTTGTCGAAATATTAACAAGTTTTATTTTGCCACCTTTCTCGGTAACAATCATTTCATTATCATTAACGAACGACGAACCCCAAGGTGCTTCTAATTCAATAATTTTATTAAAATTAAAATTTTTACTAAATGAATTAGTTGATAATAGTATTAATGATAAAAGAAATAATAATTTCTTCACTCTATGAAAGTTTTGATCTACCACCATCGACAGCAATAATTTGTCCTGTAACCCAAGAACTTTCTTCAGTTATTAGAAATTTTGCAAGCGAAGCTGAGTCTTTACCTTCTCCAAGTCTTTTTAACGGATGGGCTTTTGCGATACCATCAGCTAAAACTTTATTTTTAAGCATTGGCTCTGCAATTTTTGAATTAGTTAAACTTGGAGCAATGCAATTTACTCTTATATTAGGAGCAAATTCTGCTGCTAAAGAAACAGTTAATCCTTCAACAGCTGCTTTAGTTGAAGCTATAATTGCATGATTTGTAAAACCCCTTTGAGCAGCAACAGTTGAAAACAAAACAATCGATCCTTTATTTTTTTTTAAACTTTCTTGATAACCTTTAATTAAATCTACTGCAGAATATAAATTTAGTTTCATACATTTTGTAAAATCTTGTTCTGAAACCATTCTCAAAGGTTTTAAATCAATTGAACCAACACAATAAGCTATACCTTTGATATCATCTATTTCGGACTTAATCTTTTCAACAAAACCATTTTCTAAAACATCAGAGACTGTATATTTACAATTTAGTTGTTCAGACAAAGATTTTGTTCTTTCTTCATCCCTACCAATTAAATGTACTTCTTTACCGGACGCATGTAACTGTTCAGCTAAATTAGATCCGATAGATCCTGTCGCACCTACTACTAAATATTTTTCTGACATAAATTTTTAAAGAGTTATATATAGTTAATGAAATTATTTTTTCTACTTGGAAATCAGCTTTTCTCAGAGAAATATTTAGAAAAGTACAAAAAAGACCACTTTTTCTTTATGGCTGAAGATTATCAGCTTTGTACGTACGAAAAGCATCATAAACAAAAGATATTATTGTTCTTATCTTGCATGCGATCTCACGCAGATAGACTAAAAAAAAATAAATTTAAATTAGAATATTCTTCGATCGAGGATAAATCTTTCAAGCTGGATTACACAGAAAAATTAAAAAAAATAATTAAAGCAAAAAAAATTAAAGAAATTTCAAGTTTCGAAATTGAGGATAAGTTTTTTGAAAATAAAATTGCCAATTTTTTAAAAAAGGAAAAAATTAAATGGAATATTATTCAAACACCAATGTTTTTAAATTCTAGAGAAAAATTTAAAAACTATTTATCGAAATCAAAAAAACCTTTTATGGCAGTTTTTTATAAAGAGACTAGAAGAGATTTGGATATACTCATGAAAAAAGATGGTAATCCAGAAGGAGGCAAATGGAGTTTTGACGAAGAAAATCGAAATAAACTTCCAAAAAATATATCTATACCCAAATTTCCTAAAATTACTGAGACTGTTCATACGAAAAAACTAAAAATTTTAATTGATAAAAATTTTAAAAGTCACCCAGGTAATACGAAAGATTTTTGGTTTGCTACGGAATATGATGATGTAATTAAATTATTAAATTTTTTTATTAAAGAGAAATCAAATTTATTTGGGGATTATGAAGATGCAGTTGATCAGAAAGACAATATATTATTTCATAGTGCTTTAAGTCCTTACATCAATTTAGGTCTTATCACTCCAGAATTTATCATTAAAAAAGTTTTAGATTTTCACAACAAAAATAAAATAAGATTAAATTCCTTAGAAGGTTATATTCGTCAAGTAATGGGATGGAGAGAATTTATGAGGGGAATATATCAAAGCTATTCAAAAGAGATGGAAACTAGAAATTTTTTTAAACAAAATAGAAAAATGAAAAACTCATGGTACGAAGGAACAACAGGATTACCACCTTTAGATTATGCTATTAAAAATGCAGTGAATTATGGTTGGTCACATCATATTGAAAGGTTAATGATCTTATCAAACATAATGAATTTATGTGAAGTTAAGCCAACATATGTTTACAAATGGTTTATGGAAATGTTTGTGGATTCCTCAGACTGGGTAATGGTCCCGAATGTTTATGGAATGGGGCTTTTCAGTGATGGAGGAATATTTGCAACAAAACCATATATTTGCGGCTCCGCTTATTTCATGAAAATGATGGATTTTAAAAAAGGAGAATGGTGCAATACCATGGATGGTCTTTATTGGAGATTCATTAATAGAAATAGAGCCTTCTTTTTAAAAAATCCTAGACTTTCTATGATGGTTAGAATTTTCGATAAAATGAAACCTGATAGAAAAAAATTAATTTTAGCTGAGGCAGAAAAATTTATTAAACAAAATACTGCATAGTGAGAAAAGAAAATTTACCCACAAAAATTTGCCCTGTATGTAAGAGACCTTTTACTTGGAGAAAAAAATGGAAATTAAACTGGGATAAAGTGAAATATTGTTCTAAGAAATGTTCAAATAATAACTAATTAGCAACAAGAGCAGCTTTTCTTTTTCTCTGGTTTTTTTTCTTCAATCACTTCTTCTTTAGGGGCTGATTGTTCAAGAATTTTTGCTGCTTCAGCTTCTTTCTCTTTTAATATTTTATTTTCAATGTATGCGTAAAGAGAGTTGAAACCTAATTTTGAAGCTTTCTTTTCTTCGTAATTCTTTCTGCCTTTAAGATTTTCAATAATTTCAAGAACTTGCGGGTTATTCATACTATTGTTATCTCATAATTTTGATAATTTACAATAGTTCTTTAAAAAAATTCTTTAATTATAGTTGGTATATACTTTTTGAAATTAAAAAAACCTTTATTGCAATATTTCCAAGAACTTCGGTCTAAATTACGATAAAGAAATTTTATATTATTTATTCCTTGAGAAGTTAAAAAATCTAAGTTTTCTCCAACACAAGGATATAAAAAATAACTATTCTCAATTGTTTTAAGGTTACCAATATCAATAATTTCACAATCCAAAGATTTTTCATCCAACCTTCTTTTTTGATCCTGAATTAAATTAGTCTTAAATTTCATTGTTTTTTCACTAAGTTTAATATTTCTACTGTCGTTATTATTATCAACTAAATAAATCTTTTTAAATTTATGGTCTTTGAAATCAGTCAACTCAAAAGAAAGATTATTATCAAAAATAATTAAATTTTGCTCATCCAAACTTACTGGATTACTAAAATCTTTTAAGACAGCCTTGTATATTTTCTCGCTAACTTTAGGTGGTGCATTTTCATTTAAATTAATGTTATTAAATCTGTTATTAGTAAATTTTTTTATATTCCATTCACTTGCCAAATAATGCTTACCTTGTGTTTGTATCCCAGCAACCCATCTCCATCCCAATGTATTAGATGCTGCATCTCCATCATAGAGATGCTTCATAAAAAATTCAGCTCCTAATTGCCAAGGTAAATTTAAAGTAAAAATCCAGATACTGGCAAACCACATTCTTGTATGATTATGAAGGTAATTAAATTCTTTTAATTCTTTAACCCATTCATTAAAACATTCTATATTTGTGTTTCCATCAATGGCATTCAAGTAATCCTTATTATCTTTGTATTTTTCTCTTATAATTTTTAGTTCTATTATGTAATCTGTCCATACATTAGGTCTTAATTCTAACCATCCTTTCCAATAAGTACGCCACAAAACTTCCTGAATAAATTTTTCATTTTTAGAAAATGAAAATTTCTTTAAGGCTTTATCTATAACTTCTAACTCATTTAATATTCCATGAGATATATATGGAGAAATACAAGATATATTTGATCTTTTATCTGGACCAAAATCAAAATTTCTCAATCTTGAATATTCAGAAAGATTATTTTCAATAAAATTATCTAGTTTATTAGTGGCTTGCGCCCGACTTGGTTCAAAATTCATGATATTTTATTTTAATTTTTTCTTGTGAAAATTAATAAATCTTTCAACATTTGATTTATTAAAAGTTTTATTTTCCTCAAATGAAACTTTTTTCATAGAATAAGCTGAACTTTTAGTTATTCTTGAATGAATAATAACATTCCCTTTATATAACCTCAATTTAACTGATCCATTAACTTTACTTCTCTTAAGATCAACAATTCTTTGTAATTTAAATCTCTCTTTAGAAAACCAATATCCATTGTAAATCAGTTCCGCATATCTAGGCATAATTTTTTCTTTCTTATGCATTGTATCTTTATCAAGTGTAACAGACTCTATAGCCCTATGAGCGTGCATTAATAAAGTTCCGCCTGGTGTTTCGTATACACCTCTTGATTTTATACCGATAAATCTATTTTCTACTAGATCAACTCTTCCAACAGCATTTTTTCCAGCTATGTCGTTTAATTTTCCAAGCAATTTAGATGGAGATAATTTTTTCCCATTCACTGCAATCGGATCTCCACTTTTAAAGTCTATTTTTACACTTGAAGATTTATTAGGTGCTTTTTCTGGAGATACCGTTCTTTGAAAGATAAAGTCAGGTGCAGAGTTTTTTGGATTTTCTAACAACTTTCCTTCTGTTGATGTATGAAAAATATTATCGTCTACTGAAAAAGGTGGCGCTCCTTTCTTGTCTTTAGGTATTTCAATTTTATTTTTTTTTGCATAATTAATTAGATCTGATCTAGATTTCAGCTTCCAAATTCTCCAAGGCGCAATAACTTTTATTTTAGGACCAAAATAATGATAACCTAACTCAAATCTTACTTGATCATTTCCTTTTCCTGTTGATCCATGAGATACAGCATAGGCATTAAATTTTTTAGCAATTCTAATTTGATCTTTGGCTATTAAAGGTCTAGCAATTGAGGTTCCAAGCAAATAAACACCTTCATATATTGCATGGCCCCTAATCATTGGATAAACATAATCTTTTACAAAAATATCTTTTAGATCTTGAATAATAATATTTTTTACGCCAAGTTTTTTTGCGTTTCTGAAAATTTTATTTCTATCTATTTCTTGACCAATATCTGCAGTATAACAAATTACTTCTGCATCATAATTTTCCTGTAACCATTTTAATATGATTGATGTGTCCAAACCTCCAGAATAGGCAAGAACTATCTTTTTCTTTGATTTCATTATTTAACTACAGCTTTTTTTAGCTGCGTTATATGCTTTAGTGAAGCCCATCAAAGAATAATGATCAATTGTTTGAGATCCAGATTTATTATATCCAGTAACCATTAATCTTGAGGCCTTTTTCATTCTGCTAACAACTTTTTTTTCAATTTTATTACTTGAAATCCATGCAAAATTATCTTGAGCTATATCAAATTTATATTTTGATTTACCAGAGCTAGCTGTAATTGAATTTTGACTGTTGTATTCATAGCCTGAGGTTGTGCTTACTTCGTCTTTAATTTTTTCAGATGGTCTAAAAGTTACAAATAATCTTGCATCTCTATCATTTTTTTTAGGAGATTGAAGAACAGGTTTAGATTGAGCAAAACATACTTTACTATCCCCATTAGTAACAACAATTGCATCCCAGTCTTTAAATGTTCCTATTTTATTTAATTCTTCTGAATAAGAAGTTGATCCTAATAAGAGAATAAAAAAAATTATTTTAAAAATTATGGACATGGATTTGGATATTTTTTTTGAATTTCATTAATTTCATTAATTATTTCTTTATCAAGATTCACTTTTACACTTTCTATATTTGTTTTCAACTGCTCCATTGTTGTTGCACCAATAATAACGCTAGACATGAAATCCTGTATCTCACAAAATTTTATACACATTTGACTCATATCAATGTTGTATTTTTCACTAATATTAAAATACTCATCAACAGCTTCGTTAGTATTTGGTTTTCGATATCTTGTCCAAAAATCCCAATCTCTTTCCATCCGAGATCCTTTTGGAAATTGCTTATTTCTATATTTACCACTTAAAAAACCACTGGCTAAAGGAGAATAAGATAAACAGCCAATATTTTCTCTTATAGACACCTCGGCTAATCCAACTTCATATGACCTATTTAATAAACTATAGGGATTTTGTATGGACATCATTCTTGGCAAACTCTTTTCCTTTGAGAGTTTGAGATAATTCATAACACCCCAAGGAGTTTCATTAGATAAACCTACATGTCTAATTTTACCTTGCTCAATATACTTTTGTAATTCAACCAACACGTCTTCGAATTTATTCCATTCATTTTCTTTATGCACATAACCAAGTCTTCCAAAATTGTTTACATTTCTTTCTGGCCAATGAAGCTGATATAAATCTATATAATCAGTTTTAAGTCTTTTAAGACTGTTATGAAGTGCGGTTTCGAGATTCTTCCCTACAAAACTATTTTCACCATTTCTAATATAATCTCTAGCAGGACCACAAACTTTAGTTGCAAGTATCACATCTTTTCTTTTTTTTGTTTTTTCAAACCAATTTCCAATGATCGTCTCTGTATGACCAAAAGTTTCAGCTTTAGGAGGTACCGCATAAAGTTCTGCTGTATCCCAAAAATTAACCCCATTTTCTAGTGAGAAATCCATTTGTTCGAAGGCCTCTTCTTGGCTATTTTGTTCACCCCAAGTCATGGTGCCGAGGCAAATCGTGCTAATATCTATATTCGTTGTTCCTAATTTTTTATAATTCATTAAATATTAAGTATTTGTTACCTATATTTTGACTGCTTGAAAAATTTAAAATTTATTACTATATATTTAATTATGGAATTCAATAGGGACAATATCTTAAATAGATCAACGACAGCAAAAAAAGCTGTTGTGATGGATGAAGGCCTTAGAGCCTACATGCTTAAAGTTTACAACTACATGGCAACTGGAGTTTTGCTAACGGGAATAATTGCATTGCTATCTTTTAAAATGTCAGTAGTTACAGATGCAAGTGGATCAATAGTTGCTTTAACTGAGTTCGGAAATGCAATTTATCTATCAGGATTGAAATGGGTGGTTATGTTAGCTCCTCTCGGAATTGTTTTTTATATGAGTTTTGGGATAAATAAAATGAGTTCTTCAAAAGCTCAAACTACTTTTTGGATTTTTGCAGCCTTGATGGGTTTGTCACTATCATCAATTTTATTAGTTTACACAGGTCTTAGTGTGACGAGAGTATTTTTCATATCTTCAGCAACATTTGGAGCTATGAGTATATATGGTTACACAACTAAAAGAGACCTCACAAAATTTGGATCATTCTTAATGATGGGTTTGATCGGTATTATAATCGCATCTTTAGTAAATATTTTCTTAAAATCTTCAATGATGTACTTTGCTATTTCAATCATTGGAGTTCTTATATTTGTTGGATTAACTGCATACGATACACAAAAAATTAAGAATATGTACGCAGCATCAGATTCAGGTGAAGTAATTGGCAAGAAAGCTGTTATGGGAGCTTTAACATTATACTTAGATTTTATAAATTTATTTATAATGCTTTTAAGATTGTTCGGTCAAAGAAGATAATCAAAAACTATAGTTTTTTCCAATTTGTTTTTTTTAGAAGTATTTCTAAATCATAAGCATTATTTAAAATTTTACCATTTCTATCAGTTATTAAATATTTCAAATTCTTATTAGAAGGTTTAAAATTTTTACAAATGTTGTAGATAGCTTTTTCTGCTGCATTTTTAAAAATACTAAAACTTACTCTTTTACTTGATATTGAGAGGCCATAGTCTTTCCAAGATCCTTCAGATACCATTTTAGCATATAGGTCTAATATAATTTTTAGTTCTTTTTTTTCAAAAAAATACCTTTGGTTTTGTTCTTTGTTTGAATTATTTATTACTAATTTTAAATTACTCATTTAATTTGTGTTTATTAATCAACCCAACTTGTGATGCTGTAAAGATGAATGTAATTGGTAGCATTCCCCAAACTTTAAAGTTAACCCAAAATTCCTCTGTTTGAGTTCTCCAAACAATTTCATTTAATATAGCTAAAAAAATAAAAAAATAAGTCCATCTGTTATTCAAAATTTTCCAACCTTCATCAGACATTGGCAGTGTTTTTCCAAGTATTAATTTTAAAACTGGTTCATTGGTGAAGTATTTTCCAAAGAATAAAGCTAAGGCAAATAAAATATTTATAATAGTGGGTTTCATATAAATAAAAATTGGATTATCAAAATAAATTGTTAAACCTCCAAATAGAGTAATTAAAATTCCTCCTAACAAAGGAACCATCGGAACTTTTTTTTCCAGTATCCAAACCAATAGAACAGAAATTATTGTTGCGACAATTAGAGGTGGTATTGCAACTTTTAAATTTTTATCACTGTTATAATAAAAGAAGAAAAAAATAGCTAAAGGCCCAACGTCTGTAATGAATTTTAGAAGTGATTTATTCACTGCTACATATTAACAGATTAATAAAACATTTATATTTTTTTTATTGATTTTTTTCATCAAATATCCATATTTAATATCGTGAGTACTCAAAAAGCTAAATTTTCAATTGGAGACGTTGTAAAACATAGACACTTCGATTTTAGAGGTGTGATTTACGATGTTGACTTTGAATTTAATAACTCAGAAGAGTGGTATCAATCGATTCCAAAAAACGTGAGACCTAGAAAGGACCAGCCATTTTATCATTTACTAGCAGAAAATGACGAAATTACTTACGAGGCTTATGTGTCCGAGCAAAATCTATTATTTGATGACTCTGAAGAGCCTATAAAACACCCTCTAATTAATGAAATTTTTTCAGGTAAGCGTGGATCAAGCTACTTCAAGCCTTCAAATTAACCAATAGCCAATTTTTTAACACAATTGTCCCAAATCTCTGTCATATCTGTTTGTTATAAAATATTTAATTCTGATCAAGAGTACTGTTTTTCCTCTATCTCCCTCTGTATTCTTGGTCAGAAAATTTTGAACAATTTTAATCTAAAATTTATGTGTTATAAAAAATTATGATTAATTATTTCAATCCAAATAATACTTTAAAGATAATTAATAAAATACAAAAGTTTGTATTTGCGCTATTTATAATTGTATTGTTACTTGGATTAGTTGAAGCTTTAGTTCTTTCTCCCGAGGATTATAAGCAGAGTGACTCAGTTAGGATTATGTATGTCCATGTTCCATCAGCTTGGATATCACTTGGAATATTTTCATTTATTTCCATTCTTTCTTTTGGAGTTTTTGTTTTTAAAAATAAAAATTTCTCTTTAATAACAAAAAGTTTAGCACCTTCTGGTTTTGTTTTTAGCATAATAGCCTTAGTTACAGGATCAATTTGGGGAAAACCAACATGGGGAACTTGGTGGGCTTGGGATGCAAGAATAACTTCAATGCTCTTACTTTCAATTTTTTATTTAATGTTCATTACTTCTTGGAAGATTACGACAGATACTAGTAAAGCAGAAAAAATTAGCTCAATAATAGCAATTATTGGTCTTATAAATATTCCAGTTATAAAATTCTCAGTAGAATGGTGGAATACTTTACACCAACCTGCGTCAGTAAAAATTTTGGAAGAAACAACAATTCATTCTTCAATGTTGACACCATTAGCTATAATGACTGCGGCATTTGCTCTATTTTCACTTTTGATATTTTTAATGAAATATAATACAGAACTGTTAAAGATTAAAAATAAAGGTCTTAATAGATTATGATTAGTGAACTACTAAATATGAATGGATATGGTGTATATGTTTGGTCATCATTTATATTCACTCTACTTTCTTTTAGCTTCTTGTATGTGGTAGTAAAATTAAACTTAATTAAAGAGAAAAAGAAATTTGAGGAAAATTATAAATCACTAGATGAAAAGAAACTTGCATCAGTAGCTAAGCAAAAAACGTACAGAGAAATATTAGCAAACACTTCTACATCTAAAGTTTAACTAAAATTCACATGTACGGAAAAAAAGTTAAATTTAGAGCCCTTTTTATTTTTTTAATTTTAATTTCGTTAGTTCTTACAATTTTTTTGGTGGTTAAATCTCTTGAGGAAAACGTAGTATATTTTAAATCTCCAACAGACATTAAAAACCTTAATGAAATCAAAAATGCTCAAAAAATTAGAGTTGGTGGAATGGTGAAAAAAAATTCTATTAAAATAAATGAGAAAGAAATTTTTTTCGTAATTACGGATTTCAAAAATGAATTATTAGTCAACTTTAATGGATCTGTACCTAATTTGTTTGAAGAGGGTAAGGGTGTAGTTGCTGAAGGTTTCTTAAAGGATAAAAGTTTTCTAAATGCTGACAAGATTTTAGCAAAACATGATGAAAATTATATGCCTCCTGAAGTCAGCGAAGCTATGAAAAACAATTAATTTGTATGTCTAATTATTTAGGAAATTATTCTTTATATTTTGCTTTAATTGCATCTGTTTATTTAATTTTTAAGTCATACTTGGATGCAAATTCACAAAATAAATATTTAGATAAAAGCTTTATTTTAATTACTTCAATACAAACTATAATGATTACGCTAAGTTTTTTTAGTCTAGTTGCAGCTTTTGTAATTTCAGATTTTAGTAATGAAACTGTTTTTAATAATTCTCATACTTTAAAACCTTTATTTTATAAAGTTTCAGGCACATGGGGAAATCACGAGGGAAGTTTATTATTGTGGTTATTAGTTCTTTCAATTTTTCTATTTATTTTTTTATTAAATTCAAGATCACAAGATACTAAATACAAACTTCTAACGATACTATTTCAACAAATTATTATTTCAGGTTTTCTAGTTTTTATTTTATTAACCTCTAACCCATTCAAAACGCTTTATCCAATTCCTAGCGAGGGATTAGGTTTGAATCCTATTTTACAAGACCCTGCTTTAGCTATTCACCCTCCAATTTTATATTTAGGTTATGTTGGAACATCTATTATCTTTTCAGCTTCACTTGCTTCAATGATTAGTGGAAATATTGGAGATAAGTGGGCAAGACATATAAAAAAATGGGTTTTGGTATCTTGGGTATTTTTAACTATCGGTATTTTGCTAGGATCTATATGGGCATATTATGAGCTGGGCTGGGGAGGTTTTTGGTTTTGGGATCCTGTAGAAAATGTTTCATTAATGCCATGGTTTTGCCTAACAGCACTCCTGCATACAGTAATTGTATTACAGAAAAGAAATTCGTTTAAAGAGTGGACTATTATTTTGTCAATTACAACTTTTTCACTGAGTATGAGTGGTACTTTTCTTGTTAGGTCTGGAATTTTAAATTCAATTCATACTTTTGCAAACGATCCATCAAGAGGATTATTTATATTAAGTTTTCTCTTTATCTTAATACTGATGTCTATATTAATTTTCTTTTTTAATCAGAATAAAATATCAAACGCAGGAAAAGAGAATTTTATTTTAAGTAAAGAGACTGCAATATTAGTGAATAACTGGTTTATGATGTTTTTTTTATCTGTTGTTCTTGTTGGTACAATTTATCCAATTTTTCTTGAAGTTTTAAATGGTTCAAAAATTTCTGTTGGTCCACCTTTTTATCATAATCTTTTAATACCTTTCTTAATTCCTTTTTTAATATTCATGAGCTTTGGCCCAAGTTTGAAATGGATTAAAGATAAAATAAAAAAGTTTAACTATAATATTTTAATTATTTTTTTTATTTCACTACTTATTTCGTATGTCATTTTAACAAAAACAGAAAATTCATTTTTGTTATCTATTCCTCTGATAGTTTTGAGCATCTATCTTTTATTAGTAACAATTAAAGATTTTTTTGTTAGTAGATCCTCGATTAGCCAAAAAATTTCACATTTTGGTTTTAGTTTATTAATTACAAGTATCTTATTGAATGGCCTTTTTTCTAATGAATTCAATTCAAATATGAAAGTAGGAGATGAAAGAATTTTCAACGAAAAAGTTGTAAAATTAAAAGAAGTTAATGTTACAGATGTGGACAATTATAAATCTCTTAAAGCTAGTTTTGAAGTTACAAATAAAAATTCCTCTTTTGCTTTACACCCAGAAGTTAGGATTTACCAGCAGCCTTTAACTATTACGAGTGAAGCAGATATTAAGACAACATTATTCTCAGACAATTTTTTAGTATTTAATATTCTAAAAGACGATGGTTATTATAACGTAAGATATCAATATAAACCCTTAATGATTTGGATATGGATCTCAACTATATTTATTGGTTTTGGTGGTTTATTAAGTGTTATAAGAAAAAATGAGCAAAAATATTAAATTTTTAGGATTACTACTAACTTTAATAATAATTTTTATAATCTTACTCAAGGGATTGAACGTACCTAAAGATTACTCTAACGAGAAATTAAATAGTAAAATAGATTTTTCACTTAATGCAAAGAAATTATTTTCTGATGAAATAATAAATATTTCAGACTTATTTGATAAAAATAGTGCTTCAATAGTAAATATTTGGGCATCTTGGTGTGCACCTTGTAGAGAAGAGCATCAGTTTTTAATGAAATTAAAAGATATGAACATAAATATAATTGGAATTAATTATAAAGACAGTCCAAAGAATGCGAAAAATTTTTTAAGCTTACTTGGAAATCCTTATTCAGAAGTTATTACCGATAATGATGGAACAAAATCAATAGAATTTGGAGCCATTGGTGTTCCTGAAACTTTTATTATAAGTGGCAAAACAAATGAGATAATAAAAAAATATATTGGTCCATTGACGAGTGATAATTTAATAGAAATAAAAAATTTATTAAAAAAAAATGCTTAAAATTATAAAATTAATATTACTGCTATATTTTAGTTTTAATTTTTCCTATGCTAATGAAATAAATACTAAAGTAGATCAAATTACAAAAAACCTAAGGTGTTTGATATGCCAAGGTCAATCTGTTTATGACTCTCAGTCCGATTTTGCAATAAGTATGAAGCTTGTTGTAAAAAATAAGATAGATGAAGGTAAAGCAGAACAAGAAATATATGATTATTTAAAAAATAAATATGGAGAATGGATTGTCTATGAACCAGAATTAAACCAAAATACATTTTTACTCTGGTCATTACCTTTGATTTTGTTTGCTTTTGGCGGTCTTTTAATTATTAGAAAAGTATCTATAAAGTAACAAGAATTTTTAATATGAAAGTTTTAATTAAATCTTTAATAATTTCATTTCTTACTATCTCATTTTCTAATGCAGAAAATAAATGGAGTTTTTACACCGGCATGTTCGATTTTAGCGATGATGGTAAGAGAGCAAATCTATTTGGTGCCGAATATATAAATTTTAATGCTAGCAAAGATATTTTTTTAGGAAATGTCCAACCTGTAACAGGTGCAATGATAACAGCTGATGATGCATTTTACATTTATACAGGTTATCAATTAAATCAAAAATCTAATTCAACTACCTTTTCCCCTAGTTTTGCAATTGGATATTACGACGAAGGAGATGGCAAGGACTTAGGTCATGAAGTTGAATTTAAGACACAAATACAGATATTATTTGATATTTCATCCAATTCTGAATTAGGTATTTCTTATAATCATATTTCTAATGCGAGTCTTGGAGATAAAAATCCTGGGGCAAATAGTTATATGTTTAATTTTACAAAAAAATTTTAACTTAAGATATGAGATTAAAAGATTGTCATAACTTTTATGACTTTAGAAAACTGGCAAAACAAAAGCTTCCATCTCCAATATTTCATTATATTGATGGGGCTGCAGATGATGAAATAACTTATGCGAGAAATAGTAGCGCATTTAATGACGTTGACTTAGTTCCAAATGTCTTAAGAGGTGTTGAAAATGTGGATTTGTCGACAACAATTTTTGGAAAAAAACTAGATTTACCTTTTTATTGTTCTCCAACAGCTCTGCAAAGGCTATTCCATTACGAAGGAGAAAGAGCAGTTGGAAAAGCAGCAAAGAAGTTTAACACGATGTTTGGTGTTTCGGCATTAGCTACAGTTAGTGTTGAGGAAATTTCATCTTTAATAGACACTCCAAAAATGTTTCAATTTTATTTCCATAAAGACAGAGGATTAAATGACTCTTGTTTAGAACGAGCAAAAGCAGCAAAATTTGATGTGATGGCTTTAACTGTTGATACGATAACAGGAGGAAATCGTGAAAGAGATTTAAGAACTGGATTTACGTCGCCTCCAAAATTAACACTTTCGAGTTTGTTTAGTTTTGCCACAAAACCAATGTGGGGAATAAATTATTTAACCAAAGGAAAATTTGAACTACCACATCTTCAAGATTTCGTTAAAGAAGGTACTGACACAAATACTTCAATTGGTAATTATTTTTCTACTATGTTGGATCAATCTATGAACTGGGACGACGCTGAAAAATTGTGCTCTCAGTGGGGTGGTCATTTCGCGCTTAAGGGAGTTATGAGTGTTGAAGATGCTAAAAGAGCAGTTGATATCGGATGCACTGGTATAATGGTATCAAATCATGGAGGAAGACAACTTGATGGATCTAGATCACCTTTCGATCAATTAGCTGAAATTGTTGACGCAGTTGGTGATAAGTTAGATGTTATTTGCGAAGGTGGATTTCAAAGAGGAACTCATATGTTAAAAGCTTTATCTATGGGTGCAAAAGCATGTGCTGGTGGAAGATTATATCTTTATGCTTTAGCTGCAGCAGGTCAAGAAGGTGTTGAGAGAGCACTTAACTTATATAAAACTGAACTAGTAAGAGACATGAAATTAATGGGCTGCACAAAGATCAGTGATCTTAATCGAAATAATTTAAGATTCCGAAATGCATGAGCTTAAAGAATTGTTATAATTTTGAAGATTTTAGAAAGTTAGCCAAAAAAAAACTTCCAGCTCCAATTTTTCATTACATTGATGGTGGTGCAGATGATGAAACCACTTTAAAAAGAAATACAAATTCATTTGATGATTGTGACTTAATCCCTAATATTCTTAGAAGCGTAGGAGAACCAGATTTATCAACCACAGTTTTTGGTAGAAAAATAGATATGCCAATTTTTTTATCACCTACTGCTATGCAAAGTTTATATCATCCTGATGGAGATAAAGCTTCAGCTAGAGCTGCAGAAAAATTTGGTACAATGTATAGCATGTCGACAATGGCATCATTTTCGATTGAAGAAATTGCTAACATATCAAGTGGACCAAAATTATTTCAACTTTATATCCATAAAGATAAATCATTTACTGATGATTTGATTGATAGGTGTAAAAGAGCAAACTTTGACGGATTATGCTTAACAGTTGATACTTTGGTTGCAGGAAATAGAGAAAGAGATCACAAAACTGGTTTTACAACTCCTCCTAAATTCACATTAGAAAGTATAATGAATTTCGCAATGAGACCAGGATGGTTATTCAGATATTTTACGAATAAGAAATTTGAACTTGCAAATATTAAACACAAAACTGACAAGGGAACTAACATTACAAAATCCGTAATAGACTATGTTAATGAACAGTACGATCCACAAATGAATTGGGAAGATGCAGAATACTGTATAAAAAAATGGGACGGACCTTTTGCATTAAAGGGTGTGATGTCTGTAGAGGATGCAAAGAGAGCAGTTGATATTGGTTGTACAGCAATAATAATATCAAATCATGGAGGTAGACAACTTGACGGATCTAGAACTCCTTTTGATCAACTAAAGGCTATTTCAGATGCTGTGGGTGATAAACTTGAGATAATTTTAGATGGAGGTGTTAGACGGGGAACTCATGTTCTCAAGGCTTTAGCTGCAGGTGCAACTGCTTGTAGTTTTGGTAAAGCTTTTTTGTTCAGTTTAGGAGCGGGTGGACAGCAAGGAGTAGAGAGGCTGCTTCAAAATATGCACGATGAAATTAGAAGAAATATGATCCTTATGGGCTGCAAAAGTGTAAAAGAGTTAGATAGATCAAAGATAATTTACCGAAATTAAATATTTTTTATAAATAATTTTTATTATTATTTTCACTTTAAATAAATAGACATGAAGTTGCTTTTCAGTTAGTTTGTCGACGAAAAATTATGATTGAATTAGCAAAAGCATTAAATCGTTTAGGAACTGAAAGTGCATTTTCTGTTTTAGCAGAAGCAAAAAAATTAGAAGCACAAGGCAAACCTATGATTCATTTAGGTCTAGGACAACCTGACTTTAAAACTCCAAAACATGTAGTTGAAGCTGCAAAAAAAGCTCTAGATGATGGTCATCATGGTTATGTTTTATCAAATGGAATTCCAGAATGTCGAGAAGCTGTTGCGAGATGGGTCAAGAGACTTTATAAAGCTGATATTGATCCAAATAGAGTTTTAATAATGCCAGGTGGTAAACCTACAATGTATTATGCAATTACTTGTTATGGTGAACCAGGTGTTGAGATAATTCATCCTACTCCAGCTTTTCCAATCTATGAATCAATGATTAACTACTCTGGAGCAAAAGCTGTGCCATACGACTTAACTGAGGATAAAGATTTAAAATTTGACCCAGACAAAATTCTATCTTTAATAACTGACAAAACTAGACTTTTAATCTTGATTAATCCAAATAACCCAACTGGAAGTTTTGTTGAAAAGCCTGCAATTGATTACTTAGCAAAAGAATTAGAAAAACATCCGCAGGTCACAATTTTAAGTGATGAAATTTATAGTAGACAAATTTTTGATTATAAGGAAATGCCAACTTTCTTTAACTATCCTAATTTAAGAGACAGATTAATTGTTCTTGAGGGTTGGAGTAAAGCATATTCTATGACTGGATGGAGACTTGGTTGGAGCTACTGGCCAGAGCATTTGGTTGAACATGTAAACAAACTTTTGATTAATAGTGTATCATGTGTAAACGCAGCAGCTCAATATGCTGGTATAGCTGCATTAGATGGTCCTGAAGACTCAATTAAAGATATGTTAGATAAATTTACATTAAGAAGAAATTTAATTCATAAAGGATTAAATGATTTACCGGGAGTTGAGTGTAGTTTGCCGGGAGGAGCTTTTTATGCTTTTCCTAATATAAAAGGGACTGGCATGAACGGATCTGAGTTTTGCAAAAAAGCTATGCATGAAGCTGGAGTTGCGATTGTTCCTGGCACTGCGTTTGGTAAAACTTGTAATGATTACGTTAGATTTAGTTTTGCCGCATCTAGAGATAATATAATGCAAGCCTTAGAAAATATAGGCAAGATGCTTTCTAAATAAACTGTATTTTTAATTAATATTTTTGTATTATTAAAGAATGAACGAAACTGTCCAAGCAGAATTAAAAAAGATATTTAATGGAAGATTTTCTACCTCGGAGTCTACTCGTGCAAATTATGCAAGAGGGGAAGATACCTATAACCCAATATTATCGAAGGCAGTTGTATTTCCAGAAACTAATGAAGAAGTTTCAAAAATTCTAAAAATTTGTAACGAGCATAAAATTCCAGTGGTTCCATTTGGAACCGGCACATCTCTTGAAGGCCATGTTGTTGGAAATCAAAATGGTATTACGATTTCTCTAGAAAAAATGAATAAAGTTTTAAGTGTAAATGCTGAGGATTTTGACTGCAGAGTGCAAGCAAATGTAACAAGAAAGCAATTAAATGAATATTTAAGAGAAGATGGAGTATTTTTTCCAATAGATCCTGGTGCGGATGCTGCACTCGGTGGAATGGCATCTACTTCAGCTTCAGGAACAATGGCAGTTAAATATGGAACAATGAGAACCGTTATTTCTGGTTTAACAGTTGTTTTACCAAATGGAGACATAATTAAAACCGGTGCAAGAACTAAAAAAACTTCTGCGGGATATAACTTAACTAATTTGTTTATTGGATCTGAGGGAACTTTAGGAATTATTACAGAAGTTCAATTAAGATTATCACCAATACCTGAGAGCATAATGAGTGCAGTTTGCTATTTTCCAGATTTAGACTCAGCAGTAAAGACTGCGCAAGAAGTTATTCAGTATGGTGTTCCAATTGCAAGAATTGAAATGTTAAACAAAGATCAAATGGAAATTAGCATCAAATATTCAAAGTTAGAAAACATCAAAGCATCACCAACTTTATTCTTTGAATTCCATGGTAGTGAGCTAACAAATAACGAGTCTATAAAAATTGTAGAAGAATTATCAAAAAATAATGGTGGAAGTGATTTTCAATGGGCATCTTCTCCCGAAGAACAAAAAATACTATGGAAAGCAAGGCATGATGTTTATTATTCAGTAAAAGCTTTAGGTCATGATATGAAAGTGTATTCCACAGATGTTTGCGTACCAATTTCAAAGTTAGTTGAGTGTATTTCATGGGCAGAAAAAGAAGTTAAAAAGTTAGGTCTAACTGCACCAATGGTTGGTCATGTTGGAGATGGAAATTTTCACTCTATAATATTGTATGATCCTGATGATGAGGAAAAACAAAAAAAAATTAGACAGTACAGTGATGATCTAATTAACAAAGCTTTAGAGTTAGAGGGAACAATTACAGGAGAACATGGAATTGGTCTTCAAAAGAAACATTACCTGTTAAGAGAGCATCCAGATAATTTGCCAGTGATGAAAGCTATTAAAAGAAGTATTGATGTAAACAATATCATGAATCCTGGTAAGGTTTTTGATATAAATTAATCCAAAACAAAATGAAAAAAATTTTAATCACGAGAAGGCTTTTAAGATCTTGTGAGGATAAAGCTAAAGAATTATTTGATGCTAATTTTAATTTAAATGATGAACTCTACTCTCAAAAGAAGCTAATAGAGATGAGCGCGGGCTGTGATGGTATTTTATCAGCTCTAACAGATAAGCTTGATGCAGAAACAATCAATCAATTACCTGATAGTGTTAAAATTATATCAAATTTTGCTGTAGGTTTTGGAAATATAGATTTAGAAGCCGCAAAGAAAAGAGGGATCGCAGTTACAAACACGCCAGATGTTTTAACTGATGCCACTGCTGAAATTGGGGTTTTGTTGATATTAGGTGCATGCAGAAGAGCATCTGAAGGAATTGAAAAAGCTAGAGAAGGTGGCTGGGTTTGGTCAGCAGATATGTTGATTGGAAAACAATTAACAGGCACAAGACTTGGAATACTTGGAATGGGTAGAATTGGTCAAAAAATAGCAAAAATAGCTAAATCTTTAGGTATGATAATTCATTATCACAATCGTTCAAAATTAAGCGAAGAAAAAGAACAAGGTGCAACCTACCACGACAGCTTAAATGATTTGATGAAAGTTTCTGATGTTCTTTCAGTATGTTGTCCTGCATCTAAAGAGACAATTAATTTAATAAATAAAGATACACTAGAATTATTACCAAAAGGTGCAGTCGTGACCAATGTTGCAAGAGGAGATATTATTGAAGATGAAGCTTTAATAGATGCTTTGGAAAGAAGAAAAGTTTATGCAGTTGGGCTAGATGTATACAAAAATGAACCAAATTTAAATCCAGGATATCTTAAACACAAAAGTGCTTTTATTCTTCCTCATTTGGGTAGCGCAACTAAAGAAACTAGAACCGCAATGGCTAATCTAGCTATAGATAATATTGATGAGTTTTTTAAAACAGGCGGATGCAAAAACAAAGTTAATTAACAATCTCAAGTTGTAATTGGTAATTAAAATTATTCTAACTTTCTAGACATATTTTTTATTTCAATTTAAAATTTATTTATAAAAAATAAATTTAGAGAGGAAAATAATGAAAGCACAGGTTTTACATAAGTACGACCCAGAAATGAAAGCGGATGTTTGGGTCACAGGTGAAGAGTTACCAAATCCTAAAATTGAGAAAGCAAGTGATGTCATTGTTAAAATTGGAGCTGCAGGTGTTTGTAGAACTGATTTGCATATAATCGAAGGAGTTTGGAAGCACATTACAGATCAAAATAACGACCTGTTGCCGATGGTAATGGGACATGAGAACGCTGGATGGATAGAGGAAGTTGGTAAAGATGTTACGGGATTTAAAAAAGGTGATGCAGTAATTTTACACCCTAAAGTTTCTGGCACAGGAGGAACATGCTTAGATTGTAGAAGAGGAAACGATATGCATGCTGAAGATCCAATTTTTGCAGGTTTGAATGTAAAACACGGGGGATATTCAGAATTACTTCAAACTAGCGTAAGAAATCTAATAAAAATTCCAAAAGTTTTAGGTCCAATAGACGTTGCGCCATTTTCAGACGCAGGTTTAACTGCTTACAGAGTTGTAAAAAAAGCTACTAGACACCTTCTGCCAGGTGAAAATTGTGTAATCATAGGTGCTGGTGGATTAGGACATATAGCAATTCAATGTATGAAAGCAATGTGTGCTGCAAATATTATTGTTGTTGAAAAAGCAAAAGCACCTTTAGAACATGCAATGGAACTAGGAGCTGACCATGGGGTTTTAATAGATGGTAATGAAATTGAAAAAGTAAAAGAACTTACAAAAGGAAAAGGTGCGGAGGCTGTTATAGATTTTGTTGGTGAAAAAGGTTCTACGCCAATGGGAATTAAAATGACCAAAGCAACTGGGACTTTCTATATTGTAGGTTACGGAGAAGAAATAAGAGTTTTGGCGATTGATATGATCGATCAAGAAAAAAGTATAGTTGGAAGCTTAGTAGGTACATGGGCTGAATTATATGAATTAATGGAACTAGCAGATAAAGGTTTAGTAAAACTTTCAATGAAAGAATACAAACTTGAAGAAGCTAATAAAGCACTACATGATTTAAATGATGGTAAGATTAAAGGTCGTGCAGTGTTAGTTCCATAATTAACAACAAAGAGAGGAAAAAAGATGAAGACAATAAAAACTTGCGTAACCGCTCTAATATCAGCTTTGTTGGTATTTAGTCCTGTTGCGTATGCTGATAAGTGGAGTGATCAGTTTCCACATATCAAAGCAACTGGGGATATTCCTGGTGATTGTTCTTACGAGTCTATGTCTAAGAAAAACTATAAAGGCAAGACGCTTAAGATTAATACACATGCTGTACCAGTCATGGGAGAGCCAACAGCTCTACATGCTGAGCAGTTCGCTAAACTTACTGGAGCAAAAGTTGATGTTACTCATACACCAGCAGGTGACTTATATGCGAAAGCAATGGTACCATTTCAAGCTGGACAAGCTCCATATGACATCGTTTTTGGATTTTCAAACTTCATTAACGATTGGAGAAGATACTTAGAGCCAGTTCCAAAGAAATACGTCGAGATGAAACAAATGAAAGACGTTACCCCATCTCACATTGGTGTAGCATCTTGGGATGGTGTTATGTATCAGTTTCCGGTTGATGGAGACAGACATTATCTAAAATATAGAAAAGATGTAATTGATAATCCTGAGTACCAAAAACAATATAAGGAAGCTACTGGTAAAGAGTTAAAGGTACCAACAACTTGGAAAGAATATGGAGAAATGGCCGCTTATTTCAATGGATGGGATTGGGATGGTGATGGTGAGAAAGAATATGGATCAGCAGAAGTTATGAAAAAAGATGACCTGATGTATGCTGCTTTCTATTCAAGATCTGCTGCTTACTCTAAAAATCCAAAAACACCAGGTGGTTTTTTCTTTGATTTAGAAACTATGAAACCACTAATTAACAATCCAGGTTTTGTTGAAGCATTAACAGATTGGGTTGCAGCAACCAAATATGTTCCACCAGGAGGAATAAATTTTGGTTTAGGTGATGAAATTGGATCATTTGGTGGAGGACAAACTTTGTTTAGTTTTTCATGGGATGATGCATTTGTTGCTGCTATGCAACCAGATAGTCCAATAAACAATAAAGTTGGTGCTGCACAGTTACCAGGAGCAATGAAAGTTTGGAACAGAAAAACTAACTCTTGGGATGAAGGCTTTAACCAAGCTCCTTTCTTCGTATGGGGATGGGCAGTTGGAGTAGCTAAGAAAAGTAAAGAGAAAGAAATGGCTTTCGATTATCTATGTTTCTTTGCTAACGAAGCTAACCACCAAGCGGACATTGGAATTGGTAGATTTGGTGTAAACCCATTTAGAAATGACGACTTTAAAGTTGATGTATGGACACAAATTGGTTGGGATAAAGATATTGCTCAATCATATGTTGATACTCTTGCACAAATGGAACAAAGTAAAAATAGAGTATTTCCATTAAGAGTTCCTGGAACTTTTGAGTTTAATGCTGCATTGGCTACTGCTGCTGCAAAAGCATTAGCTGGTCAATTATCTCCACAAGCTGCTTTAGACGAAGCTGCTAAACAGTGGGAAGATATACTTAACAGAGTAGGAAAAGATAACGTAAGAAAAGCCTATGCTGTTGGTGTAGCAATGGAAGATAATAAGCAATAATTTTGTAAACTTGTGGCCGTTTTTTAACGGCCACATTTTAAAATAATCCAAAAAAAAAATTATGAATTTTAAACACAAGTTTGTTTTTTTATTCCCAGGATTGTTTGTACTTATTGGAATTTTAATTTTTCCAATTATTTTTACTATTAGATTAAGTCTTTCTGGATGGAATAGTTATACACCAGAAATGAACTTCATAGGCATTACGAATTACATAAGGTTATTTACTGATGACCCGAGGTTTTGGGAGTCTTTTTTTAGGCTAAGTTTTTTATCAGTAACTACAGTTATTCTTCAATATGTTATCGGATTTGCTTTAGCGATGATGGTTTGGAGAGAAATAAAATTTAAAAGATTTTTTAGAGTAATTTTTCTAGTACCAATGATGACAACTCCAGTAATAATGACAGTTATTTGGAGAACATTTTTTCATGAGTCACTAGGTCCTGTAAATGATTTGTTAGGTGGACTAGGAGTAAAACCTATTTTATGGTTGAGTGATCCAGTTATTGCAAAGTTTACTGTAATAATTGTTGAGGTTTGGCAATGGACACCGTTTATGTTTTTACTATTACTAGCTGGACTTTTGTCACTTCCAAAAGAACCCTTTTTGGCAGCCGCTATAGATGGTGCAAGTCCATTTAGAAAATTTGTTTATGTAACTTTTCCTTTGATGGCTCCAATATCAATTGGAGCAATAATAATAAGACTTATCGAAGCTTCAAAAATAATGGATACAGTATTTGTTTTGACTTCTGGAGGACCAGGTACTGCAACTGAGACGTCAAGTTTTTATATTTATATTAAAGGATTGAGAGAATTTCAGATGGGTTATGCAGCAACCTTATCTTTCACTTATCTTGTCATAATGATTATCAGTTTAACGATAATAGCTAAAGTTTTAACCAAATTAATGATCAAAGAATAACTATGAGCAAACTTTACACTTTTCTTAAATATTTCTTTATTACATTTTGGACTGTATTTGTTGTTGCGCCATTTCTGTGGGCTGTATCAACATCTTTTAAAGACTTCCAATCTGTAAATAGTAAAGTAACTTATATTCCTTGGTTAGATTTCGAACCAACGTTGGAGGGTTGGAGAGTTTTAATTAAGTCTCCTGCGAAAGGTGGAGTAGATATTGTTGAGCCTTATTTTAATAGTATTTTTGTAACCTGTACTGCTAGTTTAATAAGTATTGTTCTCGGTACTCTTGCTGCTTATGCACTATCAAGATTTACCTTTAAAGCAGGATTTGTAAGAAACAACGATATTACTTTTTTCTTCATTTCACAAAGAATCATGCCTCCAATTGTATTATCAATTCCTTTCTTTATTTTTCTAAGCACAATAGGATTGCTTGATAGTTTATTAGGTCTAGTGGTCGTGTATATCGTTTTATTGATGCCAATTGCTGTTTGGATCATGGTAGATTTTTTTAATAGAGTTCCAAAAGAATTAGATGAGACTGCATTAATCGATGGGTGTAATCCCTATCAAGCTTTCTATAAAGTTGTTTTACCAAATTCAATACCTGGTTTAATTGTTGCAGGAATGTTTTGTATTATTTTTGGATGGATAGATTTCTTTTTTGCGTTTATTTTAACATTTACTGAAGTACAATTGTTACCTGTAAAAGTCGTTGCACTTAATTCATCAATAACACCATGGTGGAGCCTTTCGGCATCTGCTTTGGTTTCAGTTGCACCATTAATAATCGTTGCATTTATAGTTGAGAGATATCTATCAAAAGGAAATTTATCAGGAGCATTAAAATAATGAATTTAATTGGAGAGAAAATTTCTTATAAACCTGATGAGCAATTTCATTTAAACGATGTCTCGTTTAATTTTAAAAAAGGTAATTTGTATACCATTTTAGGTAGAACTTTATCTGGCAAAACGACTCTTTTAAAAACAATTGCAGGATTATTAAATCCAGATCAAGGCTCAATTTCTTTTGAGGAAAAAGACTTTATTAAAATACCTGTTTGGGAAAGAAATGTTGCTATGGTTTATCAACAATTTATTAATTACCCTCACTTAAATGTTTATGAAAACATAACTTTTCCATTAGAACAGAGAAAACTAAGTCCTGAGCAAATAAAAAAAGATGTAGATGAAGCTCTAAAAACTGTTGGATTAGTTGGATTTGAAAATAGAAAAATTCAGGAATTATCTGGCGGACAGCAACAAAGGGTTGCACTTGCAAGATCACTTGCAAAAAAAGCAAAAATTTTGTTGCTAGACGAACCGTTAGTTAATTTAGATTACAAACTTAGAGAACAATTAAGAGAAGAATTTAAAAGAATTTTCTCAGAAGGACTGTCCCAAGATACAATTTTAATTTACTCAACAACAGATCCTCAAGAAGTAATGGAACTAAATGGAGAAGTAATTGTTTTAGATGAAGGGAAGGTATTACAAAAAGGGCCTGCCAAAGAGATTTTTGAAAATCCATCTAATTTAAAAGTTGCAGAAATATCAAATGATCCACCAATGAATGTTCTGAAGGGTTCAAAAAATTCAAAAAATCTGAACTTTGAGAATATTTCTTTAGAAATTCCAAATCATTTTAAGAATTTAGAAGATAAAGATTATAATTTTGGAATTAGAGCTTCAGAAATAAAACTTGATGAAAATGGTGAAGAATTCGAAATAGAATTAGCAGAGATTAGTGGTTCAGAAACATTGCTTCATCTAAAAAGAGGAAATTCAAAAATAATTGCTTTAATCGAGGAAGTAATGAATTTTAAAATTCATGAGAAAGTAAAAATAAATTTTAATGCAAATAAGTTTTATGCTTTTGGTGAAGATGAAAAATTAGTTTCGTCACCATATGGAGGAACAAATGGCTAAAATTGATTTATCTAATATTTCTCATACTTATAATCCTCTAGATCCAAAACCAACATATGCCCTAAATCCGTTTTCAATGACATGGGAAAATGGCAAGCGGTATGCAATTTTGGGACCTTCTGGTTGCGGAAAAACCACAATGTTAAACATTGTTTCTGGACTAGTGAGGCCATCCAAAGGTGAAATATTATTCGATGAAACACCTGTAACCGATTTAAAAACAGAAGATCGAAATATTGCCCAAGTTTTCCAATTCCCAGTAATTTACAATACAATGACTGTTTATGATAATTTAGCTTTTCCACTAAGATGCAGGGAATTTACAAAAGAAAAAATTGAAGAAAGAGTAAAAGCAGTTTCAGATACTTTAAATTTATCTTCATTTTTAAACTCGCCAGCAAGAAAATTAACTGCTGATCAAAAACAACTTATCTCTTTAGGCAGAGGTTTAGTTCGAGAAGACGTTGCTGCTGTTTTAATGGATGAACCTCTTACAGTTATAGACCCAGATTTAAAATTTAGACTTCGAAGAAACTTAAAAGAAATCAATGAACAATATAAAACAACATTGGTTTATGTAACTCATGATCAAAACGAAGCTATGACTTTTGCAGAAAATATAATTGTTATGGATCAAGGTGAAATCGTGCAAGTTGGATTGCCAAAAGATTTATTTGAAAAACCTAAAACAACTTTTGTCGGTTATTTTATTGGCTCTCCTGCGATGAATATTTTTCATTCAACTGTATCTTCCGATCATGAAGTAAAAATTAATGATACCACCATTAAGACAAATTCAAATTTGGCAAATCTAAAAGATAAAAATGTTAAACTGGGAATTAGATCCGAGTTCATAGAATTGGCTGAAAAAGAAAAAAGTAATACAGTTAAAATTAAACTCACAAGAGTTGAGGACTTTGGTAATTTTAAGCTCCTTACAGGAAAAATGGGTGATTTAGTAATTAAGTCAAAAGTAGAAAGAGAAAAACCCATTCCAGATGGAGAATTAAATTTATATTTTCCACCAGAGAAATGTTGTGTTTATTCTGATGAAAAATTAGTTTAAGGGATAAATGAAACTCCTAAATTTATCAGCAAAACAACTTTTAAAAAAACTTAAAAATAAACAATTAACTTCTGTTGAACTTTGTAAAGCATATATCAATCAAAAAAAAAAATTTGATAAGAATATTCAAGCTTGGGAATATTTTAATGAAAAAAAACTACTAAGTGATGCAAAAAAATCTGACAATCAGAGAAAAAAATTAAAATCTTTAGGGGTTTTGCATGGTCTACCAGTAGCACTTAAAGATATTATCTCAACATCTGAAATGCCAACAAAATATGGTGCAAGAATAAAATTAAAAAAAAAGAATAATTCAGATGCTAAAATTGTTGAGCTCTTAAAAAAGGCTGGAGCAATAATTATGGGTAAAACTGTAACTTGTGAATTAGCTTTCTTATCGCCATCAAAAACTAAAAACCCACATGATTATTCAAGAACACCAGGAGGTTCATCCAGTGGCTCTGCAGCTGTTATTGCATCTGATATGGCACCATTATCAATTGGAACTCAAACGGGTGGATCTGTAATCAGGCCAGCCTCTTATTGTGGAGTTGTTGGTTATAAACCTACCTATGGATTAATTTCTAGAAATGGTGTTTTGCAAACATCATATAATTTAGATCAAGTCGGAGTATTTGGAAAAACAATTAGTGATGTAGCACTATTATCGAAAGTTTTGTTTGCTAAAGACGAAGCAGATGAAACAACAACAAATATTAATTTTCTTAATAAAAAAATTAAAATAAAAAAATCAAAATTTGTTTTTTATAAAACCAAACGCTGGAGAAATGTTGACAGTATTTCAAAAAAATCATTTAACAAATTTATTTTAAATAATAAAAAAATATTAAAGGTTGAGACTGCTCCTAAATATTTTGAAGATATGATAGATTGTCATACAATTATATATGAGACAGAGATGGCTCAAAATTTCCATCATTATTACAAAACTTCAAAAGGAAAACTTTCTATAGAAATTAAGAGAGCAATTATTAACGGACTAAAACATTCGGCAAAAGATTATGCTTTAGCTTTAGATGCGATGAGAACATACTCAAAAAACTTAGATAGTATATTTGAAAGGTTTGATGCAATTATAACGCCAAGTAGTTGTGGAATTGCTGACAAAGGATTTAAGACAACTGGGAGTCCAGAATTTAATAAGATTTGGTCTCTTGCACATGTGCCCTGCATTTCACTGCCAATTTTAAAAGGCGAAAAAAATTTGCCTTTAGGAGTTCAAATTATAGGCAAACAATTTGAAGATCTAAGCATGTTAAACCATGCCAAAATATTCAATAATTAAAGATAATTCATAAACATTTACAATCATAGATTGTAATTAAGTGAAAAATCCTCACTTTTTTAAAATGACTCTAAGAAACATATGTGCTTTAAATGCGTCAGTTAATTAACTTAAAGAGGAGAAATAATGATTAAAGAAAAAAAACTATTGAAGGGTAAAACTCCTTCAAGACGTAAATTCTTTAAGGCTGCTGCTGCGACTGGTGTTGCTGCTGTAGCTGCATCATCTTTAGCTGCTCCAGCCGTTGCCAAAGAAAGAATTGAAGCTTCTATGGTAGCTACATGGGGAAGAGATTTCCCAGGTTTAGGAACTGGTGCGCAAAGATTTGCTCAAAGAATTACAGACATGAGTGATGGAAGAATTCAAGTCACTTACTATGCAGCAAACGAGAGGGTTAAAGCGTTTGACTCATTTGATGAAGTTGCTTCAGGTAACTCGCAAATGTATCACGCTGCTGACTACTACTGGGTTAAAAAAGATCCAGCTTGGGGTTACTTTACAGCTGTACCTTTCGGTTTCACTTACACTGAAATGAACGCATGGATTAGATTTGCTGGTGGTCAACAATTATGGGATGAACTATCAGACAAATTCGGTCTAAAAAACTTTATGTGTGGAAGCACAGGAGTTCAAATGGGTGGATGGTTTAACAAGAAAATTAGAAGCCCTAATGACTTCAAAGGTCTTAAAATGCGTATGCCTGGATTAGGTGGACAAGTTATCGGTAAACTTGGAGGATCTCCAGTTTCACTTCCTGGTGGACAAATTTACGAAAACCTTGTTTCTGGTGCAATTGATGCAACAGAGTGGGTAGGTCCATGGAATGATGAAGCTATGAAATTCCAAGAAGCTGCTAAATACTACTACTATCCTGGAATGCACGAGCCAGGATCTATGTTAGCATGTGGTACTAACAAATCTTGGTTTACAAGCTTATCAAAATCAGATCAGCTATTAATTGAAGCTGCAGCTGCGATGGAAAATGACGTTATGATGTCAGAGTACAACGCTAAAAATGGTGCTGCGCTTGCAAGATTAATAAACGATCATGGTGTTAAACTAGAGAAGTTTAGCGACAAAGTTTATGATGGTTTTGCTAAAGCTGCTAATGAAGTATTTGAGGAAACAAGAGCAAGCAGTGGTCTCGCTGAGAGAATCCACTCTAGTTTCTTACAGGCTAGAAAAGACATTGGTTCTTGGACCAACTTGTCTGACTCACCTTACATTTCTCAAAGAAACAGAGCATTAGGAATGTAATCTAACTAAATTTAGTTATTAAAGGGCCCTTAATTGGGCCCTTTTTTTTTAAACAAAAACGAGTATTACTTAGGTATTTTAAAATACTATGGTGACAAAAAATTCAAATCTTTCTCTATATCTTAGAATAATCAGTTATTCAGTTTTAGCTTTTACTTTAGCATTTCTTATTAATAATGTTTTAACAGTTTGGAGTGATTGGCCAGGAATAAAAAAAATTTTTTCGCATCATGAGATGTTTGGATATAAGAAAAAAGCTCTAGAGGGATCTGATTTAAATTATGGTTATATGCAAATTGGATTGTATTTGATTTGTATTGCTGCAGTCGTTTTTTATGTTTTTAAAACATATAGCCAAACTTTGGAGCAAGATTCAAAAATTTTATCAAGATTTTCAGCATATCTTGTTAGATCATCATTTTGGGCAGTATTTTTAGTTGGCGTAGCTGACTTTGTTATATCTTTTATGGTTGTTGAAAGATTATGGGAAGCAATCTTCAGTCCTGAAGTAAAAGCATTGATGGTTAAAGCCCCAGTCAGAATTACTTATATTCACTTTCCAATAATATTAATTTCTTTCGTGATTGGATATTTTACGAAATCAGTTGGCTTTATTTGGCTAGCAGTATTGGTTGTAGTAAGTGAATTCGTAATCGTATTATCAAGATTTATATTTTCATACGAACAAGCATTTCAAGGGGATCTAGTTAGATTTTGGTATGCTGCACTTTATTTGTTTGCTAGTGCATACGCCTTAATTCATGAAGGGCACGTAAGAGTTGATGTACTCTATTCTTCTTTTAGTGAAAAAAAGAAGGCATGGACAAATATGGTTGGATCGGCAGTTCTAGGAGTACCACTTACATTAATAGTTATATTTTTAGGTCTTAACGGAAAAGCCAGCATAATAAATGGTCCTGTTGTAGCTTTTGAAGTTACGCAACAAGGATCTAATGGTCTTTATCTTTTATATTTGATGGCTGTTTATCTAGCTGTTTTTGCTGTTACGATGCTAATTCAATTTACTAGTTATTTTATGGAAAGTAGTCACAAAATTTTAAAAGGTGTCAAAAATTAAATTATGGAAACATTCTTTTTAGCTGTTCTAGTTGTGATAATGATTGTTGCTCTTGCATCGGGTTACCCGGTTGCTTTTGCACTTCCTGGTTCAGCTATAATTGCAATTGGTTTAGCTGCATTTTTTGGCTACATCTTCGAGGGAGACTCCAGTGCCTTTTTTGCTGTAGATGGACCCATAGAATGGCTCGTTGCTGGTATTACAAATTTTAGGAGTAATTACTGGGATGTAGAGACAGATACTTTGATAGCAATTCCTTTATTTATATTCATGGGAATTATGCTTCAAAAATCAAAAATTGCTGAAGACTTATTAATAACAATGGGCCAATTATTTGGACCAATTCCTGGTGGTTTAGGAATTTCAGTTATATTTGTTGGAGCTCTATTAGCAGCAACGACTGGTATCGTTGGCGCAACTGTAATTGCGATGGGACTAATTTCGTTACCAACAATGTTAAATAACAAGTATGACAGACAACTTGCTAGTGGAATAGTTTGTTCATCAGGAACATTAGGTCAAATTATTCCTCCATCAATTGTTTTAATTATTATTGCTGACCAATTGGCAAGTGCATCTGATGTTGCAAACAACTTAAGACAAAATGATTATAAAGCCTTAACTGGTGAATTTAATATGCCAGGTGAATTTAGAGTAGGTTCATCAAGTGCAGGTGATATGTTCTTAGGAGCACTTTTACCAGGTCTTGTTTTAGTTGCTCTTTATATGATCTATGTGTTTATTTTTGCTAGAATAAAGAAAGGTGTTGCACCACCAGTTCCATTTAAAGGAAATTTTGATTTAAAATTTTGGTTAAGAGTAGTTGTAATTATCATACCACCACTTGCATTAATATTCGCTGTATTAGGTTCAATTTTAATGGGTATTGCTACTGTAAACCAAGCAGGTTCAATTGGAGCAATTGGTGCCACTTTGATGGCTGGTTATAGATTATATGAAGGAAAGAAAAGTGCTTTCTATCCTTTAATTTTAATTATTGGATCTCTAATTCCAATTACATTCTTTGCATCAAATTATGAATTAAATGTAAAAAATTTGGAGGAAAGAGATTTAAGTGCAATCTTTATAACCGCTTTCTTTGTGGTCATACTTGTATACGGAATAGGTTGGAGTTTTTGGAGAACTTTTAAAACAGAAAATGTTTTAAAAGAAGTTGTAACAGAAACTTGTGTGACTACTTCAATGGTATTTATTATCCTTTTAGGAGCAGCAATGCTTACTTCAGGATTTAGAGCTTTTGGGGGAGAAGAATTAGTAAGAGACTTTTTACAAGATTTACCGGGTGGTTTTTGGACACAATTTGTTGTTGTGATGATTGTAATTTTCTTGCTAGGATTTTTCTTAGACTTTATTGAAATTGCAGTTGTTGTTGTTCCAATAATTGCACCAATATTATTAGCTGAAACAGGGGCTAACGTCACAGCCGTTTGGTTGGGAGTTATGATTGGTGTTAACTTGCAGACTTCCTTCTTAACGCCGCCATTTGGATTTGCACTCTTTTATTTGAAAGGTGTAGCTCCTAAAATTGTTAAAACACTTGATATTTGGAAAGGTGTTGTGCCTTTTATAATTCTTCAGCTTATAGGATTGGGAATAGTCGGTGCATACCCTAGCTTAGTAAATTATCTACCAAATAGAGTATATTTAACTTCGAATGTTGCTCCTCCACCAATGAATCCTAAATTACAGTACTGTTTGCAAGAGTACAAATTTGCAAGATTTGATTCAAACGGTGAGACAATTAAAAATGCAATATTAAAATTCCAATCTGAGGCTCCAACTAATCTGCCAGATGATAAAATGGAAATTTTAGAAGATCATTTTGATAGTGCACTAGGAACTTTTGCTCTAGTCGATAAATTAAAAAAAGTTGAGGTCGAATACAATGCATATGCTGTTGATTATAGGGATCTGCATTTCACTGTTAGAAAGAAGCAAAAGAAAATACTTAAATTAAATAAAAAAATAGAAAAATATAAAGCAGAGATTAGAAATTTAGATGATGACGAATTAGATGAGAAAAACAAAATAGAATTAAGAATTGAGGATGTAAAACTTGAAATTGAGGAAATTCAAAACTCAATTCCAGATACTTGGCAAGCTAAGAATTCAGAATTCGACAAAATAAATAAAGCTAAAAATACAACAACAAAAAGATATAGAAAGAATGTAGATGAAGCCTACGATCTACTTGATCAGTTCGCAATGTTCATAAACGATGGAGTAAAACTTCAAGAAGTATCAAAAGATATTAAACAGTTAGATTATTTTATAGCTATGGAAAGCAATACAAAAGTATATGAAAGATCAGTTACAATTATGGATGGATTGTTTGACAAGTTGAGTGAGATCTCTGGAATGGATGAATTTTTAAATAGTGTAGATGATTTATTATCAATGGTTGACTCAGACGAACTTGATCCAATGGCGATTAGAACAAAATCAAAAGAAGTTGTTGAGTTATTCAATAAAGAAGTTAGCTGGAGAGCAAATGCTAAAGAAAACTTAATGCCAAAACTTGAGGAATATAATAATGCAATCAAAGAAACAATTGGACTAAGGTTGCAGTCTAAACTAACAAAAGAGCAAGCTATCTATGTATCTAAATGTAATTCAATACATAGAGATATTTCACTAAATTTTTAAACTGTTAATTTATCAATTAATTCTGATCTTGTATAAAGACCCAAGTCTTCTGCCTTGGACTTTAATTTTTCATTAATCTCTTTTAATTTTGGAACATTTAAATCAAGCTTATTTGCAATTTCTATAATTGAACCAATTATTGGATCTATTTCTAGTGGTTTGCCAGCATTTAAATCTTGAGCGGTCGAAGGTCTATGTCCTATAATTGAGACTCCACCCTTAATTCGATCCTCAATTGATATATTGAATTTAACTCCGATTTTTTCTCCAACTTGTTGGCACTCCTGCATTAAAACTTTTATTAAATTGTAAGTTTCAGGATCATTACCCATTTCATCCATAGTTTTATTTGTTAGAGCACTTACTGGGTTGAATGAACAATTCCCCCATAGTTTCACCCAAATTTCGTCTCTTAAATTTTTCTTCTGAGGAGCTTTTAAACCGCCTTCTATGAATAAACTTGAAATTATTTTTAGTCTTTCTGATCTGGTTCCATCTGGTTCACCTAAAGAAAATCGTTCACCATTACCATTATGTTTAATAACACCTGGCTCTAATATCTGACAAGCTGGATAAACTACACAACCAATTGCTCTTTCAGGTCCTAGAGTTTGCCATATTTTTCCACCTGGATCCACACTTTCAACTATTTGATTGTCTAATTTGGTACCCGTATTAGCTTTATGAAAGTACCACCAAGGCAATCCATTAATGGCGCATATAATTGAAGTTTTTTTACCCATAATTGGTTTTAAGCTTTCTGAAATTTTACTAATAGCGTTAGCTTTTACAGAAATAATTATGAAATCTTGTTCATCCAAATCTTTAGGATTGTCTGTTACATCAAATTTAAAATTAACTTTATTATCATCTCTTATAAAAGTTAATCCATTTTGCTCTATTGCTTTTTTATGTTCTCCTCTTGCAATTAAAGAGACTTGTGCGTTTGTTTTTTTTAAACTTGTAGCAATAAATCCACCAATAGACCCAGCTCCAAATATACAAATTTTAGTCATTAGTTCACTAATCCAAACTTTTTAGCTAAAGTATTTCTTTGTAGTTTACCTGTTGCACCTTTAGGAATTTCATTTACAAAAAATATTTTCTTTGGAATTTTAAATTTTGCAAGTTTTTCATTTGCATACATTTTTATATCATCTTCAGTACACTTCATGCCCTCTTTTATGATTATTGCGGTAGCTATATCTTCCCCAAGCATTTTATCTTCATATCCAAAGCAAACAGCTTGCTCAATATTTGGATGATCCATAAGAATGTTATCGACTTCTAAAGGTGAAATCTTTTCACCACCTTTATTAATTATTTCCTTCAATCTTCCTGAGATTTTTAGATAACCATCTTTATCAAAATATCCCTGATCTCCTGTTCTAAACCAACCATTTGAAAAGCTATTTTTATTTGCATCTGGATTATTTTCATATCCGGAAGTAACATTTTCACCCCTAATGCAAACTTCTCCCTCTTCTCCTTGATTTAAAATCTTGTTATTAGTATCCATAATACAAACTTCTGGCCCAGCAGGAATTCCTACAAAGCCAGGTTTTTGGGACTTAGGCGGTAAAGGATTTGAGGTCATTTGATGAGTAGCTTCCGTCATCCCATATGCTTCTATTACTGGACAATTAAATACCTCATTTAGTTTTTCAAATACAGCTGGAGGTAGAGATGCTGATGATGATCTTAAAAATCTAAGATTTAATTGTTTAGCAGTTTCTAGATTTTTATCTGCTCTCATCAATATTGCTTGATGCATTGTTGGTACTCCAGAATACCAAGTTATTTTCTCTCTTTTTGCATTATCTAAAAATTTTAATGCATTAAATCCACTACTTGCACATACAGATGCCCCTACCTTCATAGAGGCTGCAAGAACTGCAATTAAGCCATGTATATGAAATAATGGCATAATATTTAGACAATGATCTTTATCAGTTAAATTAAGACTTTTGGAGATATTATCTGCTGAAGAAAAAATATTTTTATTTGTTAATGGAACAATCTTAGGTCTTGATGTAGTGCCCGAAGTATGCAGCACAAGAGCTTCATGATCTTCGCCTGGCAAAACATAATCACTGCTTTTTTCAAAAAGATTGAAATCTCCGCTTAAAGTATTTCCGTCTGATTTTATTTCGCAAACAGGAATTTTTAATTTATTTGCGACTTCTACTACTGGATTTTTAGAATTTTTCTCTACAATCACTATCTTTGGTTTTAAATCCTCTAGGTAAAATTCGAATTCTTCAGATTTATAGTTAGGGTTTAAAGGTGCAGCAGACATGTAGCTTGAAATCGCCAAAAAACTAGTTGCCATGTAAGGACCGTTTGGCAAAACTATTGCTGCACGATCTTTATTATTAATACCATTACCTGATAATTGTTTTGAAATTCTTTCTATTAATGATTTTAAATCAACAAATTTTAGTGGAGAACTACTTTCAGATGTTATTGCAATTCGATTATCATTTTGTGTTTCTATAATATTTCTAACAATTCTAGAGTTCATTTAAATTAATAACCTTTTGCGTATCCATCTTTTCTTGGATCTGAACCGCCAACTAAATTTCCTTTTTCTCTATCTATTTGAATTGCTTGTCCACCTCCATGAGTACCATCTATATACTCAACATTATGACCGACTTCTTTTAAATTATTAAAAATTTTTTCATCAATACTTTTCTCTAATTTATAAATGTTATTGAAATGGAAAGCTCTAGGAAATGAAATGGCTTGTTGAGGAGTTAAGTTATAATCAATAATGCTATTTAAAACATGAACTTGTCCAACAGGTTGATATTGTCCCCCCATTACTCCATAAGATAATTCACATTCTCCTTTGTTGTTCATAACTATTCCAGGAATTATGGTATGTAGTGGTCTTTTTAATCCCTGAATACAATTAGGATGACCTTCCTCAACTCTAAAATTAGTTCCTCTATTGTGAAGAACCACTCCAGATTTATCACCTGTTATTCCAGATCCAAAAGCATAGCAAACAGAATTTATTATTGAAACTACATTTAAATCTCTGTCTACCACGCTTAAATAAACTGTTTCAGGATGGTTTGGAATATTTAGATCTCCTACATCTGCGCAGCCATTAATAGATATATTTTTTGAAATATTATCTATATTTTGTTCACTTAATATTTTTTTCAAATCTAAATCTACAAATTCTGGATCACCAATATTTTCCTCTTTAAGTTTATATGCCTGCTTTGTAACTTCTGCTTCAAGATGAAATCTTTCAAATGAATTCACATCATATTTTTCAATACCTAACTTTTCTAATAACTTCATCATTATTAAAACTGTTATTCCAGGTCCGCTCGGAGGACATTGATGTATGATAATATCTCTATATCTATCTGATAAAGTGTCTGATTTAATAGTTTTTTGCTTATGGAAATCTTCAATTGTATGTAAGCCTCCAAACTCTTTTAAAGTTTTAACTAAATCTTCAGCAATTGATCCTTCATAAAATTCTTTAACTCCATTTTTTGAAATTTTTTCGAGAGTCTCTCCAAGTGCAGGATTTTTATTTACCTCATTAAATTGATAACTTTTACCATTATTTAGCATATGTTTTCTAGAATATGGGTTATCGTTTAATTTATTAAATACGTTGCTCCAGGCGTTAGCAACAACTTTAGTCACTTTAAAACCATTCTTTGCAATATCTATACCTTTGTGAAACAACTCCTCAAAATCGAGTTTTCCAAAATCATTATGAATTGAATTCCAAGCATCTAATGCACCAGGAATAGTTACTGCGTGAGGACTTGTTAATCCAATTTTATCTATATTCTTTTCCTTGAAATAATCAAAATTCGCTTTTGCTGGAGCAATACCTGATCCATTATATGAAACAGGGCCTTTTCCATTCATTTTTATTATTGCAAAACAATCTCCACCTATACTTGTGGCATTAGGCTCTGCAACAGACAGAACAACAGAAGCTGCAATAGCTGCATCAACTGCATTTCCACCTTTTTGTAATATTCTAAGAGCTTCTTCTGTAGCTAATGGATGTGATGTTGCGGCCATACCATTTGAAGAAATGGCATCTTTATCTTTTGTTGAATGATTATTCATAATAGAACTGTAATTTCATAAAAAATATAAATGATCAATAAAATAAATAAAAGTATTCTAATTTTTTCTGTATTTGCCTTTGGCTTTTTTATATCAAATTTACTGAGATCAATTACCGCAACATTAACACCTGCTCTTTCAACTGAATTCAATTTAAGTGCCGCAAATCTTGGACTTTTAGCTGGAGGATATTTTCTAGGGTTTTCGCTCATGCAAATTCCTACCGGTATGTTATTAGATAGATTTGGTCCAAAAAAAGTTATCGGATATTTATTAATCATTGCTCTTATTGGAACTATTTCATTTGCTTTTGCTAAAAGTTTTGCAGGTTTATTAATTTCTAGAATTTTCATTGGTGTAGGTGTTGCTGCTTGTTTAATGGGTCCTTTAACTGGTTATAGAGTATGGTTTGAAGAAAAATATCAACAACGTGCAAATTCATGGATGTTGATGGTTGCAAATTTTGGATTTGTTGCATCAACTCTACCAGTTCAAATTTTATTACCAATAATTGGTTGGCGATCTATTTTTTTAATTATAGCCTCTTTAATTTTGATAAGCATAATATTAATATCAATTTTAATACCTTCGTGGGAAACTAAGAGGGATGAAGACCAAAATAATAATCTTCAAAATCTTTCCCACATATGGAAAAATAAATTCTTTATTAGCTTAGTACCGCTTGCATTTTTTAATTATGGAGGCGTTCAAGCAATACAAACATTGTGGGCTGGACCATGGATGCTAAATGTAACAGGTTATGATGCAATACAAAGTGCGACAGGTTTATTTTGGATAAATGTAACTATGCTTTTTTCTTTTTTAATATGGGGATATTTTTTGCCAAAACTATCTTCCAAGGGAATTGACAGTATGAGAATTGTAAAATTTACACTTCCTGTAAGTTATATAATTTTATTTTTAATAGTCATAATGGGAGACAAAGCTGGTGCAACCATGTTCACTCTTTATATTTTATCATCAATAGTAATTTCTTTAACCCAACCAGCAATAGCATTAAATTTTCCTACTAAACTAGCAGGAAAATCTTTAACTTCATTCAATGTATTTTTATTTTCTGGTACTTTTTTTGTACAATGGATAATTGGTTTAATAATAGATTTTTCCAGAAATTTAGGTGCTACTATTACAATGAGCTATCAAATTTCTTTTTCAATTTTTTTATTTTTATGCATTTTAAGTTACTTATTTTTTTTAATATTAAATAAAAATGAATAAAAATTTTATCGGATATTTTCTATTATTATTTCAGCCACTTTTTATGGCTAGTAATTTAATTGTAGCAAGAGGTGGTGTTGATGATGTTCCTCCCATATCTTTATCTTTTTGGAGATGGTTTATTTTTTTCATTATTTTATTCGTCCTAAATTATAAGTATTTAGTTGATAATTTTCAGACTATTAAAAAAGAGAGTAAAAGAAGTTTTTTTCTAGGTTTGATGGGATGTGGTGTTTGTGGAATATTTCCATATATGGCTGGTTCATCTACAACCATTGTTAATATGGGAATTCTTTATACTTCTTCACCAATATTTATAATTTTAATCTCATATTTTCTTTTTAAAGATAAGATAAATATTTTCCAATTTATTGGCTTACTTTTTTGTCTAGTTGGAGTGTTTGCTGTAATTTTAAAGGGCGATATCAATTTACTTCTTGAATTAAAATTTGCTTCTGGAGATTTTTGGATGTTAGGAGCAGCATTAGGCTGGGCAATTTATACAGTTATGCTTTTTCAATGGAATTCAGAACTTAAATTTTTTCCAAGACTAACAATTATATCTTTCTTTGGTTTTTTATCTATTTTGCCTTTTTATTTTATAGAGCATTTTTATTTTGAAAAAACTTTATTTAATGAAGAATTTTATTATTGGATTTTGTTTGCAGCAATTTCTCCAGGTATAATCGCTTTCTCACTATACACATTAACTATTAAATATTTAGGACCATCAACAACTGGTTTCACGCTATACCTCTATACAATTTATGGAGCTTTTTATGGAATAATATTTTTTTCAGAGATTTTGGAAAATTATCATTTAATAGGTACCATATTTGTGTTTTTTGGTATTTATTTGGTAAGAAGAAAAAGTAAAAATGAAATTAAAGCCTAAAATGTTATTTGCAAAAATTCTGTTTTATATTTTTATTATTTACTTTGTAGTTTCTCTAATAGTTTATTTTTATCAAAGAAAATTATTATACCATCCTGGAGAAAATAATTATTTAGATGAGGGACCTCTATCTCACAAAATCGAAAAAGTAACTATTCAATCTGATAATGATCTAGTTGGATGGTATTACAAAAAAAATAATAACTCTAAAACTTTGCTTTTTTTTCACGGAAATGCTGGAAAATTAGATAATAGAATTTATAAACTAAATGAGTTTGCAGATTTAGATTTAAACTATTTAATTTTTGCATATAGAGGCTTTAGTGGAAACAAAGGCAAACCAACAGAAATTGGACTTTACAAAGATGCAATTAAAGCCAAGGAATGGCTTAATCAAAACAATATAGAAGATAAAGATATTGTTCTCTATGGAGAGTCTCTTGGCACTGCTGTAGCAATAGAGACCGCAAGTAAGAATTTATTTGCAGGTATAATATTAGAGTCCCCATTTACATCCATGGAGATTTTGGCACAAAAATATTACCCATATCTTCCTGCAAAAATTATTTTAAAAGATAAATACAAATCCATTGAAAAAATTAACAAAATAAAGTTTCCCATGCATGTGATGCACGGAAAAAAGGATAATATTGTGCCATTTTATATGGGTGAAGAAATATTTAATAAATATGGTGGAGTTAAGTCAAATTATTTTAATGACAACGATGATCATATGATGGAATTTAATAAAGGTTTAATTCAATCAATCGATAATTTTATAAAAAGTTTAAATTAAGACATAATTTAAACAAATCCACATCACTTTTAAATTATAATTTTAGATATGTTTAAATTTCTTTTATTACTTTTTTTATTAATATTGCCAACAAAACTTAGTTCAGAAATAAATAATGAGTACTATGATAACAATTATTTCCATATTGGAAAAATGAACTCTTACAATAGCGAGTTCACTCTATATTTTAAAACACGGAAGAAAGCTATTTTAGCAAAGGGAGAATTTTCTAATTATATCAATGATTTTCCACAGGACTTATACTTATATGATAAAAATTTAAATAAAGATTACCCTTTGATTTCATATGACTGGTTTCCAAAAAAAGTAAAAAAAATTTCAAAAAAATATAATTACCCACTTTTCCCAGAGGATTTTGCTTACTATTTATTAAATGACAACAACACTTTAATTTTGATAAGTGCAAAAAAAAATTTTTATGAAAATTTAAAATATGACATAAAAAATAATAAGCTAGAAATTGCTAATACCTCTGGCAAATTAAATTTTATAATCTCTTCTTATGCTGAAAACTGTGGTTATAAATCTCTAAAAAATAATTTTGAGTGCAACATTTATAAACCTTTAATTTCTAAAAATTTGCTTAATTAACTTGGGTAAATGCACTTGCAAACTTCTCAGCTTCAAATATTTGTAAGTCATCCTCTTTTTCTCCAAGCCCGAGACCAACAATAGGTACTTTATATTTCTTTGAAATCGCAATTAATATTCCACCTTTTGCAGTTCCATCAAGTTTTGTCATTATGATGCCTGTGATTGGAAGTAATTTATTAAATTCTTCGAGTTGATTAATTATATTTTGTCCCGATGTTGCATCTAAAACTAAGATAACCTCGTGAGGTGCTGTTTCATCACTTTTTTTAATTACATTCCCTATTTTTTTTAATTCATCCATTAAATTCTTTTTATTTTGTAATCTTCCTGCCGTGTCTACTATTACTTGATTTATGTTTTGACTTTGAGCTATTTCCATTGCTTTAAAAGCAACTGAAGCCGGATCAGAACCAGGATCTGATTTTACAATTTTAGCATCAACCCTGTTAGCCCATTCTTCTAATTGATCAATAGCAGCTGCTCTAAATGTATCGCATGCTGAAAAAAGAACTTTATTATTATTTTGTATAAATATTTTTCCTAATTTTCCAATAGTAGTTGTCTTACCAACTCCATTAACACCTGAAACTAGTATTATATTTGTCTTTTCCTTTTTTAAAAAAAAATCTTTTTTTTCTAGGGGTGTCATTAGTTCTAAAATATAATTATTTAGTATTTCGAAAACTTCCTTGATTGGATCATTTTTAGGATCAATCTTTTTTTGAGCAATTATAGATTTTATCTCTGATGCTGCATCTATGCCCACATCTGAGCCGATCAAGAATTCTTCTATTTTATCAAGAGTTGCATCGTCAATTTCTTTCTTAACTATTATTTCTTTAAGGCCTGATGCTATATTGCTTGCACTTCTTTTAAATCCGATTTTAAATTTTTCAAAAATACCCATTATATTTTGATATTAATCTTTTCAATTTCAGACACAGGACCTCTCATTTTTATATTTAATTCATTATCAATTTGAATATTTAAAATTCCTGTTGAAAATTCTATTTTTGAATTACTGTTTTGTAGTTGATTTAAATTAGCTGCGACTGCTGTTGCACATGCTGCAGTCCCGCAAGCTTTTGTTAAACCTGCACCCCTCTCCCAAACTTTAATTTTGTAATGTTGTTCACTAATTTTTTGAGCTATTGTGACATTACATTTTTCAGGGAAAACTTCATGATTTTCTATTAATGGTCCATATTTTTTTAAATTTATTTTTTCTATATCCTCACAAAAATATACTACATGAGGGTTACCAACATTCACTGCAATACCACCATTAATTTTATTTCCGTCAATATCAATCATACCAAGTGATAGATTTTTAGTATCAAGATTTTTACTTAAAGGAATTTTGTTCCACTCTAAATTTGGAGTTCCAATTATCGTTTCAACATCTTTATTATTAAGAACTTTAGATTTTAATATTTTTGAGGATACCAAAATTTCAATTTCTTTTTTATTTTTTTCAATACTTAGTAAATAAGCAACACATCTAGTTCCATTTCCACATGCATCTGAGCGGCTTCCATCCGAGTTAAAAAAAGCAACATCAGCATCAGCTTTTTGACTTTTGTTTATGTAGATCAACTGATCGCACCCTATGAAATCTCTGTCACAAATTTTTAAGATTTGGTCATTTGATAAGTTTAAACTATTTATCCTCTGATCAATAATAACAAAGTCGTTACCTAATCCATCCATTTTAAATGCTTCAAATTCCATATAAATAATACTTAACTTATTTATTGACTTTTTGAACCTCTAATATAATTTACGCGCACTTCCGCAAAATACAGCAATTTGCGGTGTCTTTGGAAACAAAGAGATCGACACCAGTCAGCGAGGGTTCGCCCACTGGTGCGATACTTGCTGTGCGAAATTATGTTTGAAAATTTAACTAATAAATTTGAAGAAATTTTTTCTTCATTAAAAAAAGCTCCTTCTCTTGATGAAAAGCAAGTTGACGAGGGTTTAAAAGGTATAAGGTTGGCTTTGTTAGAAGCCGATGTTTCATTAGACGTAGTTAAGGAGTTTATTAGTAGAGTTAAGCCCAAAGCGCTAGGTCAGGAAATTATAAGATCAACTTCTCCCGGGGATATGGTTGTAAAAATCGTTTATGACGAAATAGTATCTTTTTTAGGTGATAAGAATTCTGAAATCTCCCTTAATGCTGTCCCTCCAGTTCCAATCATGTTAGTTGGATTGCAAGGTTCAGGAAAAACCACAACAACCTCAAAATTAGCAAAATTTTTAGAAAAAAATAATAAGAAAAAAGTAATGATGGCTAGTTTAGACGTTTACAGACCTGCCGCGCAAGAGCAATTGAGACTTTTGGGTGAACAAAATAATATTGAAACTTTGCCAATTATAGAGGGCCAGCTTCCAGCTGATATTTGTAGAAGAGCTTTAAGTGCTGCAAATTTAAATGGTTGTGAAGTAGTTTTATTTGATACCGCTGGAAGAACACAAATAGATTTTCAAATGATGAATGAAATCAAACAAATTGAAACTATTATTAATCCTGCAGAAACTATACTAGTAGCAGATTCTCTAACAGGTCAAGTTGCTGCTAATGTAGCCAAGGAATTTAAAAATACAGTAAATTTGAGCGGCATTATACTTACAAGAGCAGATGGAGATGGAAGAGGTGGAGCAGCATTGAGTATGAAATATGTTGCTGAAGTACCCATAAAGTTTCTTGGTGTTGGAGAAAAAATTGAGAATTTTGAAGTTTTCCATCCTGATCGAATTGCAAATAGAATTTTGGGAATGGGAGATATCGTTTCCTTAGTTGAAAAAGCTTCAGAAGATTTAGATCAAGAAAATTTAAAGAAAACAGAAGAGAAACTTAAAAAAGGTCAATTCTCGATGGAAGATTATCTTTCTCAATTACGTCAAATGAAAAAGATGGGTGGAATAGAAGGCATAATGTCATTTCTCCCTGGAGTTTCAAAAATTAAATCACAAATGGACCAATCAGGAATAGATGAAAAAATTATAACTCAAAATGAAGCAGTTATTTTATCAATGACAAAGCAAGAAAGAGAAAATCCTAAAATTATAAATGGATCAAGAAAAAAAAGAATTGCTAATGGCTCAGGTACAGACATTGCCACTATCAATAAGTTGTTAAAACAATTTAAGATGATGTCAGAAATGATGAAAAAAATGTCTAAAGGAAACATGAAAGGAATGGCGGATAAAGGGATCCCGCCTGAACTATTTAATCAATTAAAATAAAGGAGATATAAGTAATGTTAAAAATGAGACTATCAATGGGAGGTACTAAAAAAAGGCCAGTATATAAAATTGTTGTGGCTGATAGTAGATTTCCAAGAGACGGAAGGTTTATAGAAAAATTAGGTTTTTATAATCCGTTATTACCGAAGGATAAAAAGGAAAGAATTGGCTTAGATTCCGAGCGAATTAAATATTGGTTAGGTCAAGGAGCTCAGCCAACAACAAGAGTTGCAAGGTTATTGGGAGAAAACGATATAATGCCAATGCCTGAAAAAGGAAACAATCCTCAAAAAGCAATTCCTAAAAAAGATAGAAAAAAA